>DATAKA010000074.1:0-33433 GCA_036261855.1 Phycisphaerales bacterium | reverse complement strand
GCCATTTGACGGGTGTGGTATGCTGCAACAATCGGTGTCCCTCGAACGAAGAGGAGCAGGCATGGCGCGCCGGCCGGAGTTTCCATTGTGGCTCGTCCTTCTTGTGGGCGGCTTGTTCACGTGCGCGATCGCGGCGTGCGTGGTGATGGCGCAGCGCGGGCACCCGGCGGAGGCGTTGCTGGGGGCGGTGATCATCCTCGTGGGGTCGGGCGTGATCATCGTGGTCGCGGGGCGGCCGGGGGGCGGTGGGGGGACTGGCGTGGACGACGCTGGCGCGATCGCGGGCCTTGTGGACAAAGTCGAGGAACTCTCGGACACGGTGCGGGAGATGGCCGCGCATAGTGCGCTGTCACACGATGCGCGGAGGGTGCTGTTCCGCAAGCAGGAGCGGGACCTGCTGTTGCAGGCGATCGAGGAGGACATCGCGGAGGGGCAGTGGGACGCGGCGGCGGTGCTGGTGAAGGAGCTGGAGTCGCGCCTCGGGTACACGGTTGAGGCGGCGGCGCTGCGCGAGCGGATTCGGGGTGCGCGTGAGGGGCGCGGCGTGCAGGCGGCTGTCGCGGTGCCGCTGGTCGTGCCGGCGGAGCGGCCGGCAGCCGTGGCCGAGCCTGTGGAGGTTCCGGAGATCACGGTGCCCGCGGCGGATGGGGCGCGGATTGCGACCAAGCAGGAGTTGGAGAGTCGTTTTATGGCCGCGGCGAACGAGGGGCGGGCCGAGGCGGCGATGGGCATCCTCGCGGAGCTTGATCAGTACCTGACGCCGGAGGAGGCGGGCCCGCTGCGGGAGATCGCGCGGGGCGTCATCGCGAAGACGCGGGACGCGATGGGGGAGCAGTTCAAGGCTGCGGTGCAGGCGAAGCGGTGGCCCGAGGCGGTGAGCGTCGGCGAGCAGATCGTGGCGCAGTTCCCGAACACGCGGATGGCGGCGGAGGTGCGGGACGTGATGGATGCGCTGAAGGCGAGGGCGTGAAGAGAATTCAAAGCTCAAAGCTCAAAGCTCAAAGCTCAAAGCTCAAAGCTTAAAGCTCAAAGCTCAAAGCGAAGAACGAAGCACGAATACAGGCCTCAGGCGGGACTGGTCGCGTCGGGCTTCGTTTTGGTATCGTGGCGGAGGGCTTTCCAGGCGAGGATGGCGACGCCGACGATGAGCAGGGCGTCGGCGACGTTGCTCACGTAGGGCCAGATGTCGCGGCCGCCCCAGGGCCAGCTCCAGCCGAAGGGGAGCTTGACGTCGGGCAACGGGTGGATGAAGTCGCGCACGCAGGCGAACATGAGGCGGTCGTAGAGGTTGCCCAGGCCGCCGCCCAGGATGAGGCCGATGGCGGCGTGGCTGAGGCGGTCCTTGGCGCGGGTCCACGTCGCGAACATCCAGAGGCCGACGCCGATGGCGACGACCGTGAAGACGACGAAGAACCAGCGTTTGCCCGCGCCGATGCCGAAGACGGCGCCGGGGTTCAGGACGAGCTTGAAGTCCAGGATCTGCGGGATGATGGTCTTTGTTGTGTGGTCGGGCACCAGCATCCAGAGCTGGTTCTTGGCGGCGATGACGTCGTCGCGGTGGATGCGGACGGGCGAGGACGCGAGTGAGCGGAACGCCCAGGCCTTGGTCGCGAGGTCCACAGCGACCGAGAGGAGCATGGAGATGATGAGGGTGGCCCAGGCGCTGCCGGAGAAGAAGGTGGGGAGCTGCGGCGCGGCGGCGGGGGGTGCGGATTCCCTGGGCGCGGGCGCGGGGACACGCATCGCGGCGGGCGTGGGCGCTGAGTGCGTGTGCTCCGGGAGGTGTGGTGTCGTCACGTCGGCCCCTCTGCGGCGTCAGGGCTGGATCAGCCCCGCATGGCCTGGCGTTCGATCTCGCGGGCGGCCTCGATGGAGTAGCGGGCCCAGGGCAGTTCCTTCAGGCGTTCGAGCTTGATGGGCTTGCCGGTGTGCTCGCAGATGCCGAAGGTGCCGTCGGCGATGCGCTGGAGCGCTGCGTCGATTTCCTTGATGATGCGGCGGTCCGCGGCGGCGAGGTCGAGGGAGAGGGACTGGTCGTACGCCTCGCTGCCCTGCTCGGCCAGGTGGCTGGGCATGTTGGAGAGCGAGCCGGACTGGCCCTGGAGGGCCTGGGTCTCCATGCCCTTGACATCGGTGATGAGTTCCGCGCGCTTCTTCAGGAGGAGCTGCTTGAACGCGTCGAGCTCTTCGGCGTTGAAGGGGGTCTTGGCGAGGGGGAGGGCGACCTCGGGCGCATAGCCGCCGTGCTGGCCGAGGGGGCGGGTGTGCGCGGCCTTGGGGCCGCTGGCGATGAGGGGCTTGCGGACCATCTTGCTGTCCATCAGGCGTCCGACGCCCGGGGGGAGCGGGATGGGTGCCGATGGCGGCTTGACCTTCTTGGCGGGCGAGGAGGGCTTCGCGGGCGCGGCGGCCTTGGCGGCGGGCGCGGGGGCACCCTTCTTTACCTCAACCACCTTTGAGGCGGGCTTGGCGGGGGCCGCGGACTTGGGCGCTGGCGCCTTGTCTGGTGCTTTGGCTGCGGGCTTGGTGGCCGGCGCGGGTTTGGGCTTCTCTACGGCTTTGACGGCGGGCTTGGTTTGGTTCTTCACAGATGGTGGTGTTTTCTTGGCGCTGGGCTTGGGAGCGGCGGCCTTTGGCGCCGGGGCCTTGGCCTTCGGGGCCGGCTTGGCGGGCTTCTTCGCGGGCTTGGCGGGCTTGGACATGCGCTGCTCCCTGCGGCGTGTGCCGCGTGCAAGGGCCAAAGGTAGTGGGGGTGTGGGGGTGGGTCAAAGAGGTGGGAAACCACCCAAACCGGCCTTGCTGCCGCTACCCTGCGGGCATGTCCACGAAAGTTGCAGACTCCGCCGGCGCGATCTTCGCCGAACTCAAGGCCCAGGGGCACATCCGTGACGGGATGACGGTGATGGTGGGGGGCTTTGGCCTCTGCGGCATCCCCGAGCAGCTCATCGTCGCGCTGCGCGACACGGGCGTGAAGGGGCTGACGTGCATCAGCAACAACGCGGGCGTGGACGACTGGGGGCTTGGGCTACTTCTCCAGACGCGGCAGATCCGCAAGATGATCTCGTCGTACGTCGGCGAGAACGCGACATTTGAGAAGCAGTACATCAGCGGCGAGCTCGAGGTGGAGTTCAACCCGCAGGGGACGCTGGCGGAGCGCATCCGCGCGGGCGGGGCGGGCATCCCGGCGTTCTACACCGCGACGGGCGCGGGGACGATCGTGGCGGACGGGAAGGAGAGCCGCGAGTTCTTCCGGCCCGGTGACGGCGTGTGCGGCTGCACGGTGCCGGGACGCGGGTATGCCGGGCGCGAGGTGAAGGCGGATAAGGACAAGGGAACGCAGAGCGGATCGGCACGGCCGTACGTGATGGAGACGGGGTTGTTCGCCGATCTGGCGCTGGTGAAGGCGCAGCGTGGTGACGGGTTCGGCAACCTGCGGTACCACGCGACGGCGCGGAACTTCAACCCGATGATGGCGACGGCGGCGCATGTGTGTATCGCCGAGGTGGATGAGCTGGTGCCGGTGGGCGCGATCGGGCCCGATGATGTGCATACGCCGGGGAACTTCGTGAACAAGGTTGTGTGCACGTCGAGCGTGAAGCGCATTGAGCAGCGGACGGTGCGCGGGGAGTGAGTCCCCGTGGACTCGGCGGCGCGTTATCGCCCGTTCTGCGCGGAACCTGCGCGGGATATTGCGGATATGTCGGCACACGCGCTTCAGGCGTCATGCCTTGCCGCCGATGTCGGCGGGCATGATCCAGAACGTTTCATCGTTGCAGGGCCTCATTTTCTCGGCGCTCCAGTCCCGCATGACCGCGCAGACGCGGCTCGCAGGCGCGGAGACGTCCACCGCCTCGACGACCGCGGCTCCTTCCACGAGCACGACACCCACGACCACCACGCCGACCGCCTCTGCGCCCACGCCCGCGGTGACGCCGACGGCGACCACGCCGGTGGCGACTGACACGGCGACGCCCGTCCCCGCCCCTGCGCCGACGCCTGCCCCCACACCTGGCCCGCAGCGCGGCAACGACTGCTGCGAGATTTCCCACGAGGCCCGGAACGCTTGCGAGCGCAGCAAGGGCAGCCGCGGCGCGGAGCACTCGGGCAAGGACGGCTGGCAGGTTGACCCCGAGCGTGCGATGCGGCTGGCGGAGAAGTTCGCGGCCCGCGCGGAGCGGCTCGAGGCCCGCGCTCAGAAGCTGCTGGACGACGACTGCACCTGCAATGACGGCCGCGCGGAGAAGTTCCTGAAACGCGCCGAACGGGCGTGGTCGCTTGCCGAGCGGTTTGCGGGCATGGTGCCGGCCGCGGAGACGCCGACAGAGCCCGCACCTGCCCCGACCCCCACGCCGACCCCCACGCCGACTCCCACGCCTACTCCGACCCCGCCTCCCACCCCGACGCCTGCAACCGGCACGGTTCAGACCGGTACGACCTTGAACCTCGTGGGCTGAGTTTGCCGGCCCAATGCCCCCCTCAACGGCACGCGCAGGCCCCCCGCCTCGTGTGCCGTTCTTCATTTTGACGGGAAGTGACGGGAATTGACGCCCGAATGCCCCCAACAGGCCCCTCCCGGGTTCGCCCGGCGCAGGCGTGTTTCCTACTATCGCCCCCTCCCGCCCCGTGACCTCTTTGGAGATTCCGCTTCATGCAAGCCAGCAGCCTCAGCCCCGGTATGGGTGTCCGTGTCGACGGCAAGCTCTTTGTCGTGACGGGCATCGAGCACCGCACCCCCGGCAACCTGCGCGCGTTCGTGCAGCTCACCATCAAGGACGTTCTCAAGGCGCAGACGCTGGAGAAGCGGTTCAAGCCCAGTGACGACATCGAGGTCATCGACCTGGACCGGCGCGAGATGGAGTACCTGTACTCCGACAACACCGGCGCGACGTTCATGGACACCGAGTCGTTCGAGCAGTACGCGATGAGCGAGAGCGTGCTGGGCAACGCCCTCAAGTTCCTGCGGCCCAACGCGAAGACCCAGGTGCTGCTGCACGACGGCAACCCGATCCTGATCGAGCTGCCCGGCGCTGTGGAGCTGACGGTGAAGGACTGCCCGCCCGAAGTGAAGGGCGCGACGGTGACCAACCAGACGAAGGACGCGGAGATGGAGACGGGCCTCATGGTCCGTGTGCCGGCGTTCATCAAGTCGGGCGAGACGCTGCGGATCAGCACGGCGGATGGGTCGTACCAGAGCCGGGCGTGAGAGTCTTCGGCGACCAAGTACCAGGTTGAGCACGCGGGCCGCCTTCGGGCGGCCTATTTCTTTGGCGGCGCCCATCTGCAACTACCCTCCCGCATGCACGTGCTGCTCATCGGTCTGCGGTGTTCAGGGAAGACGACGGTGGGGCCGCTGCTGGCGCAGCGGCTCGGGTGCCCGTTTGTCGATCTGGATGACCGGACCGCGGCGGCGGCGGGGTGCGCCACCGCGGGCGAGGCGCTCCGGTCGCTGGGCGAGCCGGAGTTCCGGGCGGCGGAGGTGAAGGCGCTGCGGGGGGTATTGGAGGCGGGTGCGCCGATGGTGGTTGCCCTCGGCGGCGGCACGCCAACGGCGCCGGGCGCGGCGGCGATGATCATGGATGCGCAGGCGCGCCGGGCCGCGGTGGTGGTGTACCTGCGGGCTTCGCCGGAGGTGCTCACGGAGCGGATGCGTGCGGGTGGGCACGCGTCGCGGCCGTCGCTGACGGGTGCGGGGGCGGTGGAAGAGGCTGCGGTGCTGTTTCAGCGGCGGGACCCGCTCTACGCACGTCTGGCGGACCGGGTGGTGGATGCGACGTTGCCGGCCGCGGCGATCGTGGAGCAGGTGGCGTCACCCGGCGAGTGACGGAGTGCTGCACTGCGAGGCGTGCTAGCCGTGCGCGGCCTGGCAGAAGGCCCGGACCTTGCCAAGATCCTTGACGCCCCGCTCTTTCTCCACGCCGCTGCTCACGTCCACCGCGTACGGGCGGAGGATGCGGACGGCGTCGGCGACGTTGTCGGGGGTGAGGCCGCCGGCGAGGATGATGGGTTTGTTGATGAGGCCCATGTGCGGCTCGAGTTCGCGCCAGTCGAAGGTGAGGCCGGCGCCCGGGGTGGGGGCGTCCACCAGGACTGCGCAGACCTCGTCGAGGCTTGCCCACTTGAGGAGTTCGCGGGCGATGGTCTGTGGGTCAAACTTCACGGCCTTGATGACGTCGGGCCCGCAGCCCTTGACGGTGGCGACGTCCTCGTCGCCGTGGAACTGGGTGTATTGCGTTGGGCAGAGGGCCTCGATGTCGGCGAAGGCGTCGACGTCGGTGTCCTTGAAGACGCCAACGCTGGCGACGAAGGGGGGGAGGGCGCTCATGACCTCGAAGGCGTCGTCGGGCTCGATGAAGCGGGGGGAGTCGTCCACGAAGACCAGGCCGATCGCGTCCGCGCCTGCTTCGGCGGCGGCGACGGCGGTTTCGACGTCGCGCACGCCGCAGATCTTGACCCTGGTCCTGCCCCACTTGTGACCTGTTTGGTGGTCCGGCATGCGCGAGCGTAGCGTGGTCCTGTAACGATGGGCCGCGGAGATCGGTGTTTTTGTGCATTGCGGCGGGCGTGGATGCGTTAGACTGGTCGTGACGGGCTCCGCCGCCCGCGGTTCTTGAGTCGAGAGAGAGAGGACCACCATGATCCGTCTGACCACGTTCGTGGGCGCGATTGCGCTCGTGTCCGCCGGTGCACACGCCTCGATCGTCGCCACGGGAGGGGACGCGGTGCTCATCGGGGCTCCGGCGTCGAGTGCGCTCGGGGCCATGGAGAGCAACACCGTCGCGCCGTGCTGGAACGAGGTTTCGACGTTCACGCTCACGGCGCCGCTGGCGGTGAACGCGACGGTGCCCGGGATGTATGCGAGTGTGGGGTCGCTCACGCCGGGCGTGATCCCCGCTGGCACGGTGGTCTCGAGTCACTACTTGTATTCCGACCCGGTGGGGAGCGCCGCGGGGTTCTATCAGGGTTTCATGGACTTTGATCAGCCGGTGATCGGCGTCATCGTGCTGCGTCCGGAGCTCAACGCCTCGGACTGGGTCGGTACTCCCGGCACGGTGTACGCCGACAATGTGGCCCGCGGCATGGAGGTTGTGTCCAACGAGTTCTTTTTCCTCAGTGTCTCGACGTTCCGCGTGGGGTTCCAGTTCAACACCACTTCGGCGACGGACGACATCCGGGTGATCACCCTGGTGCCCGCGCCGGGGGTGGTGGGGGCGTGCGCTGTTGCGGGGCTTGCGGTGTTCCGTCGTCGGCGCGGATGACATACGGTCCTGTCGCATGTCCGCTTTCGGCTCTTCCGCGAATCTCCCGTACCGACTGGCCTGCCTGTGCGACCTCCGCGACAAGGACGGGCGGGTGCTGCTGCTGCGCCGTCTCAAGGAGCCCAACAAGGGCCTGTGCAGCCCCATCGGCGGGAAACTGGACGTCGCGCTGGGCGAGAGCCCGGCGCAGTGTGCGCAGCGCGAGGTGATGGAGGAGGCGGGTCTTGATATCCCCCTCGCCCGCTTCCACCTCATCGGCATGGTGAGTGAGCAGGCGTACGAGGGCAAGGGGCACTGGCTCATGTTCGTGTACCGCGTGCTGGGCGACACGTGGCTGGAACCCCACGACATGCGCGAGGGGCGGCTTGACTGGTTCACGTGGGACGAGATCAACAAGCTGCCGCTGCCTGAAACGGACCGGCGGATCATCTGGCCGCTGATCCACGCCGCGGACCCGCACACGCCCGGCGGCAAGCCGGGCTTCTTCGCGGTGCACATCGACTGCCGCCAGCCGGAGATGCGGTGGACCGTGGAGCAGGAGATGCGGGGGACGTGAGTGGGGAAGTGACGGAGTGACAAAGTGACGGAGCATCGGAACCACGTCAGGTTCTACCGCTCCGTCACTCGGTCACTTTGTCACTCCGTCACTCTTCTCAGAGGCACGCCCCGCCGCTGAACACGCTGAGGAGCGAATCGATGTCGGCGGTATCGGGGAACGAGCCGTCGTTGTTGAAGTCGATGTCACCGCAGGATCCGGTGCTGCAGGGCCCGCCGCTGAAGATCGACAGGAAGTCAAAGAGATCGACGATGTCCGGCAGGAGGCTGTCGCCGTTGATATCGATGGAGTCGCAGCACGGGACGGGCACCGTGAGGGTCGCGGGCGTGCTGTCCACGCTGGCGCAGAGATTGGAGACGCGGGCGCGGACCTGGGCGCCGTCGATGGGGTCGCTCACGCTGAGGGTGGTGGTCGCGGCGCCGGATGCGGTGCCGAGGGCCGGGATTGGGCCGCTGGTGATGTCGGTCCAGTCCGTGCCCAGCAGGTACTGCCACTGGTATGCGAGCGGCGCGCTGCCGCTGCCGGCAACGGTGAAGCTCGCGACTCCTCCCGCGCACACGGAGGCGTCTGACGGGCTTGTGATGATGGCCGCGGGCGTGCCTTCGCTCCACTCGGCGATGCGCCCGGCGGGCAAGCCGCCCGCGCTGGAAAAGAAGCCACCCGTGAAAACCCGCCCATCGGGCATGGCCGCCACCGCGCGGGCATCGCCGTCCAGCCCGGTGTCCAGCGCGTGCCACGCCGCGCCGTCCCACCGGGCGATGCGGCCGGCGGGGGCGCCGCCCGCGCTGGTGAACAGCCCCGCCGCATAGACGTCCGTGCCTGTGGCCGCGATCGAGAGCACCGCGGCGTTGGTGCCCGTTCCCAGCGGCTGCCAGGTGCTGCCATCCCATCGGGCGATGTGGTTCAGGGTGTTCGAGCCCGTCGTCTGGAAGTAGCCGCCCGCGAGCACATCGCCGGCCGGGGAAACAGCGAGCGCATTGACGGAGCCGTCCATCCCGACGCCCATGGGCAGCCAGACCGCGCCGTCCCACCGGGCCACGCCCGCGGTTGGGTTGCCGCCCGCGTTCTGGAAACTGCCGCCGACGATGACATCTCCGTTGGGTGCCGTTGCGAGTGCCATCACCGGGCCGTCAACTCCGTTCCCCATCGGGTGCCACAGCGCGCCGTCCCAGCGGGCGATGAACGCGGCGGGGCTTCCGCCAGCGTTGGAGAAGACGCCGCCCGCGACGAGGTCGCCGTCGGGCAGGAGCGTGAGCGCGTTGACGTAGCCATCGAGGCCTGCGCCCAGCGGCGACCAAGCGGACCCATCCCAGTGGGCGACGTACGGGGCTGGCGCGCCGCCGGCGGTGAGGAAGAAGCCGCCGACGAACAGGCCGCCCGCCGGCGTCGGGGCGAGCGCGAAGACGAATGGGTGGGTGAATCCGCCCACACCACTGCCGAGAGAGGTCCAGGAGCCAGAACCGGGGTCGTACTGCGCGACGCGGCTGGCCGGCCCGCCGCCCGCGAGTGTGAAGTCTCCGGCGACGGCCAGGAGTGGCGGCTGCGCACCGGGGCCGTCGGGGTCCACCGTGGTCAGGGCACCCACGAAGCGGTTGACTCCCGGCGTGCCGATGGAGTTCGTCCACTCGCGGGGGCACTGCGCGACGGCGCAGGGGGAAAGCGCGGCGATCGCGCAGGCGAGCGAGGACCCGGTTACGAGTTTGTGCAGGAGATTCCCCATGCTGGTGCCCCACACGCGGCACCGGTCCAAGTTTACAAGATGCGCCGCCGTCAGCAACCACATGGCATGGAGCCAGTCGCAAATCAGTGGATTTCGTGTGGTCCATGACGGGTTATCACATCAGAGACACCACCCGCATGAGTGTCGCCCAAGGCTCGTGGAGTACTTACACGCAGCCACCGCCGCTGAAGACGGTGAGGAACGACTCGATATCGAGCGTGTCCGGGAGGAGCCCATCGTTGTTGAAGTCGATGTCGCCGCAGTTGGGGTCGTTGGTGCAGGGTCCGCCGGCGAAGACCGTGAGGAAGTCCGTGATGTCCTGCGTGTCGGGGAAGAGGCCGTCGGCGTTGAAGTCGATGGTGTCGCAGGTGGGGCCGATGGGGCTGATGGTGATGGTCGCGTAGTCGAGGATGAGCGGGGTGACGAGCTCGTTGAGTTCGATGGTGAAGTTGTACGAGGAGATGTTGTCGAAGCCCCAGGAGCCGAGCGCGCCGAGCAGGTTCACCGATTGGAGCGTGGGGTCCGGGCCGGCGGGCGGGATGTTGCCGAACGTGCGGCTGAACGCGATGCCGTAGTTGTTGGGCGTCATGTTGAGCGGGCACTGGGTATCGATGTCGGTGCCTTGGGAGATGAAGAAGCCGTCGGCGCGCGGGTCATCGTTGCGGACAACGAAGTAGGCCGGGGACGGGGGCGTCGTGCGGAGGCTGCGCGTGACCGTGCCGACCGTGAGGGAGAACGTGGAGGCCGAGAAGCGGTAGCCGCGGGTGCGGCCGGGCAGGTTGGGGCTGTCGAGGTAGTCCGTGGAGTCAAGGTCGATGGTCATGGTGACCGGTGCGCCGGCGGGGACGCCGGCGTACGTGCCGCTCGTAAAGCCGTTGGAACCGACGGTGCCGGTGACGGTGACGCGGACATCGGGGTTTGCTCCGGCAGCGGCGGCAAGCGTGAGGGAGGCGAGGGTGGTAAATGTTGATAGGTCAAGACGCATGCGGCACCTCCTGGGGTTCGTCCAGCGCATGCTACTGCGGCGTCGGGGGGTGTCAAACAAAAAAATGCGAGAGCTGCGGTCAGTCGGCGTCGGCCGGCTTTTCCGGTTCGGCGGCGTCCGCGGCGAGGGCCCGTTCGCTTATGACGTCGTAGCACGAGGCCAAGAGGCCCACGAGCGGGAAGTTCGCGGGGGGCGTTGCGCCGGTCCAGGGGCTCTGGCCCAGGCGGCGGAGGAGCGGGTGGGAGACCTGTGGGGGTTGAGGGGAGAGGTCCAGTTCTTTGGCGCCGTCGCCGAGTTTCCAGAAAGCGGCGAGGTTCGCGTCGAGGGGCGCGGAGTCCACGTCTGACACGCCTGGTACGCGCGTGGGATACACCGGCGTTGCGCCCATCGCGGCGCCCACGACCTGCCGGCGCTGGCGGAGGCGGTCGAGGAGTTCGTGGGTGTCCATGCCCCGCAGGCCGAAGGCAAGGAACGGCTCGCTGGCAAGGCGGCTGGCGAGGAGGTACGCGATGCAGCAGAGGTGTTTGCACCAGCCCGCGGGTGCGCCGGTGTCGCGCGCATCGCGGGCCTTGCGTTCAAAGTCGGTGCAGGTGCAGGACGCCCGGACATCCTGCGGCCCGGCGGGGAAGAGCTTGAGACCCAGCGGCACGAAGACGTCTTCGATGTTGGATGGAAGCTCCGCGGCGAGGAGCTTGGCGGCGTAGATCGCGCCCTCGCTCATGGAGTGGACCGCCTTGTCCCATTGCTCGTGGCTGATGGTGTCGAGAGAGAGAGAGGTGGTGTAGGGCCTGTCGGCGCGGCCTTGGACGCTGGCCTCGATGCGGCCGGGTGAGATGGTGAGCCGCTTGGTCTGACCTTCCTTGGCGTACTCAAGACCTTCGAGGAGGGCGTTGCCCTCGCCGGCCATTTCCACGAGCCGGAGCCAGCGCTGCGCCGCCCACGCACCGGCGGAGACGACCTCGCCGTTCGCGCCGACGACCAGTTTGACGCCGTTCTTGACCTTGCGGGGTTTGACAAGCGGGGGCTTGGGCGCAGGGGCACCGGTGGAGAAGCGGTTCTGCGGGCCGGCGCGGTTGTACTGCGGCGCGGCCATCGGGGGGGCGTACTTGCCGCGGGTAAACACGGTGCGTGAGGGCTTGCCGGGCTGGGCGTCTTTGTCCTGGTTGGGTGGGGTAGGGTCCAAGGGGAAATAGTAGAGCCTGCGCGCGTCGGCGCGGATACGTTTGCAGTGCGGAAACGCTCTCGCCCCTGACATGGTGAGGTCCCTTGTGCCGGTGCCTACGCCAGTGTCTCTCCAATGCCAACCCTCGACCCCGCTTTCCTGCTGACCCCCCCTTGGCTGAAACTCACCCCGGCGGCTCAGGCCGCGCTGCGGGGGATGCTGGAGTTCGCCATCCACAAGCATGGCGAGTGGAGTGTGGAGGCGACCGCGCCCCAGATCAGCGCGTGGGTGGGGTCTGAGTCGGGCCTGGGGGCCAAGAGCATCGCCGCCGGGATCACGGAACTGGAGGCCTGCACGCTGCTCAAGCGTGTGCGGGTGGCGAGCCGGTCCACGGCGTTTGTCATTACCGCCCCCCTGCAGCGGTAGGGGGCTCCACGGTCTGGTGGGAGGGTGCGTAGACTTTCCTGGTTCATCAGCGAATCGCTCCGAGTGTCGGACCGACCGTTCCTGGATCGACCGACGCTTCCTCGCTGCCCGAGTTCAAGCATTGGCCTCTTGTTTCTTCCCACGGGCAAAGGATCGATTGTCTCATGATGAAGCTCTACGTCGGTAATCTCTCTTTCCAGACCAGCGAGGCCCAGCTCCGCGACCTGTTCGCCCAGTTCGGTGATGTCGCGTCCGCGCAGCTCGCGATGGACCGCGAGACCGGGCGTCCGCGCGGCTTCGGCTTCGTTGAGTTCAACGATGCGGCCCACGCCAAGGCGGCGATCGACGGCCTCAACGGCAAGAACGTGGACGGCCGCGACCTGACCGTGAACGAGGCTCGCCCGCGCGAGGGTGGCCCCCGTGGCGGTGGCGGCGGCGGTGGTGGCGGCCGCGGCGGCTGGGGTGGCGGTGGTGGCGGCGGCGGCGGTGGTGGTCGCGGCGGCTCGGGCGGTCGCGGCGGCTGGTAAGCCGTGTTCACAAACAGCAAAGCAACGCGGGCCGGCACTTGCCGGCCCGCGTTTTCTTGCGCGGGGTGGCTCTGTATGATTTGCCATGCCCCTCTACGAGTATGAAGCCCAGGACGGAACGGTGGTCGAGCTGATGCGGCCGATGTCTCAGGCGGATGCGCCGGTCGAGGACCCTGATGGAAAGGGGCGCACGTTTGTGCGCAAGATGTCGACCTTTGCGCCTCAAGGCGGCTCGGCGAGCACCGGAGTCAGTTGGGGTGGCGGGGGTGGGGGTGGCGGGTGCTGCCCGTGCGGGAAGGGCAAGGGGGCGTGCTCGGGCGGGAACTGAGGGCGGTGGGCATGCGGGTTGCGTTGGGTTGCGTGTGACCTACGGGATGCAACTCTCCGCCTCCGGCCTGTTCGCGGCCCTGCACCGGCAGGACGTGTTCACGAACAACCTGGCGAACATGGACAGCGTGGGCTTCAAGCCGCTGATCCCGTCCACGACGTTCCGGCAATCGGTGGGGCAGGAGGACAACCTGCCGCGCGTGCCCGGGGACGAATTGCTGCGTCGGCTGGGTGGCGGCGCCATGCTCTTGCCGGCGCGGGTGGACATGGCCCAGGGGTCGGTCCGCATGACGGGCGCGCCGCTGGACGTTGCGATCGAGGGCGAGGGGTTCTTTCGCGTTGAATCATCGGACGGGTCGCGGACACTCGTGACGCGCGACGGGCGCATGACGCGCAACACGGACGGCGAACTGGTGATGGCGGCGACCGGGATGCGGGTGCTGGATGACGGAGGTTCGGCGATCGAGATCGAGGGGTCCGGCGAGGTCAAGATCAGCGCCGACGGCCGGATCGAGCAGGGCGGGCAGGTCATTGGCCGGCTCGGCGTGGTGAGCGTGGACGGGACGGCGCTGCGCCCCATCGGACACGGCGTGTTTGAGTCTCCGCAGGGCGTGAACGGGCGTGCGACCGGCGCGGTGCGACAGGGTGCGGTGGAGGAGTCGGGCGTGGACGAGGTGCGGGCGCTCATGGCGATGAGCAGCGCAGCACGCGAGGTCGAGTTCAACGTGGACATGATGCGGGCGCACGACCGGTTGTCGCAGCGGGCGATCGAGGCGTTGGGCCGTCCGGGCGTTTGAGCGGTTCGCTCCGCCTGATTCCGTTACTTCTTTGAGTCTTGGGATTCGATCTGCGTCTGGATGAGCGCCCAAGATGCGGCGTCGGCCGCGGCGGGGCCGTGCTCCCCGGCGATGTTCGTGCAGACCAGGACCGCAAAGTTGCGGTTCGGCGCGAGCCACGTGACGCAGAACCAGCTTGTGTTGCTGCCCGCGTGCGTCAGGACTCGGCCCTTCCACTTGCCGTCGCCGCCGGCCCAATCGCGCTGCGACACGCCCCAGCCCCCGGCGTAATCGTGGTCGTCGGGCGGCGTGTGGAGCGTGTCGAAGGAGTTCGGCTTGAGCAGGCGGCAGGCGCGGTGTGGGTTGGCTTCGTCGGCCTGGAGGTGGAGGGCGACGAACTTCGCCCAGTCACGGATGGACATGTGGACCGTGCCGGCGGGGGCGATGGCCTGCGGGTTGTCGGCGTCGTGGGCGGGCTCCAGGGGCGTGCCATCGGGGCGGTGGCCGCGGGGCTGGCTGATGACGCCGGTGAGGCCCGGTGCGCCGAAGCCCGCCGATGTGATGCCCAAGGGCTTGAACAGGGAACGCTGGATGAGGGATTCCCAGGGTTCCAGCGCGGCGCGCTCAGTGAGCATGCCGGCGATGGCGAAGTTGGTGTTGGAGTAGGCGTAGTCGGTGCCGGGCGGGTAGTCGGTCGGGTGGTCGATCACGCCTTGCAGGAGGATGCGGCGGAGGTTGGGCGGTGTCTCGTTGCTCTTCCAGAGTTTGCCCCAGAGGCCGCGTGGGGAGAGGTCTTTGGGCGCGCCCGCGCGGTTGGTGACGAGGCGCAGGAGTGTGGCGTATTTCCAGGTTGGGTCGGCGTTGCCGGCGAGTTCCGGGAAGTGCGTGACGGGTGTGGCGTCCCAGGTGATCGCGCCGGCTTCGACAAGCATCGCGGCGAGGGTGGCGGTCATGGCTTTGGTGCAGGAGCCCAGGTGCCACTGGTCGTCCAGTGTCGCTTTCTCGGGGCTGCCCTTGGCGCGGACGCCGGTGACGCCTTCCATCACGATGCGGTCACCCTCGATGACAACGGCGGCGAGGGCGGGGACAGGGTGATCTTTCGTGACGGTGTCCAGAATTGAAGAGACGTCGGTTGGAGCAGCGGGAGTCTGCTGCGCGGGGATCGCTGCGCGGGCGGGCTGCGCATGGAGCGTGGCAAGCGCAAGGGTGAAAGCGACCAGGACACGACGATGGATTCGCATGGAACCTCCCCAAGGAATGGCGAAGGCTAGCGGGTTTGGGCGTCGGTGAGGTCCACCTGGCCGACGAGTTGGGGGATGGAGGCGTTCTGTCCGCGCGTCCACTTCTCAAGACCCTTGATGACGCCCAAGGGTGAGCGCGGGTCGGCGTAGAGGGCGGTGCCCATCTCGATGGCGCTCGCGCCGGCGAGGATGAACTCCGCCGCGTGCTCCCAGTGCATCACGCCGCCGATGCCCACGATGGGGACGTTGGCGTCTTTTGCGAAGGAGCGGTAGACATCATGGACGAGCTTGACGGCCATGGGGTGCACGCCGGGGCCGGAGAAGCCGCCGGTGACGCGGCCCAGGAGGGGCTTCCGCGTGTGCACATCGACGCCCATGGCGGGCGTGGTGTTGGCGACGCAGAGGGCGTCGGCGCCGGGCTTGTTGTTGGGGCCGGTGGGCGGCGAGTTCGCGGGCTCGCACGCGGCGCGGGCGATGTCGGTCATCGTGACCTTGCCGGTCGCGATGGGGCTGAGTTTCACAAAGAGGCGCGTGCGGGGGAGGACGCGGCGGACTTCACGGATGAGGTCGCTGAGGAGAGCGGTGTCAAACGCGAACTCGCAGCCGGCCTTGACGTTGGGGCAACTGACGTTGAGCTCGACGGCGGGGACCACTTCCTTCGTGGCGTTGAGGGCGTCCACGCCCGCACACACCTGCACGTAGTCGTCCACGCTGAAGCCGGCGACGCTCACGATGATCGGCAGGGGCATCGCGGGAATGCGAGGCGCGTAGTCGCGGAGGAAGGCATCAAGGCCGGGGTTGGCGAGTCCCACCGCGTTAAGCATGCCTGCGTCCACCGGTGCGACTCGCCACGGGGCGTTGCCCTCGCGGGGGAGGGGTGTGATGCTCTTGGTGACGAGCGCGCCGACGCGGGAGAGGTCGAGGACTTGGCTCAGTTCATCAAGGGTTCCAGCGCAGCCCGCGGCGAGCATGACGGGGTTGCGCAGCGGGATGCCTGCGAGGGTGGTGGAGAGCGCGGGGTGTGTGTTCGCGGCGGGCATGGTCGCGCGAAGCGTAGCGGAAGATGGGATGCAGGCGGCTGCGCGGGGTTCAGGTGTCTTCGGTCATCTCGTGGAGTCTGCGCAGGGCATCAAAGGCCTGCATGGGCGTCATGGAGTCGAGCTTGACCTCGCGCAGGGCTTCGACGGCGGGGTGAGGGACGTATTCCTTGAAGAGCGCGAGTTGGTCGCCGGCGGCGGGGGCCGGGATGCGCGAGGTGTCGGCCTTGCGGCGGGCTTTGCCGTTCGACGTGGCTGAGGTGGGGGCGGGAGCGGGGGCGGTGTCGCCCACGTGGTGCACGGCCAGGGAGGCGAGCACTTCGCGGGCGCGGGTGATGACTCCGGCCGGGATGCCCGCGAGGCGAGCGACGTGGAGGCCGTAGGACTGGTCGGTGCGTCCAGGCAGGATGCGGTGGAGGAAGACGATCTCGCTGTGGCCGTCCTGGTCGGTGCCGTCCTTGGACTTGCCCTTGCCGCCCGCGGGCCACTCTCGCACGGCGACGTGGAGGTTGGCGACCTTGCCGGGCATGCGATCCTCAAGGTCGGTGAGCTCGTGGTAATGAGTGGCGAACAAAGTTCGCGGGCCAGAAGTGGCTGAGGATGAGGCCCGGACTGGCTCCCCTCCTCCGTCACTCAGCCGCTCCGTCACTCTTCCACTCTTTCCCGCCAGGTGTTCCACGATGCCCCACGCGAGGCTCAGGCCGTCCAGCGTGCTCGTGCCGCGGCCGACTTCGTCGAGCACGACGAGCGAGTGCGGCGTGGCATGGTGGAGGATGTTGGCGGTCTCGATCATTTCGACCATGAAGGTCGATTGCCCGGCGTGCAGGGCGTCGTCGGCGCCAATGCGGGTGAAGACGCGGTCGGTGATGCCGATGTCGGCCGCGTCGGCTGGGACGAAGCTGCCCGCGTGGGCGAGCAGCGTGATGAGCGCGACCTGGCGGATGTACGTGCTTTTGCCGGCCATGTTGGGGCCCGTGATCAGAGCGAGCGAGGGAGTGATGGAGCGAGGAAGCGAGGAAGGGGATTCTTCAGGTTGGAGTCTCGCGACTTCGTGATTTTGCGGTTTCGTGCTTTCCAGCCCTAGTTCACAGTCATTCGGAACGCACGTGCCCGGGAGTGCTTCGTCGAGCACGGGGTGGCGGCCCTGGCGGATGCGGAGGACGGGCTCGGCGGTCATGCGCGGGCGGGTCCAGGCGCGTTGGCGGGCCTTGTCGGCGAAGGCGAGGAGCGTGTCGAGGCATGCCACGGCGCTCGCGAACGCGTGGATGTCCGGCGTCAGGGCGGCGCAGCGGGAGCAGAGGTCCAGGAAGAGTTCCTTCTCGCGCTCCAGTGCGCGCGACTCGGCGGTGGTGACTTTGTGCTCAAACTCGCGGAGCTCGGGCGTGGTGTAGCGCTCGGCGTTGCGGAGCGTCTGCATGCGCTTCAGTTCGGGCGGGGCGCTCCGGGCCTGGGCCTCCGGCAGTTCGATGAAGTAGCCCGCGACCTTGTTGTAGCCGACTTTCAGGTTGGGCAGGTTGTGCTGGGCGATGAGCTTGGTCTGGTAGTCGCTGAGCCAGGCACCGGCATCGCGCTGCAGCAGCCGGGCCTCGTCGAGGGCGGGGTCCACACCGTCGCGGAAGAGGCCACCCTCGCGGAGGTGCGCGGGCGGCGCCTCGACGCACAGGCGCAGGATGTCGGCGGCGATGGGCGAGAGCTTGGTCGCGACCGCGACGAGGTCTGCGCGGATGGCCGCCAGGGCGGGCGTGTTTGTCAGCGATTCCGTCAGCTCTTTGCACTGCGATAGGCTCGCGGCCAGCGCGGCGATATCCCGGGGCGTGGCGCGGGAGAGGGCGATGCGGCCGCCGATGCGGGCGACGTCCTGGATGTTCGCGAGCAGGCCGCCCAACTGGTCGGCGAGGCGGCGGTCCTCGACCAGCGTCGCCACGGCGGTGTGACGCAGTTCGATCTCGGTGATTTCGCGGGAGGGGGCGACAAGCCATTCGCGCAGCAGGCGGCGGCCCATGGGCGTGCGGCACGCGCCCTTGCCTGCGCCCGCCTGGGTGAACACGCTCAGGAGCGTGCCCTCGGTGCTGTTGGCGTCGCCGCGGAGCGTGCGTTCGACTTCCAGCGACCGCAGCGACACGGCATCGACGACCAGTGTGCCCTTGGATTCCTCACGGCGGGGGGGCCGGAGGTGGGAGAGGCTGCCGCGGGTGAGGAGCCCATCGGGGATGCCCACCTTGTCCTGGGCGGAGAGGGTCTGGGTTTCCTGCAGGTATCGCAGCAGGGCGCCGGCGGCGGCGATGAGGGCGGTGGTCGCTGCGTCAGTCCCACTGAGCCCGAAGCCGGCGAGCGTGGAGACGTTGAAGTGCTGTGTCAGCGCTTCCTTGCTCTCCTGCGGGCGGAACTGCCACGCGGGACGCGGGGTCGTCGCGATGTTGAGGGAGCGGGCGGTGCCGGTGATAGGGTTGGGCGCGGCCTTGGGGTCGGCGGATTCCGCGAAGAGCACTTCGCGCACGCCGCGGCGGGCGAGCTCGTCGATGACGGCGGACTGCGCGATGCTGAGCACGGCGAAGTCGCCGGTTGAGGCATCGGCGATGGCGAGTGCGGTCTGTGGTTCGGCGTAGGCGGTGGTTGCGCTCCGCGAGGGCGGGTGGGATTCACTCGGGACCACGGCCGCGACGGCGCTGGGGGCGTCGCCCTCGAGGAGCGATTCGTCCACGAGCGTGCCGGGCGTGATGACGCGGGTGACGGCTCGGGGAACGAGGCCCTTGGCCTGGCTGGCGTCGATCAACTGGTCGCAGACGGCGACGCGGATGCCCTTGGCGACGAGGCGCTTGAGGTAGTTTTCCAGTTGATGGTGCGGCACGCCGGCCATGGGGATGCCGCCCTGGCGCTGCGTGAGGGTGAGGCCCAGGGTCTTGCTGATCTGGACGGCGTCGTCGTCGAAGGTCTCGTAGAAGTCGCCCATGCGGAAGAGCAGCATGCAGCCGGGGTACCGCTGCTTGAAGCGGTAGAACTGCTGCATGGCGGGTGTCTCTCTCGGGTCGGGCATGAGGGGGATTATTGACGCTGCGTTACGTGGGGTTCCAGCAGAGAAACCAGCCACCTCCCAAGTCCTCGTCAGGACCAAACGGGTGCGGTGCCCCAGGAGCACCGGGGCTGTACTGCAGTTCCGCTGAGCCTTGGCTATACCAGTCGGGGAATCCGAGGTGCAGGCCAATCGTGCCGTCGGGGTAACGGTGGATGGACGTGACGTAGTACGAGCCATACCACCCGGTTGTCCATGTGGAGGTGGGGCGGGCCGCAAGCGCAGTGAAGTTGTCCTTTGCAAAGTACCAGCGCGAATGCCAAATCCATCCACCGTTCCATGCGACAAGCCATCCAAACAGGATCGCAGGAAGAATTAGCCATCGCACATTGGGATGGCCGGGAACTCTTCGCCATCGACAGAGAGCCCACGCGAAGAGAATCGCAACAGACAAAGTAGCCATCACCAGCAGTGACCCCCCGTGCCACAACCTGATGATGGCGGCCCCAACATCGGAACACAACCCTGTGGGCGCGGCTTGCAGTCCGAATACTGCTGACGTAATGAGTCCGTAGACAACGATCGCCCACCAGGGTGGAACAAACACGACGATTCGACGCGCGAAAGGAATCGGTTGTGGGCCGAAAGAAGTTGTGTTGAGTGGATCAAACTCACGCCCGCATTCCGGGCACTTCCCCTTGGGCATTCCGACGAGCGAGTAATTGCACCCCAGGCACGTTGCGCTGTGTGGCGCAAGTGTCGCTTGTGGATGGTCGCCGGGAGCTTCTGGCACGTCACCAGCATACCGCCTGTTGCAAGTCGGTTGCAGGAGGTGCGGGAGTGTCAGAACGGGTCCATCCAGAACACCCATCCGTCCGTCAACGCCACCTCTGCGGGGCCGCGTTGTCGGGTTGCGGACGGGCCGTGGCGAAGTTCCATTGGCTGGTCCGAATCGATGTCCGGAAACCCGAGTTGGCACACGATGGTGAAGTCGGGCAGGACGGTGATCGTGCGGATGTTGAACGTGCCGATGCGGAGAGGGGCGGTGTGAATTGTCGGCTTTGCACTAAGCGCGACAAAGTCACTCCGACATGGCATCCACCGCAACCACCAGAGGGCTCCGGTGCGTTGGCATGTGATCACCCCCGCCAGTATGAGCACCGGCATCAGGGACTTTGGCCACCGGCGTCGACCCGGCAGTCGCAAATGCCATGCGGCGAGGCATGCCACTATTTTGATCGGCAGTGGCAATGCAATGAGCAACGCGCATGCAAGCATGAACAACAGCGATCCCAATAAGGTTTCATCTGACGCCCAGCCTCCCGGATAGGAGCGCCCCCTCAGCAGCCATATTCCCCACATGGCGACGATTGCCGTGATCCACCAAGGCAGCGCGAAGTTTGCTGCCGCCTCCAGCACGGCATGCCTCCGCGGGCCCAGTGATCGGGGGTCGTTCGGATCGAACGCTCGCCCGCACTCCGGGCACTTCCCTTTTCCCAACGCCACCAGCGCGTACCCGCACCCCAGGCACACCGCGCCTTCGGGCGCAACCGCAACTCCCGCAGGAGATTCGATGGGGGCGCACATCCACCGCAATGTACGAAGGCCGCGCACCTCCTGCATGAATCCTGTGTGCCGCGACTGGTATCTTTCCCCAAAAGCCCGATTGTGAAACGCCGATAATGGTGGGGCCCACCCCGCCGCACGTACAGTGCCGGGCCGGCGCGCATTGCGCTGACGGGGACAGGGTCGTTCGGGTCGGCCCCGCGCTCACGCTCGCGGTTCCTAGGAGTTCGTCATGAAGGGCATCATTCTCGCCGGTGGCCTGGGCTCTCGCCTCCGCCCGCTCACGCTGGTCACGAACAAGCACCTGCTGCCTGTCTACGACAAGCCGATGATCTATTACCCCATCCAGTGCCTGATCAACGCGGGCATTGACGAAGTGATGGTGGTGACGGGCGGCGAGCACGCCGGGGACTTTCTCAAGCTCCTCAAGAACGGCAAGCAGCTGGGCCTGCGCCACATTGCGTACGCCTATCAGGAGGGCGAGGGCGGCATCGCCGATGCGCTCAAGCTCGCCGAGGACTTCGCCGACGGCGGCAAGGTCTGCGTCATTCTGGGCGACAACATCATCGAGGGCAACCTGCGTCGTGCCGCGGCGGACTTCTTCACGCAGCGGAGCGGTGCGAAAATCATCCTGAAGGAAGTACCGGACCCCCAGCGTTTCGGCGTGGTGGAGTTTGACGGCGACCCTGCCAAGGGCAAGATCAAGAAGATCATCGAGAAGCCCAAGGACCCGCCGAGCAACATGGCGGTGACGGGCTTCTACTTCTACGACGCCGACTGCTTCAAGGTGTGCAAGGAACTGAAGCCCAGCGGGCGCGGCGAGCTTGAAATCACCGACGTCAACAACTACTACCTGCAACGCGGCGACCTGACCTGCGACATGCTGGAAGGCTGGTGGACGGACGCGGGGACGTTTGAGAGCCTCTTCCGGGCCAGCAAGTATGTGGCCGAGAGCGGCGCGAACCACCTGGACCTTGCGGGGAGCAGGCCGGGGTTGTTCGCTGCGAAGGCGTGACGGTTCGTTCTAGCCACGTTGATCCCACTTGACCTCTTTCTATGAAGACTCTTACTCCAAAGTCCTGGCCCACTCCAGACCTTGCCGCTGCCCACACCGCCGCCAAGGACGGTCGCGAGCCCATCTTCGTCCCCGCGACGTACTTCGCGGACGATCGCGGCTACTCCCTCATGAACCAGATGCAGGGTGTCATGGGCCCGCAGGGGCAGATCAATTACAGCACGCAGTACCCGGGCGTGATCAAGGCCTGGCACCGGCATCACCTGCAGACTGATTTTTGGATGTGCCTGGTTGGGCACATCAAGGTGGGCGTGCATCGGGAGGAGGATGGGGCGTCGTGGCTGCTCGTGACGGGCGAAAAGAAGCCCGGGGTGCTCATCATTCCGCCGCCGTTGTGGCACGGCGCGGCGACCGTGGGGGATTCACCCGCGGGGCTGCTGTACTACGTCACGCACGCGTACAACGCGCAGAAGCCCGATGAGGACCGGCGTGCCCATGACAGCATCGCGGTCAATGGGGTTGGTTTCCCGTGGCACGTGCGGCACGGGTGAAACACCCATTTGCGAAGATTAACTCAATCGAGTATCTTCAACAGCTTCCTCCTGGAGGTTGTTTGGAGATTCTCCGTCCAGATTTTCATGCGTCTTTTTTGGACCAGCAGTCCAAGCCGAATGTTGAAGCACTCAACTGGGCCAGGTGGGTCGCGCTTTTGTATCCCAAGCATCACCTCTACTCCGATGCCGGGGATCTGTTGACGTGGTGGGACCGTGCTGCAAAGGCTGAGGGGCTGTCATTTCGCGTCGAAGCTGTTGGAGTGGCTCAACGCACGGTCTACCGCACGCCGCCCCTTGCTAACGCCAACGGCGTGGTTTGGCAGTACTATTTTACGATTCGGGGGGACGGGCGGCCGAAGCTACTCCTCGCATGGAAAGTGTCTAGAGTTAGCGAGATTATCGGAACCCCTTGGGGTCGAGCTGCGGAGCGATTGAAGGAGTCAAACAGATGAGCGCTGCTCTTACTCCATCGACGAATGCAGTCTTGCGGCACTTTGCCAGCACAGTCACGTTGAACGACTGTGCGGACAATACTGAGTGTGAGGGTGGTGGTGCTGGTGGAACTTCTAAGCATCGACCATCCTCAAAGTTCAGCCGTACCGACCCCGATGCTGGGCCTGTGGTGAAGTTCGAGGACATTCTGCGCAATGGCGAACCGGAGGTCCGATCAGCAGCAGTTGTGCTGATCATGGAAGACGCGGCCTTCGCGGCTATCAACACGATGCGAATTCTCGCGGAGGAGATTCCGGAGGGGCGCATTGATGCTGCGGCGCATCGCGCTGTTGCCACGCTTGGCTCCGTCGGCGAATCCGACTGGTTTGAGCGCGAAGGTGCCATGTGGGCCCTTGCGATGCTTCGTGCGACTGAGTCCGCTTGGCATCATCTGCGTGTTGCGCGATCAGATTACTCAATAGCGCAGGCTGCGGGTGACGTCGCGGCTGCTCAGCAGATTGCCGAATCAGTTGCAGAGTTTCTCACGCCATTTAGGCGATCTTTGTAGCGGCTCGCGTCTTCGAGCCAGACCTCTTGGTTGCCAACGGGCTCATCATCGTGTTCACATTTACGCGAAATCAGCACCAAATGGCTGGTGGGGCAAACTGGACGATGGCTTTGGCCAGCCCTCCCGCAAGAACACCCCATCGCGCTGAATGACCTCGCCGTCCGCGGTCACCACGCCACCTTGGCGCAGGTCGCAGACCATGTCCCAGTGCAGGCCGCTCTGGTTGGCGTTGCCGGTCTCTGGGTAGCCTGCGCCGAGCGCGAGGTGGAATGTGCCGCCGATCTTCTCGTCAAAGAACGTGTTGGTGGTGAACCGGGTGATGTGGTAGTTGGTGCCGAAGGCAATCTCGCCTGCGGTGCGGGCCCCTTCATCCATGTCCAGCATGCGGAAGAGGAAGTCCTCGTTGGTGCGGGCGCTCGCGTCGGTCACGCGGCCGTCCTTAAAGACCAATCGCACGCCCTCAACGGCGGTGTTGCGGTACACGGCGGGGTGCGTGAAGTGGACGACGCCGTCCATGGAGCGCGGTCCTGAGTCAAGCTCACCGTCGGGGAAGTTCTCGCCGCCCGCGCGGCTGAGCCAGGTACGCCCTTCGACATTCACAGTGAGGTCGGTTTCGCCGTGCGGGTGCGGGCCGTCCGCGTGTGCGGGAACGTGGAAGTGCAGAGTGTGCACACGCTCCAAGTGCGCCTTCATCCGCAGGTGCTGTTCGTGCAGCGTGTGCCACGCCGCGAGCGGATCGGGCAGGTGCAGGAAGCCAGCGCGGAAGACCCAGTCGGTGTACTCCTCCAGCGTCATGCCTGCATCCCGTGCGGAGACTGCGTTGGGGAGTTCCGTGAGGCAGTATCGAGCTTCGCCGCGGGCGAGCCGGTCGAGCGACATTGTGAGCAGTCCACGGCGCGCCGCCTGGTGCATCGCGGTTCTGCGCGGGTCGATCGTCATGCCGTCCGGCTCGGCTTTGCTGTTCAGGACGATCAGGACATCGCATGCTTCCAGCCGCTGCTTCTCGAACGGGCAGACGTGCCCGAGTTGTTCATCGGTGCCATGCCGGAGCAGGAGCCGACGCAGGCTTTCGGGCTTGGCGTGAAAACTCGGGTGCCCGCCCGCGTGCAGCGCGGCCTCGAACACCGCCTCCACCGCGGGCATCACGGCGGGATCGCCAACGATCGTGACAAGGTCACCCGCGCGGACGCGCGTGCAGTGCCGCACGATGACGCTGGCGAGGCTGGCAAGTCGGGAATCTCGCACGCCCATCGTACTGCGGTCGGCGTTACTTGCGGTCCACGTAGTAGTTTGAGCTTTCCTTGGTGATTGTGATGTCGTGCGGGTGGTTCTCCACCACGGTCGCGCTGCTCACCTTTACGAATCTCGAGTCGCGTTGCAGTTCCGCGATGGTCTTGCAGCCGGTGTAGCCCATCGCGCTCCGCAGGCCGCCCACCATCTGGTAGACGCTTTCCGCCAGCGTGCCTCGGTAGGGGACCAGGCCCTCGACGCCCTCGGGCACGAACTTCTGCGTGGCCTTGCCGGATGCGTCCACCTTGTCGGCCTGGCGGTAGCGGTCCGCGCTGCCGGCGTTCATCGCGCCCTCGCTGCCCATGCCGCGGTAGCTCTTGTATCGTCGGCCCTGGTGGATGACGGCTTCACCAGGGCTTTCGTCGAGGCCGGCGAAGAGCGAGCCCATCATGACGAGCGAAGCGCCGGCGGCGATGGCCTTGGGGATGTCGCCGCTGTGGCGGATGCCGCCGTCGGCGATGACGGGGACATCGCTGCCGATGCTCGCAAGGCCGCTCACGGCGTTCATGATGGCGGTAATCTGCGGCACACCGACGCCGGTGACGACGCGGGTCGTGCAGATGCTGCCGGGGCCGATGCCGACCTTCACCGCGTCCGCGCCCGCCTGCACCAGGTCGATGGCCGCTTCGGCGGTGGCAATGTTCCCCGCGACGATCTGCACGCCACTCTTGATGACCGCCGCGTGCTGCTTGAGGGCTTTGACGGTGCGGAGCACGTTCTCGCTGTGGCCGTGGGCGGTGTCAACGACGAGCACGTCGACTTCCGCTGCGATCAGCGCCTCAGCACGGTCGTACTGGTCCACGCCCACCGCCGCGCCGCATCGGAGCCGCCCGCGGGAATCTCGGCAGGCACGGGGGAACTGGCTCAGGCGGTCGATGTCCCGCATCGTGATGAGACCGGCGAGGCAGCCCTTACCGTCCACGAGCAGGATCTTCTCGACCTTGTGCTTGTTGAGGATGAGTTCGGCCTGTTCTAGCGTCGTTCCCGCGGCGGCCGTCACCAGGTGATCCTTGGTCATCACCTCGCCCACGCGGATGGACGTGTCCTCAACAAACTTCAGGTCACGCCGTGTGATGATGCCCAGCACTTTGCCTTTGCCGCGGAGGTTGGTGGAGCCGTCCTCAGTCACCGGGAAGCCGCTGACGTTGTGCTGCCGCATCAACTCCTTGGCACGCTGCACGGTGTCGGTCGGTCCGAGGGTGATGGGGTCCAGGATGACGCCATTGGCGGACCGCTTGACCTTTGCGACTTCGCGCGCGTGAGCCTCCACGGACAGGTTCTTGTGGATGAAGCCGAGGCCACCTTCCTGTGCAAGGGCAATCGCCAACGCACTTTCGGTCACGGTGTCCATCGGGGCGGACAGCAGCGGGATGTTCAGGCGGATGGCACGCGTGAGGTTGGTCGTCGTGTCCGCATCGCTGGGCATGACGCCGGACCGGCGCGGCAAGAGCAGCACGTCGTCGAACGTGATCCCGTCCGCAACAATTTTGGAGAAGGGTGACACACCTCGGGCAACGGCCGAAACCGGGGTCGCTCCATGCGGGGCGGCGGTGGGGGCGGTGGGGGGCTGGGAAACGCCGGGAACCGTCGTGGGTGCCATGAAATAGCGTTGGGGCAGACTTTGACCAAGTCAATACCTCCCCCGCACTCTCTACAGTGGTCCGTGACGCCTTCCGTGCCCAACAGCACCGTTCGGAAAGACCAACTGCCCCTCCGGGGTGGTGATGAGTGGCTCCTGACCAACGGCTTGGGCGGCTACGCCATGGGCACCGCGGCGGGCGTGCCTGCTCGCCGGTACCACGGGTGGCTCGTCGCCGCGACCTCGCCGCCCGTGGGACGCATCGTGGCGCTCGCGGCGTGTGCCGACTGGCTGGTGGTGCGGGACGGGGCCGAAGAGACCCTCCGGCGGTTCGACCTCTCCACGTTTCGATTCACTGGGGAGGAGGGCAAGGACGGTGCCGGTGTGCTGAGCCCGGGGGGTCTTGACAGGCTGGAACGGTTCGAACGCACACCCACCTCGTGCCGCTGGACGTACGCAGTGCCAGAAGTTGGCGCCCGCGTGAACCGGGAACTGTTCCTCTTCCGACATGCCAACGCGGCGAGTGTGCGGTACGAGGTTGAGTGGGCGGGAGCAGCACCTGCTGGCGGCGGAGAGGCATGGCTTGAACTCCGCCCGTTCACGCCAATGCGGGACTTTCATGCGCTGACGACGCGTGAGGACGATGGCGGGCTGAGCGTGACGGACGACGGTGTGTCGGTGCGCGTCGCGTCGCGTGTGGGAGCTTTGTCGGTACTGCTGCACGCATCGCCGTCGGTTGCTGGGAGGTTTTCCGCAGGCCACCAGTGGTGGCGCAACTTTCTGTTTGCGCGAGACCGGGGGCGCGGCCAGCCCTGTGTCGAGCACTGGTTCAGCCCCGGCGCGTTCGTCGTGCCGCTCAAGACGCCGGACCAGGCGCGGGGCGGGTCTGCGCCGCAGGTTGTTGAACTCCGCGCAGTCCTCGAAGGCACGGACCCTTTGCCCGCGTCCACCGCCGACGCTCAGAGGGCGGAGGCCGCCCGGCTGGACGTGCTCGCCGAGGCAATGGCCGCGCGGGCGGGCAAGGCTCGGCCCATCACGCCCGCCGACCGTGCCATCGCGCGCGTGCTGACCGGCGCTGCGGACCAGTTTGTCGTCCACCGAGCGACGCAAGGCGCGTCGGCCCTCACGTCCATCATCGCCGGGTACCCCTGGTTCAGCGACTGGGGGCGGGACACCATGATCTCGCTGCCCGGGCTGCTCCTCTGCTGCGGCAGGCTGGACGAGGCGCGCGATGCGCTCGTGGCGTTCGCGGCCATGCGCAAGAAGGGGCTCATCCCCAACTGCTTCGACAACGGCTCTGGCCAACCCCAGTACAACACCGTGGACGCCAGCCTGTGGTTCATCCACGCCTGCTGCGAGTACCTCCGTGCGGGCGGCGACGCCGCGGTGTTCTCCCGTTCATTGCGTCCGGCGTGCCTGGACATCGTGGACGCCTACCGCGTGGGCACCGACTTCGGAATCCGCATGGACGAGCGTGACGCCCTGATCGCCGCGGGCAACGCCCAGACGCAGCTCACGTGGATGGACGCCCAGCGGAATGGCGTGGTGTTCACGCCCCGCGCAGGCAAGGCCGTCGAGATCAACGCTCTGTGGTACTCCTCGCTGCGGTCCCTCGCGGCCGCAATTGAGAAGGATGCTCCCCGCACCGCCCGGGAACTCTCGCAGATCGCCGACATGGCGGCACGCCACTACGAAGCCGCGTTCTGGAACCCGCAGAAGGAATGCCTCTTTGACCTCGCCCCGATCACGGTTGGTGGCGGGGGAAGTGCCGGGAGCGGTGGGGGGGCTGCCGCGGGGTCGGTCATGGCGGGCGACGCCGATGCGGTGCGCCCGAACCAGTTGTTCGCCGTGAGCCTGCCCTTCTCGCCGTTGTCCCGTGCCCGCCAGCAGGCGGTCATTCTGGCGGTGCACAAGGAACTGTTCACGCCGCTGGGGTTGCGGACGCTCGCACGCTCGCACCCTTCGTACCAACCACGGTACGAAGGCGACCTCGCGCACCGGGACGGTGCGTACCACCAGGGCACAGTCTGGCCGTGGCTGATGGGCCCGTTTGTCGAGGCGTTGCTGCGTGTTGAGAGCTTTTCGGCCCCCGCCAAGGCCCGGTGCCGCGAACTGCTCGCGCCTTTGCTCGCGGAGTTGCTCGGCATGGACGCCGGGAGCAAGGCCCCGCTCCCGATCCGTTCGCTCTGCGAGGTGTACGACGCCGACGAAGTGCCCGAACTGGGCCGCCGCCGGGCGGAGGGGTGCCCGATGCAGGCGTGGAGCGTCGCGGAGCTGCTGCGGGCGTGGGCGATGACGCAGTAACGAGCAGCACGTCCGCGACGAGCCCCCAATGATCTCGCGCGTGCGACTCCTTGACCTGCTCTACATCCCGCTGGCACTCGCCACCGCACCGATGTGGGCGTTCAAGAAGCGCGCGGGATGGGGCGAGCGATTCGGCAAGGGGCAGGAACTCCCATGCCCAACACCTGAAAAGCCCCGCATCCTCCTCCACGCGGTCTCCGTGGGTGAAGTGAGCGCCCTCCGCGGGGTGGTGCCCCTGCTTGTCCCGCTCGCGGATGTAGTCATCAGCGTGACGACAGACACCGGGATCGCGCGGGCCCGCGAGTTGTTCGGCGCGACCTGCGCAATCGTCCGCTACCCGCTCGACTTCTCGTGGGCCGTGGACCGGTTCCTCCGGCGCGTCCGGCCCAACGCCGTCGCGCTCGTCGAGCTCGAAGTCTGGCCCAACTTTGTCGACGCGTGCGCCGCCCACGGCATTCCCACGTGCATCATCAACGGCCGCCTCAGCGAACGGTCGTTCAAGGGCTACCGCCGTATCCGCGGCTTCCTCGCCAAACGGCTGAACTCCCTCGCCTTTGCCGCCGTCCAGGACGATGACTACGCCCGGCGATTCCGTGACCTGGGCATGGACGCGGCCAAGGTCCGCGTCACCGGCTCCATGAAGTGGGACGCCGCGTCGATCACCGACACCGTTCCGGGCAGCGACGACCTCGCCCGTGAACTCGGTATCGACCGTGCCGAACCGCTCATCGTCGCCGGCAGCACCGCCGAGGACGAAGAAGCGATGCTCCACGCCGCCTGCCCGCCCGGCGTGCAGCTCCTGTGCGCCCCGCGCAAACCCGCGCACTTCGAAGAAGCTGCCGCTGCCCTGCCCGGGTGTGTCCGCCGTTCATTTCAGACTGCAGGGCGTCCGACGGGTGACCCGTCCTCGGGCCGTTTTCTCCTGGACACCATCGGCGAACTTCGCAAGGCGTACGCCCTTGCCGACGTCGTCGTCGTGGGCCGCTCGTTCGGAAGCCTGTATGGCTCTGACCCGATTGAGCCGGTCGCACTCGGAAAAGCCACCATCATCGGCCCCAGCGTCGCCGACTTCCGCGCAATCGTGGCAGACTTCGTCTCGGCCGGGGGCCTCGTGCAGGTGCCACGGGAGGACGTCAGCAGGACGCTCGTCGCGTTGGTCGCGGATGCCGTTCGGCGCGGCCAACTTGCCGCCGCCGGACGTGCCTGCATCCGCACACGCCAAGGTGCCAGTGCTCACCACGCGGACTTGGTCATGGACCTCGCTCGCCGCAATGCCACCAGGACGAGTTAGGTCGATGTGCGGTAAAGAAAATCGCCCCAACATCCCCCGACTTGTGCCCGGGAGCGATTTCGGGGATTATCCTGCAACACGGGTCAACGGTGCCCGTAGCGCAAAGGCGCAGCCGAGGGCGACCCCAACAGTCGCGCCGGGGACGTAGCTTCCCCCGCGCGGCGAGCCCCGCTGAGCTGAGCACAACCTGGAGCGAGCATGCCGCGCTCGAGACCAACGGGCGTGGCTGGGAGTTTGCCGCATGTGGACGATGCGTGATGTCCGACAGGGTCAGGGTGTTCGTTCCCTCGTCACGCGCCTCTTGGGGCGCGCAGGCCAGGCTGAGGTTCTGGAACAGCGCCAGATGCTCGCCGCCGACCTCCCCCAGGGGGCGGAATGGACCGATTGGGGCAACGCCCGGATCGCCCACGAGCGCGGCTCGTATGTGGTCACATTTGAAGATTACATGGGCCGGGACAACGCCCAGCTCTTCGCGCAGGACGTCGCCGCCCAGCTCGGGCTCTCGGTCGTGAACGCCAGGGGCATCGGCAGCGGACTCTTCGCCGAGATCACGTTCAACCGTTCGATCACCTTCGCCGAGGCCCGGTCCATCCAGGGCCGCATCCCGACCGTGAAGGCCATCGAGCCCAACGCGTTCTACGACGTCAGCCGTGTGCCCAACGACCCGGAATATGACGGGCAGTGGAGCCTCGAGAACGCGGGCCAGATCATTGGCGGCGTGCCCGGCACCCCCGGGGCCGACATCGGTGCCCAGGAGGCGTGGGACGTCACCATCGGCGAGCGCAGTGTGGTCGTCGGCGTCATCGATACCGGCGTCGACATGGAGCACCCCGACCTCATCAACAACTTCTACATCAACCCGGGCGAGATCGCCGGCAACGGCATCGACGACGACGGCAACGGGTACACCGACGACGTCACGGGCTTCGACTTCGGTGAACTGGACAACAACCCCGACGACGACGAGGGCCACGGCACGCATGTCGCCGGCACCATCGCCGCAGTCGGCAACAACGGCATCGGCATCGCCGGCATCGCGTGGAACTCCTCCATCCTGCCGCTCAAGATCGCCGACCGCTTCGGACGCCTCTCCACCGCCGCGATCGTCGGCGCGCACGACTACGCCCGCAACCTCATCCTCTCAGGCGTCAACCTCGCCGCGACGAACAACTCGTACGGCCTCATCGCAGGCGACTTCTACGAGGACCAGCCCACCGGCTTCAATGCCGAGCGTGACGCGATCCAGCGGTACATCGACGCCGGCGGCATTTTCGTCGCCGCCGCGGGCAACAACGCCATCGACAACGACCTGCCCAACGCCCGCTCCTACCCCGCGTCGTACAACATCCCCGGCGTCATCTCGGTGGCGGCCACCGACAGCAACGACGGCCTCGCCAACTTCAGCAACTTCGGCGTCTCCACCGTTGATATCGCCGCACCCGGCGTCAACATCCTCTCGACGCTGCCGGTGGAAGCCGGCGGCCCCTACGGCCTCCTCTCGGGCACCAGCATGGCGTCGCCCACTGTCGCGGGCGTCGTCGCCCTCATCCGCTCCGTCAAGCCCACCGCGTCCGCGGTCGAGGTCCGCGAACTGCTCATCAACAGCAGCGACCTGCTCCCGAGCCTCCAAGGCAAGGTTCGCTCCGGCGGCCGCGTCAACGTTGCCCGTGCCCTCGCACAGCTCAACGTCGAGGGCCCGGTTGTCCGCACCTTTGACCCAGGCCCGGTGACCACGCAGCTCAACGCCGTGACCAACCAGCCGCTCAGCACGCTCGGCATCACGTTCAGCGAGAACCTGGATGACACCGCGCCGGGCTTTGGCTCCGGCGCCGTGACCGTCCGCGGCAACGGCATCGACAACGTCTTCGGCACCGCCGACGACCTGGTCGTTCCGATTACGTCGCTCCTGCTCGACGGCTCGTCCGACAGCCGCGTCAACATCCAGCTCAACCTCACGAACAGCGCCCTGTTCCCGGGCGGCCGCCTGCCCGTGGACTCCTACCGCGTCGCCCTCACCGCAAGCGCGTTCCGAGACATCGAGGGCAACCGCCTGAACGGAACGACCGCGGGCGGGGTGAACGAAAACCTCGACTTCCGCGTCGTCGCGCTCTCGGGCGACAACGAGCCCAACGACGCGATGGACGAGGCGACGCCCGTGTCCTTCGACGCGACCGGCTCGGCCAACTTCGGCGGCGCCAGCATCGGCAATGGCGCGTTCGGCAACCGCGACGTGGACCTGTACCAGGTCACGCTCCCCCGCGGCGGTCAGATCACCGCCGAGGTGACCGCGCAGCGCCTCGTCGCCGGCTCCACGCTCGATTCGGTTGTCCGCCTCTTCGACGCCGCCGGCAACCAGCTCGCCGCCAACGACCAGTTCTTCGGCAACGACTCCTACCTCGACTTCTTTGTCAACACCGGCGGAACCTACTACATCGGTGTCTCCGGCTTCGGCAACGCCGGGTACAACCCCGCCGTCGCCGGCAGCGGTTCCACCCAGTCCACCGGCAACTACGCCCTCCGCATCAGCGCACAGCTCAACCAGGACGACGTCGTCACCTACACCGCCGCGGCCAACAGCCTCCCGGGCCAGCCCGCGTTCCCCCTCAACATCCCCCGCGGCGGCGAGCCCAACCCGCCCGATGCCACCCAGGGCACCACCACCGCGGGCATCGTCGTCAGCGACACCCGCCAGGTGCTGGACATTAACGTCAAGATCAACATCCAGCACGGCGTCACGAGCGACCTGCAGATCTCCCTCATCGCCCCCGACGACCGCGAGGTGGTGCTGTTTAACCGTCGCGGCGGGACGGGCGACGATCTGGGCACCCGCAACGGTTCGGGCACGCCCCTCACCTACACCATCTTCGACGACGAGGCCGGCACCGCCGTGAGCGCGGCGTCCGCCCCCTTCTCGGGCTCCTTCCGCCCCGACAACGGGCTCGGCCTCTTCGACGGCCTGGACGGCGCGGGCACGTGGACGATCCGCGTGGTCGATGCCCAGGCGGGCGACGCGGGTCGCCTGATCGACTGGCAGCTTGTCTTCACCTTCCAGAACGACATCTTCGGCCCCTTCGAGTCCAACGACACAATCACCACGGCCGACATCGTGAACGAGTTCACCGGCACCGGCTCCGCGACGCGCGACGCCTTCCTGGGCGACGGCGGCTTCGGCTCGCTGGACCGCGACCTGTACCGCTTCACCGTCGCGTCCGGCAGCGCCCTGACGGCGACCGTCACGCCCACCGGCACGCTTGATTCCGCGCTCCGCCTCTTCGACTCGGCGGGCACGCAGATCATCCTGTCCAACCCCGGCGGCACCCAGGCCAGCAGCATCAACGGCTACGTCTTTGCCAACGGCGGCACGTACTACCTCGCCGTCTCCGAGACCAGCAACGTCTCCTACGACCCCAACGCCGTCGCGACCGGAGTCGTTGCTCCCACCACCGGCAACTACAGCCTGTCAATCAACGTCGCCCCGGGCGTGACCGACCCCGCCGGCGCGCTGGTGGGCAACAACGTCACGCTGGGCTACAGCGTGGACGGCCTGTACAGCGGCTCGCAGAACCGCCGTCTGGTGTACCAGAACGTGGAAATGATCGGCGCAGCGCCGCGGTCCATGTTCATCGGCGCCAGTGCCGGCCCGGTCTCGTTCGTGAACGAAGCCCCGGGCAGCAACACGCAGCTGCCCTTCTCCGTCATCGACCAGAGCGACCAGTTCAACAACCGTGTGCTGGCCAAGGCGTCGCTTGAGGGCCTCAGCATCGAGCGCACCATGTCGTTCGGCGATAACGACTCGTTCATCGCCATCGAC
>DATAKA010000071.1:0-16246 GCA_036261855.1 Phycisphaerales bacterium | reverse complement strand
GTCGATGTCGAGGGTGTCGGGGAAGAGGCCGTCCTGGTTGAAGTCGATGGGGTCGCAGTTGCCGGTGCTGCAGGCACCGCCGGAGAAGACGGTGAGGAGGTCGTCGATGTCCTGCGTGTCGGGGAAGAGGCCGTCGTTGTTGAAGTCGATGTCGTTGCAGTAGGAGCCTTCGCCGATCGTGAGCTGGCCCGGGCCCCAGCTCGTCGGGTGGTAGCCGCCGACGCGGATCATGTAGCTCTGCCCGGCCTGCGCGGTGAAGGTCAGGTCGGATTGGAGCGAGGGGTTGCCGATGCTGCAGCCGTCGGCGTGGTCGTCGTTGCAGGCGACGACGGGCGAAGCGCCGGTGGGGCAGTTCTGCTGCGTGCCCTGGTAGACGGTGAGGACGGTGTCGAACGTCGTGCCGCAGGTATTGACGTTGATCGGGCCCGTGGTGGTGGCGTTCCAGCGGTACCAGATGTCGTTGTAGGCGTTGGTCGCCGAGCCGCAGGAGAGGCCGAAGGCGGAGTTGGTCGCGACGCAGGTGTTGAAGTTCCACGTGCCGAACGAGGAGCCGACGGACGCCGCGGTGGCGCAGGTGTCGTTGTTCTGCTGGTAGGTGTAGAGGTGCCGCAGGACGAACTGGCCGCTGGACTGGTTGTAGCCGGTGACGCGGACGTAGTAGGTTTCGCCGCCGGTGAAGTTGAACGTGACGAGGCTGTCGCGGTTGTGCGGGGCGGCGAAGTTTGCGTCGTCGTTGCACGTGATGCTGGTGTTGCCGCCGAGGACGGTGGGGCACGCGGAGTGGACGCTCAGGACGGTGTCAAAGGAGGAGCCGAAGGTATCGAAGATGGCGTTGCCGTCGCACTGGGGTTCGAACTTGAACCACACGTCGTTGCCCTGGCCGTTGCCGCCGTTGCCGCAGGTCGTGATCGTGCCGCCGACCGACGTGGGCGTTGCCATGCTGGTGCACCCGACGTAGTCACCCGCGGGGATCGTGAGGGCGTCGCTGCAGCGGTCGCCGGTGACGAGGTCTTCTTCGAAGTTGAAGGCGTACATCGCGCCCGGGTTGGTCGCGCTGTTGTTGTCGTCGGTCATGTCGCCGATGGCGATGTCACCCTGGCGGCAGGCGACACTCGTGCCGAACGTGCCGTTCGCGGCGTCGTCCTGGTCGCTGATGGCGGCCTGGTAGTGCCAGGTGCCGCCGTTCTTGGTGTACAGGTACACCTTCTTGGTGCCCGGCTCGCTCACGACGATCTGCATGCTGTCGGTGGCCACCTTTGCTCCGAAGTTGCCGTTGCCCGTGGGGTTGGGCGAGCGGAGCTTGGCGACGAAGTTCCAGGTGTTCCCCGCGTTGGTGTCACGCTCGAAGATGTAGATGGCGCCGCCGTTGGTCGCGGCCTGCACGAAGCCGCCCTCCTGCAGGGTCATGTCCTCGTCGGGAGCGCCCACGGCGATGGTGTTCACTTCGATGGCGACCGACGCGCCGAAGTGCTCGGCGGCCTCGGGGCTGGGCGGCGAGAGTTCGACGGACTGACCGCTGGGGGATCCGTTGGCGAGGCGCTCCACGACGCGGACGGTGCCGTGGTCGGCGGGCTGGCCGGCGTTCTCGTGGTTCGGGGAGCCGACCACCGCGTACGGCGTGGTCTGGCTCATCGCGACCGCCGCGCCGCGGTGGTCGGTGGTGGAGCCGCCGAAGTCGCCGCCCCAGATGGTGTACACGTTGTTCCAGGTGTTGGTGGCGTCGTCGCGGGTGTAGAAGAACGCCGCGCCGGCGTCGATCTCGTTGTGGAAGTCGTGGAGGGGTGCACCAACGACGGCCCAGCCACCCTGGATGGACGAGACGGCGACGCTGCGGCCGAAGTCACAGCCGATGGCGCCGATGGTGGGGACGAGGTCGATGGGGCCGGTGTAGCCGCTGCCGTTGCTGGGGCGGCGGTACATGCGGGCGCGGCCGGAGTTGCTGAAGCCCGGGGCCCCCGCGAGCAGGTACGGATCAGACAGGCTGATCGACGCGCCCAGGCGCTCGCCGGCGACGCCGGTGGTGTTCCAGGAGTCGTACATGACGGTCCAGGAGCCGAAGGGCTTCTGGTAGACGGTGAAGCCGCCGGCGTCATTGCCCGCGACCGGCGCATCCTCGCCGGGCTGCCCGACGGCGATGAGCGGAGCGTTGTTCAGGCCGCCGAAGGACATCGCCACGGCCGCGCCGAAGTTGTCGTCGAGCGCGGACGATGCGCCGCTGTCGAACTTGTTGACAGTGGGGCACGTCTGGGCGTGCGCGAGGCCAGCGAGCGTGGTGAGAGCGAGGGCGGAAAGTGCGGTGCGGGTGTGCATGTGATTCTCCGGGTCGGATGTGCGTGCCGACTGCGCACAGGACCGCCGCCCCCGGCGGTGCCGGGTCGTGTGGGCTGCGGTATGCACAGCAGGTGGTGCGGCGTGCCACGCTGGACGCCGCTTGCCGACCCTGGGCGGGGCTCTCTCCCTCCCTCAGGGAGAGCCCGCCCGCAGGACGTCGGCTCTGGCAATGCGACGGAGCGGCGGAGGGGCGCTAACCAAATGACAGAAGAAAGTCAGAGAAGAAACCCCGAACGACGGCGTCCGGGGCTTCAGAGGGGGGCGGATTGGGGGATTGACGGGGGGTGCTCAGCAGTTCCCGCCGCCGCCGGAGAAGATGCACAGGAAGTAGTCGATGTCCGCGGTGTCGGGGAAGAGCCCGTCGCCATTCACGTCGATGGTTGCGCAGGTGCCGGTGCTGCACGCTCCGCCGGAGAAGACGGTGAGGAGGTCGTCGATGTCGGCGGTGTCCGGGAAGAGTCCGTCGCCGTTGAAGTCGATGAGCGGGCGGGTGTCAACGCTGAGGTCCAGGGCCGGCTCAACGGGCAGGGCGGAGGCCACCGGGTTTTCCTTGGTGTAGAACGACGGGTACGTGGGATCGCCCGTCCCGCCGCCGGGCCCGCCGGTGGCTGGGTGCAGGGAACTCACGACAAGAACGATGCGGCCGGCGTCCAGCCCCCTGGCGATGTACGCCCGGGTCGCGGGGTTGCTCAGGTCAAGGTCAAACGTGAATTCGGTGTCTGTCGGCACGAGGTCGCCCGCGGCAACGGTGGCCGTCATTCCGATCGCCAGGGGCTGCGCTTCGGTGCGCTGGGCGACCTGGTTCGAGACATCGGCGAGCGGGTTGCCCTCGCTGTCAACGGATGCGGCGTACACGCTGCGGATGTTCTCCTGCGGCGGGAAGGACGGGCTGGTGCTGAATGGGGTGGACTCCAGCAGCGAGGCCGCCGTTACACCGTTGCGGAACCCAGCGGCAAAGACCTCGACGGGCTTGCCGGCGTCGGCATCGGCGAGGTAGTCGGGATCTGTGGTTGCGTAGGACGTGCGGACCGAGTCGAACGTGGGGTCGTACAAGAAGCGGGGGGGGTTGCTGATCGTGACCCGGAGGCGGATGAACTGAATGTTGTAGGTGTTTGCGCCCAGGCCGCTCGGGATGACGCTTGACGTGTTGAAGGCGATGACGAACTGGGCGTCGCGGTCGTCGAATCCGGCCTGCTCGAGCGCAGCGAAGATAGAGGCGTTGGGTTCGGTGCCAGCGCTGAAGTTGAAGGGGTACCACCACCTGTCAAGGTTGGGGGCGTCGAGCGTGCCCACAAACGACTGAGCGGACGCCGAACCGGCTGCGAGGGCGATCGTTGTGACGGCGAGTGCGAGGGGCTTCATGCGGCTGCCTCCGGAATTCAGGAAAAAAGGATCGACTTAGCGATTATATCTGGGATGGTGTCGACTGGCAAGTTTCTTCGATACTGCGAATGGTTATGAGGCATGGGGCTCGACATTGCCGATGTCAAAGGATATGATTGTCCGTTAGTCGCGGAGGAAAGGACTGGGTCGCGGAAAGAAGTGAAAGGTTGGCCTGCCATGCGTGCCATTCGCTCAAACCATTCTTGCGGCTTCACGCTCATCGAGTTGCTCGTGGTGATTGCCATCATTGCGGTGCTGGTGGGGATTTCCCTTCCGGCCATGGCCAAGGCGAGGATGTGCGTCAAGCGGACACGGGAACTCACCCTCGCCCAGCAGGTGATGGTTGGGTATACCGCGTACAGCGTCGAGAACCGCGATCGTCTCTTGGTGGGGTATGCCTCGGCGGCGATGGTCAACGGCCCGATGCCGGTGTACGACGAGAGCGGGACCCGCCTGACGGGCGAGCTCGCGCAGCGGTTCCCGTGGCGGCTCGCGCCCTCTCTCAACAACAACTTCTTCGGTCTGTACGACAAGCGGGCGCTCACGGAGATCATGCAGAACCCGCAGGAGTACTCCTCGTTCGGCGTGGATTACAACTACGTGGTTTCGCTCTACCCCGCGCTCGGGCTGAACGTCGCGTTTGTTGGCGGCAGCGACCGGCACGGCGAGTTTGACCCCACGTTCCGGCGCGTTTTTGGCCGAGTGTACATCGAGAGGGCTGATCAGGCGAGGCGTCCGAGTGAGCTGCTGACATTTGCATCCGCTCGCGCCGAGGCCCAGGCGGGTGTGCCCATCCTGTCGGAGAACAACGGGTTCTTCCGTGTGGAACCGCCGTACTTCTCCTCCACGCAGGGGTACCGCTGGGATGCCGCGTACGACCCACGGTCCGCTCAGCCGGGGATCAACTCGGGGTATGTCGCGCTGCGGTACGACGGCAAGGCGGTCATTACTTGCCTCGATGGTCATGCGACGCTCAAGGGCTGGTCAGAGTTGCAGGACATGCGGCTGTGGGCGGACCAGGCGACCCGCAGTGATTGGGGACTTGGGACCTGAGAGTCCTTTAGTCCTGCCGGGGAAACCCTGTTCGCGTTGATTCGCAGAAGTTCATTTGCAGCACGGCGGAGGTTCGCCGCGGTGTTCTCGTACCGGCGGGCGTCACCGCCCGCACAGCTTGAAGCCAACTCGCATTCGAAGCGGCGTCTCGGGTGATTTGATGGGTGGAGAAGCACGATGCCCGGCTCCGGGGAAGCCGGAGGCGTGGGATGTCGAGGCGTGCTTATCGGTCAATGAGTGTGGTGGTGTGCGGTTCACTTGCGTGCGCGACCGTGTTCGCGAGCGCGCTGGTCGAATCCCCCGCGCGCGCCGCGGAAAGGGCCAACGCAAACGTCCTGCTGCCTGATTCGGCAAACTGCACGGCGTGCCATGCCATGGAGGACGGGTTTTCTCATCCTGTCGGGGTCATGGCGACGATGCGCGTGCCTTCGGTGTTGCCGCTTGACGACGGGCGGATCACGTGCGAGACCTGTCACGATGGAGAGCTGGGCCAGGGGCACTCCTCTCGCGCGGCGGTGGGACGGGACTTCCTTCGGTTGCCCGAGGAACTGGGATCGCTGTGCAGCGCGTGCCACGGGAGCGGTGCGGGGCGAGCCGTCCACGGGACGGGCGGTATGCGCGCGCACCTTGCTGCGACCGACCTCCGGCGAGGAACGCCAAGGATCGATGAGGAGAGTCTCTCGTGCATGGGGTGCCATGACGGGATGGCGGCGAGGGATACCGGTTCGCACCAGGGGGCGACCATGAAGCCCGGGCAGGATCACCCGATTGGTGTTGTCGCGGACGAGCCGAGCCAGGAGCGCGAGGACTGGGGGCTGCGTCCCGCCCGGTTGATCGATCGCCGGGTTCGATTGTTCGGGCGTGCGGTCGGGTGCGGGTCGTGCCACAGTGTGTATTCGAAGCGGGCCAACCTTCTGGTGATGAACAACCAGAACAGCGCCTTGTGCATGTCCTGCCATGTTCAGTAACCGGCAGGGGTAACGCCGCACGTTCTCACAATCAGGAAACTGGTCGCGCCTGGTCTTCCGTGAGAGGGAACTTGGGCCGCGCCGATCCGCGCATCCGGGGAGATGGGCAGTTTGGTGGGTATGGCACCCGGGTTGCACGTCCCTTCGTGGAATGCGCCGGCCGGTGCGGCTGAGTGTCCTTGGAGGGTCTCGAATCGATGACGAATGCCCGTTCGATCCTGCCGTGCGTCGCGTCGCTGCTTGTGGCGGCTGGTGGCTGGGCGCAGGTCCCCAGCGGTCCCATGCCCGCAGGGCACCCGGACATGCTGACTCAGCTCGAGGCGGGGCCCAAGGGCATGCTCGCGATCCGCGCGGTGCAGAGTACGAAGGACGGCGCGCCGGTGGGCGGGGACGCCGTGGAGGTCATCCTGTTCCATCGGGAGATGCCGCTCAAGACCATCCGGGGCACGCTCGACGACCAGGGGATGCTGCTGCTGGGGGACATACCGATCGGCGTCAGCGTGAGCCCGTTGGTGCGGGTTCATCACGCGGGAGTGCAGTATCAGGACGCGGCGCCCGAGATGAGCGCCGAGAACACCAACGCGAAGGTGGACATCAAGGTCTACGAGGTGACGGACGAGAAGCCCCAGTGGAACGTCGCACTGCGGCACATGGTGGTCGAGAAGCGCACGGACGGCTACGTCGTCTCCGAGATGATGGTGGTGGACAACAAGGGCGACAAGACGTGGATGGGCGATCCACCCGACCTGCTGAAACGCCGCAACACGGTGCCGCTGCCCCTCCCCGTTGGCGCGTCGGACGTGGAACTCGTGCAGGGATTTCACGGGTGGTGCTGCTCCGCGATGAAGGACTCGGCGCTGCAGGTGCAGATGCCCTTCATGCCCGGCAAAATGACGTACAAGTTCGCGTACCGGGTGACACCCAAAGACGGCGTGCTGGACCTGCGTGTGACGATGCCGGTGGAGACGGCCCGGGCGTCGTTCTTCGTGCCCGATGACGGCACGAAGGTTGAGGCATCGGGTGTCGCCGAGTCCGGCTCCGACACGAGCGGTGCGCAGCGGCTGACGATGTTCTCCGCCGACAACGTTGGCGCATCGCAGATGGTGGGTGTGGTGCTCCGGACGCCCGTGCAGGCGGCGGCACCCGCGCCGGCGCCGGCAAAGAAGGGGACATCACCCACGGTGCTGGTGGTGGGCGGGGCCGCTGCGCTGGTCGCAGTGGCGCTGGCGTGGAAGGTGATGGCCGGCAGGGGCAAGTAGTCCAGAGGTCCGTGATGCGTGCGGCAGCGTCTCTCCATGTTCCACACGCCCTCCACGTCTCGTGGCCGGGCGGTTTGCGGGCCTACTGGGCGGTCACGACGGGCGTTGCGGTGCTTGCGGTGTGGATGGGCGTGTTCTATGCGCCGGTGGATACGTCCATGGGGCTGGTCCAGAAGCTGGTGTACCTGCACATCCCTGCGGCGGTGGGCGCGCTGCTCGCGGCCGCGGCGGCGTTCTCTGCCAACGTGGCGTACATCTGGACACGGGCTCGGGTGTGGGACGCCGTCGCGGCTGAAGGTGCCCGCATGACGGTGCTGTGCGGGCTCATCGTGCTCGTGACCGGCATGGTGTGGGGCAATTCGTACTGGGGCGTGTGGTGGACGTGGAGCCCCAAGCTGACGTTCACCCTCATCCTGTGCGTGCTCTATGGGGCGTGGCTGTTGCTGCACGGGTTCATCTCTCCATTCACGCGGCGGGCGATGGTTTGCGCGGTCTACGGCGCCGTGGCGTTCTTGGATGTGCCTCTGGTGTACCTGAGCGTCCGGCTGCTGCCCGACGTCCACCCGACGTCCCTGCCGCTGACCGGAGAAATGCGGGCCACGCTGTGGGTGTTCTTTGTGCTCGCCGCGTTGGTGTGCGCGGGCTCCATCGGCGCGCCGTTGCAGCGCCGGGCGAGGCGGCGGGCGGAGCTGGGGGGCGCGCACGTGTGAAGCTGGCGGCACACACCGTTGGGTGATCGGGGCTGACGTGGGGCTTGGTGCGTGCTTCAGTTTGCCGCGGGTACGGCCGCAGGCGGACGGCCTGCCGCCGACTTCTGCATCCTGGAGTGCTTCAGTTTGCACGCGAGCAGCAGGGTGACTTCGGCGAGCGCCCACAGACCGACCCACACCTCTCCGCCGGACCCGAAGCCGTAGGAGTGCAGGCCTGTCGCCATCACGTAGTTCACGCCGTAGAACGTCCAGACGATGACGACAAAGCCGAGGATGGACCACGCGGCGAGCCCGAAGTCCTGCAGCCACTTGACGTACCTGGCGTGGAGCACGGCGAAGTAGACGACGATGCTGATGAGTGCCCAGGTCTCCTTGGGGTCCCAGCCCCAGAAGCGTCCCCACGAGTCAGCCGCCCACACGCCGCCCAGGATCGTCCCGGCGGTGAGGAGGAAAAGGCCGATCTGGATGGTGCGGTAGGTCTGGAGGATGAGCGGGTGCGAGAGGCGGGCGCCGGTGTCATCCGCGGGCTTCTTGGCGAGAAGGACCTCGCGGATGAGGTAGACGTGCCCGAGCACGGCGGCGACGGCGAGCACGCCGTACGACGCGACGATGGTGAGGACGTGGATGATGAGCCAGTAGTTGCTTCGCAGGACCGCGGGGAGCGAGTTGGTACGGTCGGTGAGGGGCACGAGCCCGGCAAAGAGCACCGATGCGAGGGCGGCGCAGACGCCGCCGAAGAGGTAGTAAGACTTGCGGCTGAGCAGCTGCGCGGCAGCGCCCACAGCGATCCCGACGAGGCCCATCCACAGCAGCGACTCGAAGGTGTTGCTCACCGGTGCACGCTGCAGGATCGCGACCCGCAGGCCGATGCCGAGCACGTGCTCGGCGATGCCGGCCGCGGTGAGGGCGAGCGCTGCGATCACGAGCGGCTTGCGAAGGACAAGGCGTGAGACACCGAACGCCAGGATCGCCAGCCCGTACAGGTACTGCGTCTTGCGCCACGGGTTGTGGCGGTCGTAGAAGACTTCGAGGCGGACGGCGCGGGCGTCGGACTCGTGCAGCGTGCCGGCGCTCTGGATCGCGCTGCGGAGCTGCGCAACGGCTGGGGCGGGGTCCTTGCCCGTGGTATAGGCGTCGGACAAGGACTGCAGCGCATCGCGCACGGCCTCGCCGCCGGGGGGGGCCCGCTTCACGCCGACCGACAGGAACTCCTTGCCCTTCCCCTGCGGAACCAGCGGCAGCGGCTCACCGCTGGTGAGCGCGGCCATGCGGTTTGCGGCGTTGTACACGTCAATCGCCTTGCGCTGGTCGGGCGTCGCCTGGGCCTGCGGGTCGTTCCCCCGTGCCTTCTGGTACTCGGCGATGAGTTTCATCATGCCCTGGCACGAGGCGAGTTCGGTGGCGCTGAAGAACTCACGCTCGGCGTCCAGCCCCACACTCTGCTTGAACGGCTTGTTCACGATGCCGATGAGTGGCTCGCTGAGGAGTGCGTCGCCCTTGAACATGAGGTCACAGAGCAGTTCCACGGGCTCGCGGCCGGAGTAGGCCGTGGGGCCCCGCCCGCTCGACCATCGCTGCCGGCCGGTCACATCCGCCGCAAGACGGCGCGCGTACGTCTCGAGCGGCATGATGCGTCCTCCGTCCTGAGTGGCCATAGTGCCCAGGTCACGCATCCACGCCCGGTCGTCAGCGGCCCTGAGCTGCGAGGGCAGGCTCAGCACGCAGGTCAATGCCAGCAGCAGGGGTCTGAGAATACGTGGCATGAACGGCCTCCTTCTTGGGGGCGGGGTGCGATGAGTTCTCGTGGAGGTGGGGCGCTGGGATGCCGGGGTGTCCCCACGACAGCGACCGGCTGAAGAACGTGAGGAAGATGCCAACACAGAGCACGGTGGAGCCCAGGTACGTCAGCTTCAGGCCCGGGTCCCGCATGACGCTGAAGATCGATATGGCGTCTCCAGAGAATCCGGACTGGTACACCTTCCACGGGTAGTTCGCGTACGGCGTATTCATGTGGATGAGGTACTCGGAATCCGGAGCGCCGGGCGTGGCGACGAGCACCTGTGACTCGTACGCCATGGCCATCTCTGTGCCCGGGTAGTCCATTTTCCTGAAGTCCTTCAGGGTGAGCGTGAAGGGCAGGGGCACGAAGCGGGGTCCATAGGACAGCAGGAGGTTGCGGCCGGCCGCGTCGGTCACGTGCTCGAAGCCCTTCCAGGGGATCACGATGGGGTCGGCGCGGTTGTCGACTTTCACGACCATCGCCGGACGCCGCTCGGAGGCGGTGGGGGCCTTGACGAACCGGGTCGCGGCCCTTGCGTGATCGTGCTGTCGCAGCACGGTGACGCGGCGTGAGCCGAGTTTCAGAACCACCGGGAGCGTCGTCGGCGCGGCGACTTCGCGGCCGGCTCCGCGGACGTCCACGTACCCGAAGCGCGGTGCCGCGACTGGGCCGAACACGACCAGTGTTTCAGGCTGGCGGGTCGCGGGCGTCGCGGAGAGCGACGCGCCGGAGCGCACCTGGCCCTCGACCAGCTTGCTCATCACCATGTCGGGGAAACTGCGGAAGCATGTGTGGCGTTCGACACTCCCCGCGTTGTTGGAGACGGTGACCTCCACGGCCGGGTTTTCCTGCGTTCCGGTGTCGGCAACCTCACCGTTCGTGACGGTTGCCCGGGCGTATCGCTGCACCTTGGTGATCGTCCAGCCCGGGAACGCTTCTTCGCCCACCGCTTTGACGGGGTGCTGTGCTCCCTCGAATGTGAAGTAGTAGTCCATCCCTGCCGGCGCGATGGGCGGTGTCCAGTCCTTGCCGTCGGCCAGCACGCGGACCACAACGTTGTTGAGCGTTGGCGCGCCGCCGCGGGATTCCTCCGCGACCCATTGGCCGGTGTCGGTGCTGGCGTCGAACGCCAGTTCCACCGCTCGCAACGGCTGCTCACCGTCGTTGGCGACGTACTGCTCTTCCCGGATATTCTCCCACCATTCGACGACGCGGACATGGACGCCCGCGAGCGTGACGGAAGCGGGTGTGTGCGGTGCCGCGGCCTCGGCGAGCGGACTGTCGTTTGCGTTCTTGAACTCGGTCAGTACCAGGAGTTCCTGGTCGGTCTCGAGCTGGCTGCTGGACGTGCCTTCCTCGAGGGCCATGTGCCCCTCGATGCGACCGAAGAGCGACCAGAACCCCCCGATGATGAGCATCACGAGCCCGGTGTGAACGGTCATGAATCCCACGTGCTTGCGTTTCCACGGGAAGCGCGTGATCACGGCGAAGATGAGGCTGACGCAGATGAGCCCCATGAGCACGATGAACCACCACGAGCCGTACACCGTCGCCCGAGAGGTCTGCACGCCGTGCTTGGACTCCAAGTACGTGCCCCAGGCCATCGCGATGGCGACCATGACCATGATGGGCACCGCCAGCTCGATGCTGCCCAGGAACAGGGCGGCCTTGCCGAAGGGTGTGAAGTGCCATTTTTGAACGGGTCTCATGGCATGGATCCGGGCGGGGGGCTGGATTCGGGACTAAAGGATATATTAGTCAATAATATCGACTTCGTGAGCGAGTTCCAGTCAGCAGTGCTGAAAAATCAGTTTGCTGCAGCGAGCTCAGGCGCTTCCACCGCGGGGAGCCGGATGCTGAAAACTGCCCCCACGCCTGGGGGGCTGGTCAGGCAGATGGTGCCGCCCTGCTCTTTGACAAGGCGGGCACAAATCGAGAGCCCCAAACCGGTCCCTTGACCGACCGGCTTGGTGGTGAAGAACGGCTCGAAGAGGCGGGGCTGGTGCTCAACCGCGATCCCGGGCCCGTTGTCTGCGACTTCAATGACGCAGTCAGCACCCTCGCGGCGCGTGCGGATCGTGATGCGGGGTTCTGGAGAGTCCGCCGTTGCGTCGAGCGCGTTCACGAGCAGGTTGGTCAGCACCTGCTGCAGGGCGTGCGGGTTCATGCGGGCGCTGCCGGCGTCGTCGGCCAGGTCCGTGTCGATGGCGACTCGCTGCATCTTGCGGCTCAGGGCGAGCATCTCCAGCGAAGCACGGACGAGGTCGTTGACGGGAAGGGATTCGATGCGTCCCATCCCCGGGTGGGCGTAGGTCGTGAGCTGACGGACGATGCGGAGGATGCGTTGCACCTGCTCGCGGAGCGTGGCGACCGCTTCCGGGCGTGGCGCATCGGGCCGTCGCTGCATGAGCTGAAGGACACTGTCCATACTGGCCAGCGGGTTGGTGATCTCGTGCGCAACCCCGGCGGCGAGTTGGCCCATGGCGGCCATCTTCTCCGACTGGATCAGCGAATTCTGTTGGGCACGCGTGGTCTCCGATAGCGCGCGGATGCGGGCGAGCTGGCGTGTGTGAGCTGCCTCGCGCTGGTAGAGTGATCGGGCGACGCTGTCGGTGAGGTACACCGTCACGATGAGCGTGAGCACCCACGCGGAGATGCGGATGGCCTCTTCCCGGGTCTGCGGCCACTGACCGGAGAGCCACAGCGCCAGGGCCAGCCCGACGACGGCGGTCAATGAGACGACGTACGCGCGGTTCCGTGGTTGCAGGAGCGCCGCGAAAATCATGTGGAAGAAGAACGCGGAGAGCACCGGGCTGGTTGCTCCACCCGTCCACATCGCGAGGACGATCAGGCAGAGCAGGTCCAGGTGGAGCTGCACTGACGCAAAGGTGATGAGGCTCTCAAGGGACGCAGCGATTCCGGGACGCCACTTCAGCAGCGCGACGAACGCAGCGTTGACCGCCAGGATGGCCGCGCCCATGACAACCGGCTCGTATGTGATCTGGTAGACGTGGAGGAACTTCCAGTGGATCGCGCCCACAACGACCATCACCACGCCCGCGGCCCACCGGAGCCGCATCAGCCAGCGCGTCTCGCTGTAGAGCAGTCGTGTGCGGCCTCGGTCCAGGGAAGTGCTCATGCGGAGGTCGCGTGCAGAGGGTGCTCGGTGGCGGGCTCGTCGGCCACGGATCGCTCCAGGTCCACCATTTTCTGGCCCGGTGCGTAGTCGGTCAGTACCACACGCCTGATGTGCTTGAGGGATGCGACCGTGTGGGACATCTGGGCAAGGCTATTCCGGATCTCGCGCAGGCGAGCGGCCTGAGCGGGGTTTGCGCCGGCTTGTCGGTCAAGCAGCCCTAGCTGCAGCTCGATGATGGCCATGGCGTTGTTCAGATTGTGGTTGAGCGTCACGGCGAGTTGCCGGAGTGCTTCGGCCTTGCGGTCCTCGCTCGCCTGCAACTGCTCCGCGAGGTGGTTGTACGAGTGGGCGAGCTCGGCGAACTCGTCCCGGAGGTTGGCGCTCACGCGGTGATCAAACCGCTCCGCCGCGAGCAGTCGGCTGCCCTCCACCAACGCCGAGACCGGCCGCAGGATGAGCTGCGCGGTGCGCAGGAGCACGAAGACCGCGACGTTAACCATCACGAGCGCGGCGATGGTGAGGATAACGACCATCGTGCGGAACGACCTGCCTGCGTCTGCCTGCTCGGCCGCGACGTGGGATCGGAACGCCCGCGCAAGGTCCTGGATCGCCACCTGCATGTCCAGGCTCGCCCCGTAGGCGGCTTCGACGGATGACTGCGAAGCGCGGAACCGTGCGTCCTCCCAGGACGACAGGTAGCGGGGCAGCGTTTCCTGCGTGCGGCGGTACTGCTCGCGCGCAGCTCCGCCGGGGCTGGTGATGGCGTGGGTGGAGAGGTGATCGACAGCGGCCCGCAGGTCGTCGGCGAGGCGGGCACGGTCCTGCGAGGTGCTGAAGGCCGCGGCCTGCACCGCGTTTGCGGCTGTGTCGACCGATTGCACGCCGTCGATGAGGAACGCGGCGTCGGCGTGGGCGCGGTCGATGTCGGCCAGGACCACCTGCAGGGCCCAGACCGCGCCGGCGGCACCGATCACGAACGCCGCGATCAGCAGCCCCACCCGTGTCATGAGCCGTCTGCGGAGCATCACGTCTCCTCACGTTCTTGCAGGTCCTTCGGGATGTCGAGCTCGTCCATCTTGCGGTAGAGGCTCGACACGCCGATGTTGAGGTGCTTTGCGGTCTCGGTCTTGTCGTAGTTGTGACGCCGGAGGCAGAAGATGATGTGCTGGCGTTCGAACTGTGCGATGGCCTGCTTGAGGTCCTCGCCGGAGTCGTTGGCGTTGACATCGGCGGTGAAGGGCAGGTCGGTGGCGTCGATCTCGCGGCCTTCAGCGAAGATGACGGCGCGCTCGATGACGTTCTCGAGTTCCCGAACGTTGCCCCGCCACTCGTGGTTGAGCAGGGCACGCATCGCGGAGTTGGTGATGCCCAGGATCTGCTTGTTCATCTCGCGTGCGTACTTCTGCAGGAAGTGGTGGGCGAGCAGCGGGATGTCGTGACGGCGCTGGCGCAGTGGGGGCAGCTGGAGCCGCACGACGTCGAGCCGGTACAGCAGGTCTTCCCGGAAATTGCCCTCCTTGCAGAGCTGGGCAAGGTCCTGGTTGGAGGCCGCGATGATGCGCACGTCCACGGGGCGGGGCCGCGTATCACCGACTGGTACCACCACGCGTTCCTCGAGAACGCGCAGGAGGGAGCTCTGCACGCCCACCGGCAGCGTGGAGATTTCGTCCAGGAACAGCGTGCCGCCGGAGGCCGCCTCGAAGTACCCGATGCGGTCGCGGACCGCACCTGTGAACGCGCCCTTGCGGTGGCCGAAGAGTTCGGACTCGATAAGGCTCTCGGGGATGGCGCCGCAGTTCACGGCGACGAATGGCTTGTCCCTGGTGATGCCGTTGTAGTGGATGGCGCGGGCGAAGAGCTCCTTGCCCGTGCCGGACTCCCCGATGATGAGGACGCTGCTGCGGACCCCGGAGAGCTTGCGGGCGAGCTCAAAGAGCTTGGCGATGATCGGAGATTCGCCGATGAGGTTGTGGAACGTGCTGGATGCCGCGAGCTGCTCCGAGAGGATCCGTCGGTCACGCCGGACTTCGCCGAACTCCAGTGCGCGTTTGATCCGCAGCAGCACATCCTCGAACTGGACCGGCTTGAGGATGTAGTCCGCCGCGCCTGCACGCATCGCGCCGACAGCGCTCTCGACCGTGCCGAACGCGGTGATGACGATTACCGGCGTCTGGGGGGCGAGCTGCTGGAGGTGTTCGAGCAGCTTGGTCCCGTCCATGCGCGGCATGCGGATGTCGGTCAGGACGAGGTCGAAGGAGCGTGAAATGACCCGTTCGTACGCCTCCTGGCCGTCCGCAGCGGGCGTGACGTCGTACCCCTCCTCGGTGAGGAGCTGCGCAAGGGACTCGCGCAGGACTTTCTCGTCTTCGGCGAGGAGAATGGACTTGGACATCGGTCGTAGACCCTTATTGGGGGGTTGCGGGCGTGGAGAGGTACTTCTCGGGGATCGTGGCGTCCCCACGCTCGTTATCCCAGAAGACATTAACGATCCAGTAGCGTCCGCCGTCCTTGAGCAGCTGGATGCTGTTGATGCCGCGGAGGTACGGCGCCGGGTCTTCGGCCTTGCGCCTCGACTCGTACGTGCTCCAGACGTGCACGATATTGCCGAACGATTCGGTGCGGCGTCCGATTTCGGTGTCCCTGAATCCGCCTTTCTCGAAGTAGGTCTTGTTCGCGGACACGTAGTCGGGCGCGGGCAGGAACATCGCGCCGGCGGTGCCCCCGTCGCCCGCCCGCGCGACGATCAGTCGTGCGTCGGGAACGAACAAAGACAAGAAGCGGTCCCATTCGCGGGCCTGCCCGGGCTGGCCCGCCGGGGCGTCGTAGAACGCCTTGATGATGGCGTCCACAGACTCGACATCTGCCGGCTTGGCTTTCGGCCAGTTGTCGCCCACCTGTGGGATCGGGATCTGGGGGTGGCCGGACGGGACATTGGGCTGCTTGGCGGCATCCGGCTGGGCGGGTTGTCCTTGTTGAGCGGTGGCGAGGCTGAAGAGTGCGACGCTGGACGCGAGTGCGGCGAGGCGTTTCATGGGAGCTCCTTTGGCTGACGCATGGGCAGGTGCAAACGCGGTGCCCCGAGCCCGTTGCGTGTTCGCAGGCGTGAATGCTGTGACATCAATCCCGCGGACGGGAGGTCGAGCGTGCCCGGTTTCTCAGTAGTGAGAGGGCTGAAGGTCATTATTGGCGACCCATCCGTCCTTTAGTTGGCACGGCATGTGCAGTTTGACGCGAGGGTGACCCGGCAATGGTTTGCCACGGTGCCCGAGCATGTTCGATGGGATGACACCCAATGGGCACCTTCCTCTCAGGCCTTCGCGAACGCATGCGGTTCAAGCGGTGGGGCAAGTGGGTGCTCTGCGGCGGCGTGCTCTTCGTGGGTCTGAGCATCGCGAGCGTGGAGGTATCGTCGCAGAGCTGGTTCTGCAATTCCTGCCACATCATGGAGCCGTACTACTCGAGCTGGAAGGTCAGCTCGCACAAGAACGTCAAGTGTGTCGAGTGCCACATCGAGCCGGGCACCAAGAACTTCATCGCGGCGAAGCTCAACGGCGCCGGTCAGGTGGTGGACGACGTGCTCAACCGCACGTCTCACAAGCCCAGCGCCTCGGTGGGGGTAATGT
>DATAKA010000063.1:0-5521 GCA_036261855.1 Phycisphaerales bacterium | reverse complement strand
GAAGCCGTCGCTGGTCTGCCGGCTGCTGACGGCGACCGCCAAGGGGGAACTCGATGCGTTCTGGACGCCGTTGAAGGAGCGGCTGATCACGACGCCCGGCCCCTGGCACGGCAGCGCGATGTCCACCTCCATCACCTGCGCAGCGCCGTGGAAGAGGTCGATCGCGTGCCCGCCGCCGCCGATGCGCCCGCCGCCGCCATCGAATCCCGGGGTGTCGCCCTGCGTGGCGTACGGCCGCACCCCCTGGCCGGTGCTGGCGGCGCTGGCCTTATAGACGGACAACGAATCGGCCTGCAACTTGCCCGTCGCGTAAGGCTGCGCGAGCGCGGGAATCGCCGTGGCGCACAGCAGGGCAGCGCAGGTCATGGAACGGGCCGTGCGGGGGCGGGGGAGGGCGCGGTTGCGGGGGAGCGTGGTGCCGAGCATGGGCAGTCTCCAAGGTGCGCGCACTGCTGAAAGGGGATCGGGGACCAGCGCGCGCATGCCACATCTGAACGGAAAACGAGAGCCGCCGTCAAGGCCCCGTTCCCACGAATCGGGGTTTTCCACTTTTGTGCATTGCGCGCACTCGCGAGTGAACACGCGCAATCGTGCGCTTTGGGAACCAACTCACAGCCGAAATGGGGCATGCTCTGCCACAGTTACGCGGGTGTGATGTCAATATTGACACAAAGTTGTGATATTCCAGAGAACGTGATCCGCTGATCAGATTTTTTCTCCACAGCGCGCACGTGGATCACGCGTGCTGACGGCGGTCTCTGTTGCATTCCCGCCGGCTTTCGGGTGCAATAGAGACTCGTGCGCTGACCGCTCGCCACGAGTGCGACCGTGTCTCGCGCACGCAGTCCGGGAGACCCAGCCATGAAGAAGCCGCCCGCTCCGCGCACACCCGCCCGCTCGGGTATGGGAATGACCTCCGTCCTCGGCATGATCGTCGCGGGCGGCCTCGCCGCGACCGGCCTGTACGTCTCTTCGACCAGCATGTGGGCAGGGGCGGCGGGCACGACGACGGCAGAGATCGAGGTCGAAGCAACCACGGCCCACGAGGCGCTCGTGGCCGCCGGGCTCACGCCGCCCGTGCTTGCCGCGGCGGGGCTGGACAGCGCGGAAGCATCCACCATCATCTCGTCCGCGCAGGCGTACCTGGCCCAGGGCGGCGTGACGATGGCGGTCGCGTTCGCCGACCACCGCAGCGTCGCCAGCGAGGTCGCCAAGCTGCAGGACGCGGTGGTTTCTGGCCGCGCAACGCCGGAGCAGGTCAACCAGCTCGCATCGGCGAAGGTGGAACTCGCCCAAGCGGAAGCATCGCGGGCCGCGGTCCTGGATGCGTTCACCACCGCCGTCACGGGCGTGCTGACGCAAGGGCATCGCGAGGCGCTTGCGACCATCCACTCCCAGGGCGGCACGACGATCCCGCCAGAGTACCTAGTCGTCCACCGCGACGAGCAGGAACGGGTCCAGCTCCGAAACGCCCTGGCCGCACGCCGCATCGCCGAGCGCAACGGCGACAGCGTGCCGCAGGAGGCCGCGTCAACCCTCTCCACGCTGGAATCGGACAACGACGTGACCAGCGCCATCGAGAACGTTGAGGCCAACCTCGCGGCCATCAGGTCCGTGTGGGATCAGGCGTTTGGCGGGCACTAGTTCTCGAACATCGTACAGAGCCGTAAACCGCAACCTGAGTAATGACGCGGGTAGCAAGATCCGCGCAAGGAGAGTGTCATGAACAAGGCAGCGTGCTGTTTGGCAGCGTCCGTCGCATTGATGGTGGTCGGCGTGGCCAGTGGCCAGCTCACGACCCAGACCATGGCCTCCACCGTCTCGACCTGCACCGCGCCGAAGCAGCTGACTTGGGTCGGTTACCCGCACGTCAATCTAGGGGGCGATGTCGTCTTCATTGGCCAAACGTGCGATCCGGCCTACAACGGTGTCTACGTCGCCAGCACATCGTCGGGCTCGCTGACCCGCAATCTGTACGTCGCGCAAAGCACGTCGCCGACCTCCGGCTTCCAGTGGTTCCGGGACTACCCGGCCATCAACGACAGCTCCACAGTCGCGTTCAAGGGCGCCAGGATCTCTGGCTCCACGCTCGTGGAGGGCGTGTACACCGCGACGGCGACGACCTGGACAAAGGTCGCCGAGACAAGCTCGACAGGCTTTGAGAGCTTCGACAACGGCATACCCGATGGCCGTGTTCGCATCAACGCGGTGGGACAGGTTCTCTTCGGCGCCCGCCTGCACCCGGACGGCGGCCACCCGTTCTCCACCAATTCTCTGTGGGTCCACACCCCGCCCTCCACGCTGACCCAGGTCTGCCGGGAGGGGGACGCCATCGACGGCGGCACGCTGGTGTCGGTCATGGCCTGGGACTTCAACAAGAACGGCACGATCGTCATGTTCGGCCAGTACGACGATGGGATGTACACCTACGCGGGCGTGTGGCGGGGTACAAGCGCGGGTCTGTCGCTGGTGCTTTCGACGCCCGTGCCGGACTGGGGCTACTTCCCGGGCGTGTTCGTCAACCACCAGGGCGACTTTGCAATCGAGTGCAACGCGCACGTGGGCGTGGGGATGCGCGACGAGTGGAACATCCAGACCGCGCCACCCATGAGCCGCATCACCATGGCCGCGGGCGGCATGACCGCCCCGGGCACCGGCGGCCTGCAGTTCATCGTCTCGTGCCCGGTCACCGGCAACATCCTGAGGTCGATCAACCCGCCTTCGATCAACTTTGGACGGCAGGGCATCTTCCATTCCCTCGCCGCGTCGACCAACTGCACCGGCTATGCCGACACAGACGGGTTCTGGTACTGGGACGGCACCACGCTGTCAGCGGAGGCCGTCCGTGGCCAGAACACATCGAGCTGGACGGGGGGGTCCGCGCTCGAGACCTTCGCCGACTCTACCACCTTCGCACCGACCGTGGCCATCAACGACGCGACGTACTCGGCGTTCCTCGCGAACGTGACGACCAATAGCGTCAACGGCACCGCCCTCTTCGCCCGCGCGGGCACGTCCAAGTATCGTGTGGCGGGCTACTACAACGGCGAGGAGCTGTGGTTCGGCCAGGGCACTACCAACACCGCGCTGGTCGGGAACGACAACCTCAACAGCGGCTACGGGCGCCTGTCCAACTGCGGGTACCTCGTGTACCGCGTCTCCGGCGCCACAACTCAGACGATCGAGCGGCCCCGGCTCGGACTGTACTGTGTTATCCCCTTTGACGGGATTCCTGAGGAGTAGCCATCGAGAGCGGGGAGCGACATCCCCGGGTCACTTTCACCGTCCCGCCCCCCCACTCCGCTCGGAACCGGCAACGGCGACAATGACGGAATGACCCATGCCCGCGCACGGCCGGCGGGCTCTTCCTGCACGGAACCGCACATATGAACTACCGCCCTCTGCGCCACGCGCTCATGGCCATTCTCGCAAGCGCGACATCCGCCCTCGCCCAATCCGCGATCCAGCCCACGGCGCTCGACCAGGACAACCGGGTCAAGGCGATGGAATCCAGGCTGGCTGACCTCGAGATGCTCCTGCAGCAGCGCGATCTGGAAGCGCGAGCGTCGGAGCTCCAACTCCGGTCGTTGCTCGACAAGCTGGAGGCGCAGTCCACCATTGAGCTGCCCAACCAGGCGGAACTCGATGAACTCAAGGCCAAACTCCAGGAGGCTCTTGCGGCGTTGGCGAGCAGCACGGCACCCAAGCCCGACCCGTCAAGCCGCTCCGCACCCGGCACCCAAGGTGCCGGGACCAACAAGCCCGAGCCAAACCTGTCCAACTCGTCGGAAGGACCGGCAGGGAACGTTGGCCGCACCACGCGCACCGGCATGAGCGAGGCTGCGCGGCTGATGAAGGAAGCGGACGACGCGATGAGCAGTCTCGGAAACGACATGTCCATGGAGGAGCTCACCTACTTCGTCCAGCTGAACCGTGAGATCCACAAGGCGGGGCTGAACTGGATTCACGCGCGCCTGTCCGCGGCAACCCAGCCGCCGGCGGAGGACCCGCTTGCCGCGCTGAAGCAGGAGGTCCAGGCGGCCGCGCTGCGCCGGGAGATCGAAAAGTACCGCGAGATCCGCACCGAGCTGTTCTACACCAACTGGATCGGGAGGATCGTGTTCCTGGTCGCGCACGGCGTGCTGGCCCTCGGTCTCTGGATGGCCGCGCACGAGTTCAGGGCAGCCCAGGCGGGGCGCAGGAAGGCGGAGGACCAGGCCCAGGAGATCAAGCTCTCGCTGGAAGGGATTGCCCTCAAGACCGCCCTGCACGGTGTCGTGATCATGGCGTTCGCGATGGGGTTCTACTTCCTCTACCTGAAGTTCGTGTACCCGATCACGACGGTCGGATAGTCTGCGGCCGGTCCGCGCCGGGTTGATCCGGACAACTGCCCAGCGACACGATGGAAGCGGAAAGACCGCAAGGGCGTCATGTCGGTTCGGCGGCGCTCGGGTTGTGGTGCCAGAGCGACGAAGACCGGAGAGAGGATAGAGTGCTTCGTGTCTGTCGAGGTGCTGACACTTCCTCCCTCCATCACACGCCAAGCATCGGAGAGACGCGTTGCAGGCTTATGAACAGAGCGAGATTGCCAGCGCCACCTGGCTGCAGAGGATTGGCCCTGCGGTGGCATCCGCGGTGTTCATCACGTTTGTTGGCGTGTGCCTTGTCCATATAGGCGAACCACCCTGGACGCCTTCCGCGGCAGACGTGGAGGCGCTCGTTCTGAGTGACAAGCTAAACGAGGTCGCGAAGGGGCTCATCGCCGCCCGGACTGAACTTCTCGCGGGCCAGTATGCGTCTCTACGACGACTCTTTACGGCACAGGCGATACTGATCTCTACCGCTATGTTTGTGTTGCTCTTTGCGCGGTCTCAGACCTTCGAACTCAAGCCCATCGGGTACGTTATCCCGACCAAGTATGTCCGCATGCTGCTCCCTTTGGCGTTCCTGTTCGTGTGGATGGAGTTTGGATTTCTGTTCAATCGTCTGATCGACAACAGGGTATCTCTGTATGTGCTGGTGGAAGCCGTTGAGAACAGCGTCCTGCACCCGGGCTATGACCTGGGGGACGGTAACCGGCATTACCTGGTGAGCGCCAATTCACTCGCCCGTGACGACTTCTTTGTGGACAACTGGTTCGCGGCATTCCGCTCTCAGTACATCCTGATGACACGTCGAAGCCACGCCGCGGTTCTTGTTGGAGTAATCGGCTTCGCATGCTTCCACGGGCTGGCGCACGCCTGCATGCTCATTCTCGCGTCCAGCCACGTCCCGGTTCGGCATTCCAACCGCCGGTGGATCATGTGCTACGTGGGAGTGCTGGGAGCCTGTCTGCTCGCCACGCACCTGTTCTTTCGATTCGGGGCGCCCCAGGTGAACTGGGAGCAATACGTGATCCTCGCGAGCGCTGTAGTTTTCACGGTGGCGCTTTGTGGCTTACGGCGGAGGTTGCATCGTACCGGCCCAACCACAGAGGAGACCTAATCGCGAACCAGCAGGGAACGGTGCCAGCCCGTGAGTT
>DATAKA010000061.1:0-2261 GCA_036261855.1 Phycisphaerales bacterium | reverse complement strand
GCACCCGGCACCCGGCACCCGGCACCCGGCACCCGGCACCCGGCACCCGGCACCCGGCACCCGGCACCCGGCACCCTAAATGCACTCCCCGCCCGCAAAGACGCTCAGCAGCGCATCAATATCCATCGTGTCGGGGAAGAGCCCATCGTTGTTGAAGTCGATGTCCCCGCACGCCGTGGTGGGGCACGCGCCGCCGCCGAAGACCAGCAGGAAGTCCGCGATGTCCTGCGTGTCCGGGAAGAGCTCGTCGCCGTTGAAGTCGATCGAGTCGCACGTGGGCCCGCCGGGGAGCACGGTGATGGTGCCGGACATGCCGCCCGCCGTGCCGTTGCCAAAGTCAAAGCCGTGGATGGCGCAGAAGTAGTGGAAGACGCCCACGTTCGTGAAGGTGTGGTCGAACGTGTCCGGCGTCTCGAGCACGATGGGCGAGTCCCACTGCTCGGGCGTGCCGACGCACGACGTCGTCGAGTGGAACGGCGCCGTGAAGTTCCACCGCACCGTGTCGCCGACGGAGATCACCGCGTCCTGGATGTCCGGGTTCCCCGGCGGGTTGATGCTGAAGTCGTGCCCCAGCACATACACCGTGACAATCTCGGCCTGCGCGGCGGCGGCGGCCAGTGCGGAAACAAGCGTGGCAAGAAAGGCAGCAGGGACGGCGGGCGTGCGCATGGACAATCTCCTTCCCCACGAGGGGACTTACAACATACCGCACAGACCCCTCGCTGCCTTGCAGAAAGCGCAGAAAATCAGTCGTTCCCGCCGCGGCCGGTGCGCCGCGCAGGTGCCGAACAGGTCATGAAAAAGGCAAGGCCGCGCCCTTGCCTTGGTCGGTTGCATGCTCGGGCCAGTCGGACACACGCCCCTTACACGCACGCCCCGCCGCTGAAGACGCTGAGCAGGCTGTCGATGTCGCTCGTGTCCGGGAACAGCCCGTCGTTGTTGAAGTCGATGTCGCCGCACGTGCCCGTGCTGCACGGGCCTCCGCTGAAGACGCTGAGGAAGTCGTCGATGTCCTGGGTATCAGGGAACAGCCCGTCGCCGTTGTAGTCGATGCTGTCGCACGACCCGAGCGGCGGGACCCAGTCGGTGCCGCTGCCGGAGACGATGGTCGATCCATTGACCACCGTGCCGCCGGCGTTGCGGATGCTCGTGATGCCCGCCCACTCGACGCCGCGCGTCGAGAAGTCGAGCCAGTCGCTGCTGGGGCCATTGAAGCCGCCGCTGCTGCGCTGGGCGGCGGTGAAACGGGCGTACACGCCCAGCGTGAAGGGTGTGCCGAACGTGATCGGCACGGACATCGTGACGTACGCATCCACGGTGCGGTTGTCGGGCTGGCCGTAGGACGCGAGGCCCCAGCGGGCGTACTGGTTGCTGCCTATCCCGACGATGGAGTCGGAGCCCTCTTGGAGGAAGTACGGGTTCCAGGTGATCAGGGCGTGGTTCTTGTACGGGCTGATCTCAACGATCGCGGAGCCCGAGAGGCCCTGCGTGTGCATCTGCCCCCGCGCACGGAGTCGAACGACCATGTACCCGCTCTGTCCGTTGAGCGACGGGTGGCTGACGGTGAACGACTCATTCCACCCGCCGTCGAACACGGCGTTGGCGAACTGCGCGTAGTCGGTGTACGCGTTCGAGCCCTGGGACCGGATGTAGCCCAGGCCCGCCGTGCCCGAGGTCGACTGGCTGAGCGGGCCGAAAGCACCCGGGGTGGAGTTCGCCGCGCTGGCCGACGCCGACGCGGCCCCACTGAACGCCTGCTCGTCAAAGTCCGCGCCCGTGCCGCACCCGGTGGTGATGTCGTTGCCGGCCGTGACGCCGCCCAGGCAGCCGTTCGTCGAGGGGTACGCCGCGGCCTGCACGAAGCCCCCGGGCGGCGTGATGACGGCCTGCGAGAGGGCCGCGTGCACGGCACCCGCGGCTCCACAAAGCATGATCAACGCAAGGGCGGAGGTGCGGCGCATCTGTGGACTCCAGGAAAGGGGGTGCGGTGCCAGACAGAGTCCATGCGAGCGAGAGGCCGATGGCGGCCAAAGAAGTTGCAGAAGTGCCGATTGCGCGAGCGCCACGCGGCATCCCGCCCCGGTCTCCGCTCCTGACACTTCCACTTACAGACACGCCCCGCCGCTGAAGACGCTGAGCAGGCTGTCGATGTCGCTGGTGTCCGGGAAGAGCCCATCGTTGTTGTAGTCGATGTCGCCGCACGTGCCGGTGCTGCAAGGGCCGCCGCTGAAGACGCTCAGGAAGTCGTCGATGTCCTGGGT
>DATAKA010000058.1:0-28137 GCA_036261855.1 Phycisphaerales bacterium | reverse complement strand
GGCGAGCTGGGCGTCCAGGAAATCATCCTCGGCATGCCCCACCGCGGCCGCCTCAGCGTGCTCCGCCACTTCGTGGGCAAAGACCTCCACCGCATCTTCACCGAGTTCGAGGACTCCTGGCACGACAGCGGCACCAGCGGCGGCGGCGACGTGAAGTACCACCGCGGCTACTCGGCAGACCAGATGCTTGAGGATGGTTCCCGTGCGGTCCACCTCTCCATGCTCAACAACCCCAGCCACCTGGAGAGCGTCAACGGCGCCGTCATGGGCCGCTGCCGCGCGAAGCAGGACCTGGTGGGTGATACCGATCGCCGCCGCGTCATCAGCCTCCTCGTCCACGGCGACGCCGCCGTCCAGGGTCAGGGCGTCGTGGCCGAGTGCCTCAACATGAGCCTGCTCGAGGGCTACACCGTCGGCGGCACCATCCACATGGTGCTCAACAACCTCGTCGGCTTCACGACCGACCCCGAAGACTCCCGCAGCACGCCCTACTGCACCGACATCGCCAAGCTCGTCAACGCGCCCGTCCTCCACGTCAACGGCGACGAGCCCGAGGCCGTCGTCTGGGCCGCGCGCCTCGCCGCCGACTTCCGCCACGAGTTCCGCCGCGACATCTTCATCGACCTCGTCTGCTTCCGCCGCTACGGCCACAACGAGCAGGACGAGCCCGCCTACACCCAGCCCGTCCTCACCGCGATGGTCAAGAGCCACCCCGGCACGCCCGAGACCTACCGCCAGCGCCTCATCCAGCAGGGCACCATCTCCGAGGCCGACGCCGCCGCGATGGTGGACCGCTACACCAGCGAGATGGACGCCGCGCAGACCTCCGCGCGAAGCCAGCCCGTCAACCCCGTCCCGCCGCCCGGCCGCGGCCTGTGGGAAGGCCTCGTCGGCGCGTACACCTTCGACACGCCCAAGACCGCCGTGGACATGAAGACGCTCGAAGAGGTCTGCGCAGCCATGGGCCGCGTGCCCGAGGGCTTCCACCTCCACCCCAAGCTCAAAGGCCTCTTCCAGGCACGCGCCGCACTCCCGCAGACCGGCAAGATCTCCCACGCCGACGCGGAGATGATCGCCTTCGCCACGCTCCTGCTCGAAGGCACCCCCGTCCGCCTCTCCGGCCAGGATTCCCGCCGAGGCACCTTCACCCAGCGCCACTCCGTGGTGCGCGACGAGCAGACCGGCGAGAAGTACACGCCCATCAACAACATCCGCCCCGGCATGCAGGCCAAGGCCAGCCTCTGGGACAGCCCCCTCTCCGAGTACTCGGTGATGGCGTTCGACTACGGCTACGCCCGCGGCTCCCCTCGCAGCCTCGTGATGTGGGAGGCCCAGTTCGGCGACTTCTGCAACACCGCACAGGTCATCATCGACCAGTACATGGCCTCCAGCGAAGCCAAGTGGCACCGCTGGGCCGGCCTCGTCCTGCTCCTGCCCCACGGCTATGAGGGCCAGGGCCCGGAGCACAGCAGCGCCCGCCTCGAGCGGTTCCTGCTCCTGTGCGCCGAGAACAACATGGAAGTCGTGTACCCCTCCACGGGCGCGCAGATGTTCCACGTCCTCCGCCGCCAGATGAAGCGCGACTTCAGGAAGCCCCTCATCCTGATGACGCCCAAGAAGTACCTCCGATTCGAGAGCTCCACGATCGACGAGCTCGCGACCGGCCAGTTCCAGCACGCCATCGACGACGCCGCGTTCACGGGCGCGGGCGCCGCCCGCGCCAAGGACGTCAAGCGCGTGGTGTACTGCTCCGGCAAGTTCTACCACGAGCTCGCCAAGCGCCGCGAAGAAACCGGCCGCGCCGACGTCGCGATCGTCCGCATCGAGCAGCTCTACCCCTTCCACACGAAGATGATCAAGGCCATCGACGAGCGCTACCCAAAGGCCGCCGAGCGCGTCTGGGCGCAGGAAGAGCCCCGCAACGCCGGCGCGTTCCTTTACGTGGAAGACCGCTTCCGCTGGGAGCTCTCTGTCGCCCTCAACTACATCGGCCGCCCCTTCCGCGCCAGCCCCGCCAACGGCAGCGAGCACGAGCACCACGACACGCAGGACGAGATCCTGAGCGAAGCGGTCGCTCCCATCACCGGCAGCCCAATCGCCAACGGCCACGCCAAGCCCGCCGCCACTCCCCTCCCCGCCCCACCCAAGTCCACCGCCAAGCACTGACCAGCGGTGCTCGTATTTATCGCTTTTCGCTGTACCGCTTTTCGTTCTTTACAAGCACTTCAGGACGGAGTACCCCCGATGCCAGTCGACATCACCATGCCCCAGGCCGGCGAGAGCGTCACGAGCGGCGTGGTCACACGCTGGCTGAAGAACGACGGCGAGTTCGTGAAGCGCGACGAGGGCGTCATCGAGGTCGAGACCGACAAGGTCACGCTCGAAGTCCCCGCCACCGCCACGGGTGTGCTCATGGGCCTGAAGGTCAAGGCCGGCGACACCGTCCAGATCGGCCAGGTCCTGGCGAGCATCGACGAGAAGGCCGTCGCCAGCGCAGCGCCCTCCGCGGCTCCCAAGGCCGCTGCTGCGGGCGCAACCGCAGTCGCCGAGCCCAAGGCAACCACCGCAACCTCCACGACCGCCGCGCCCGCCACCGGCGACGTCCGCGCCACCCCCCTCGCCAAAAAGCTCGCCGACGAGCAGGGCGTGGACATCTCCCGCATCACCGGCACCGGCGCGGGCGGCCGCGTCCGCGAGCAGGATGTCATGGCGTTCGTCGCACAAAAGTCCGCCCCCGCCCCCGCCGCAGCACCCGCGGCCAACGGCACCGCCAAGTCCCCCGCGCCCGCCGTGCCTGCCAAGGGTGAAGGCAGCGAGCGCCCGTGGCCCCTGGGCTCCCGCGAGAAGCGGGTCGAACGTATCAGCCCCCTCCGCCAGCGCATCGCGCAGCGCCTCGTCCAGGCCCAGCACACCGCCGCCATGCTCACCACCTTCAACGAGGTGGACATGGGCGCGGTCATGGACCTCAGAAAGCAGTACAAGGAAGAGTTCGAGAAGAAGCAGGGCATCGGCCTGGGCTTCATGGGCTTCTTCGTCAAGGCCGTGGTCACGGCGCTCAAGGCCTACCCCGCCGTCAACTCCTACCTCGTCGAGGATGAAAGCGGCAACCTCGCCGTCGAGCGGCACGACTACTGCGACATCGCTATCGCCGTCTCCACGCCCAAGGGCCTCGTCGTGCCCGTGCTCCGCAACGCCGAGGGCCTGAGCCTCGCCCAGATCGAGATGGGCATCAAGGACCTCGCAACCAAGGCCAAGGACGGCAAGCTCACGCTCGAAGACATGCAGGGCGGCACCTTCACCATCACCAACGGCGGCGTCTTCGGCAGCCTCATGAGCACGCCCATCCTGAACGCCCCCCAGTCCGGCATCCTGGGCATGCACACCATCAAGAACCGCCCCATCGAGTACCCCGCGGCCAGCGGCCAGATCGCCCTCCGCCCCATGATGTACCTCGCCCACTCCTACGACCACCGCATGATCGACGGCGCCGAAGCCGTCCAGTTCCTCGTCAAGGTCAAGCAGTGCATCGAAGACCCCCAGCGCATGCTGCTGGGTATCTAGGAGCATGGGCCTCTGGCCCATGCCCTGTCCCGCGGGTGTCTCGCCGGCGCCGACTCGCTTCACCCCAAAGGCGTGGACGTCGTGCGGGAGTTCTACATGCATTGCGAGCGGTGCAAGTACGACTTGTCCGGTATCGTGGAGCACGATGGCCTCTTGACCTGCCCCGAGTGTGGCCTGCTGAACGATCGAACGCCGCCACAGGACCTTCGGCCCCCAGGTTACATCGAGAGTCGGACAATGCTCATCGCGGTGCTGCCCGTGGGGGCCATGCTGGCATTTTACGGTTTTCGCACGGACACTTTTGTTCGTCTGGTGGTGATCATCTTCGCACTGCCGATCGGTTGTGTCGTCGGCGTATTGCTCGCGTTGGCATCGACCCGTCTGCGGCAACGCTCTCCGACATCCGTCCCGCACAAGGTGGGGTGCGCCGTGTTCATCTTCCTCCTGCTGCTCAACTTCGTCGTCGCTCTCGCTGGTGTTGTAATCCTGAGCTTCATACGGCCACACACTGGGAGCTTGGGACTTCTGTGACGCTCGCGTCCGACAAAGCACGGCCTGGCTTGCGTTGACTGGACAGGCTGTCTCTCTTCGCGCCAATGGCGTTGAGGCCAATCGTCATGTGTTGCTGCGCAGCAGCTCCATCGGAGTGCGACTCCATACTTCCCGCAACTCACAGCGGTGCAGGTCACGTTCGATGCCACGTGCCGTGCTTCACGCCGAAGGCGTGGCAGTCAGTAGCCGGGGCGTGGAGCGAGCGAGTCTTCGAGCGAGCGACACCCCCGGTCAGCGCCGGTGAAGGTCCACGACCCCGAAGGTGGTCGTCGAAGCCCCCGGCCAGTTCTCCGCGGCCAACGCAACGCCAACATTCCCTCCGACCAGAACTCCCAACTCCCCTTCGCGGGTCTGCTACACCCCTCCGCACGCGCTCCGGACTCCCGGCTCCCGACTTTTTCGCTTTATCGCTTTTCGCTTTATCGTTTTCTCCCCTATCACCGCGTTCTGTTCGACACTCCATGTCGATACCAAAAATATCCCGAACTTTCTCTTGCCCTCTGTTTACGGATTGTGTAAGGTGTGCAACTCCATGCCCGACGTACTCTCCATCCCGCACACCAACCCGCAACCGCCCTGTTTCCAGGCCGAATCGGTTGCCCCGTCCCCTCTCCACCTGCTCACCCCCTCACCTGCTCACTTCCTCCCCCCCGAAACGACCGCCCGCCTCCTCACCACCGCCCTCTCTGCCCTCGAAGAAGTCGCCAAGGCCAGCCCCAACCCCGTCGAACGCCGCCGCGCGGCCACCACCATCCTCCGCTACCTCTTCGTCCCCGCACCTCGCGCACCCCGCGCCGACAAAGTGCCACAGGGTGCCGGTCCTCCGGCTTCCTGTGGAGACCGCGCACGCAGCACCCAAGCCACCCGCACGCCAACCCGAGCTGCGCACGCTGGTCCCCTCAGCCCGGCTCCAACCCCCGTGCCCGTTCCGCCGCAACCACTCCCGCAAACCCTGTCCGCGCCCGCGCAGCAATCCAGCCCCCCGCCCCCGCTGCACCGCGCGCACGCCACTCTCTCACCTGCCGCCACGCTCCTCGCCGCCCTCACCGCGTCGCACGACATCGCCCGTCAACGCCTGACGACCTATCCGAACGCGCCGCCGCCGCCGCGGTTTTCACCACTTTTCACCTCTGTGCTCTCCGTGCCTCCGTGGTGAACTTCTTCCGCCCGCTACCTGCTCTTCCCCGGCACCCACAGCACATCGCTCTGCCCGTTGTTGTTCGCCACGCGCGCAAGCACAAACAGCAGGTCCGACAGCCGGTTCAGATAGATCAGCGCCTGCGGGTTCACCTGCACCGCCGGCGCTCCGGTCTGTGGCACCGACAACGTCACCACCAGCCGTTCCGCGCGCCGACAGATCGTCCGCGCCAGGTGCAGCGCCGCCGCGGCGGGGTTGCCCCCCGGCAGCACGAAGTTGGTGAGCGCGGGCAACGGATCGTTGTACTGGTCGATCGCCTGCTCCAGCCGCGTCACCTGCGACGGCACGATCCGCAGCCGCATCGCCGCGACCTGCGGGTCGCTCTCATCCGCCGTGATCGGTGTCGCAAGGTCGGCCCCGAGATCAAACAGGTCGTGCTGGATGGAGCGGAGCAGGACGGCGAGTTCGGCCAGCGTTGCGGGATCACCGTGCTGATTGACGTGATGACCTTTGAACAATGTCCGGTCGGTCGCGATCATTCGTTCGCACTCGCTGACCGCCACGCCTACCGCCGCGTTCGTTTCGTCCACCGTCCCGTACGCCTCTACCCGCAGGTCGTCCTTGCGAACCCGCGTCGTGCCCACGAGCCCGGTGGTCCCATCGTCGCCCGTCTTGGTGTAGATCTTCGTGAGCCGGGGCATGGCAGTGCTCCCCAAACGCCCGAAAGGGCGGGATCAATGGTCCAACCCGCGGCCGCGTCAACGACCCACGACGCACCGCGTACGCTCCATCATTGGTGGCGCACGCAACGAAAGAGATTCAGCCGCCGGAGGAGTGCAGTGCAGGGAAGCACGCGAGAGAGCCCGTCAGCCACACCCGCCCACGCGGTCGAAGTCGCCCCGCCCCCGCCCCCCGGGGGGCACACCCGCGGCCTGACCAAAGTATGGAGCGTCCGCCCCGGCGGCCGTGACTGCCCCGCCGCGGCGCCGCTCCTCGAGCGCATCCTCGCCGCCCGCGGCATCACACCCGGCCCCGCCGCCGAGACGTTTCTCAATCCATCGCTCAAACACCTCCACGACCCCGGCCTCATGCCGGGCCTGGACCGCGCCGCCGAACGCATCCTCCGCGCAGCACGCAACGGCGAACGCACCGTCATCTACGGCGACTACGACGTCGACGGCGTCAGCGCCACAGCCATCCTCTACCACGCCCTCAAAGCCGTCGCGCCCGAGAGCGACATCGCGACCTACGTCCCGCACCGCCTCGAAGAGGGCTACGGCCTCAACGCGTCCAGCATCGCCGAACTCTGCAAGGGCAGCCAGTCCAACCCGCCCGCCAAGGTCATCGTCTCTGTAGATTGCGGCATCACCGCCGCCCACCCCGCGCGCGTCGCCCGCGAGCACGGCGTGGACCTCATCATCACCGATCACCACAACCCCCCCGCCGAAGGCCAGGAGCTTCCGGACGCGTACGCGCTCGTCCACCCGCGCCTCCCCGGCTCGCAGTACCCCTTCGGCGACCTGTGCGGCGCAGGCGTCGCCTTCAAGCTCGCCGGCCGCATCCTGCGCCTCGCCCACGGCGGCGAAGCGCTGAGCGAGCCCCTGCGCGACCTCGTCCGCGAACTCGCCGGTCTCTGTTCCCTCGGCACCGTCGCCGACATCGTCCCCCTCGTCGGAGAGAACCGCGTCCTGACCGCCTTCGGCCTGCGCTACATCAAGCACAGTTCCATCGAAGGCCTCCGCGCCCTTGTCGAAGCCTCCGGCCTCGGCGGCGAGAACATCAAGGCCGAAGATGTCGGCTTCAAGCTCGGTCCCCGCCTCAACGCCTGTGGCCGCATGGGCCACGCGCGCGAAGCCGTCGAGCTCCTGACCGTCGCCCGTGGCGACCGCGCCCGCGCCATCGCCGAGCAGCTCACCGCCCTCAACAAGGAACGCCAGCAGACCGAACGCGTGATTTTTGAGCAGGCGTGCGCCATGGCCGAATCAGAAGGAATGACGACCCCCGCCGCGCGAGCCATCGTCCTTTCCCACCCTGATTGGCACGCCGGCGTCGTCGGCATCGTCTGCTCGCGCCTCGTCGAACGCTACCACCGGCCCACCGTCCTCCTCTGCGAACGCGCCGAAGACGGTGTCACGCTCTGCCACGGCTCGGGCCGCAGCGTCGAGGGCGTCAACCTGCACGGCGCGATCGACGCCTGCGCAGCGCACGTGCTTACATTCGGCGGCCACGACATGGCCGCGGGCCTGAAGGTCCGCGCCGACCGCCTGGGCGCTTTCCGCGAGTCTTTCTGTTCCCACATCGCCGGCGTGCTCCGCGCCGAGGACATGGTGGGCCGCGCCCGCTACGACACGCACGCTGATCTGCGCGAACTCACGCCCCAGACCGTCCGCGCCATGGACGCCCTCGCCCCCTTCGGGCGAGACAACCCCGTCGTCGCGCTGCGGGTGGGGGGCCTCCGCGTCGCCCAGCGCCCCACGCTCATGGGCAGTGACGCGCGCCACCTCTCGCTCAGCCTCCAATCGCGCGACGGCTACATGGTCCGCGCTGTCGCGTGGCGCTGGGCCGAACGCATCCGCGATGTCCCGCACGGCGCTGCGGTTGAAGTCCTCGCGACCCCCAAGATCAGCGACTGGACCGGCTCGCCCCGCGTCGAGCTGGAGGTCATCGATATCGCCGTCGCCTGACTTCAAAAACACACCGACCACGCGCGGGCCGTGGTCGGGGGCACAAATCTCGGTTGTGAAACGGCGATTACTGGTTGTCCACGCCCGCGATCTTGGAGGCAAGGCCCGGGTCCTGCACCAACTGCTGCGCGACCTGATCAGCGGGGTCCAGGTTCGCGGCCTTGGCGAAGCAGGACTTCGCGGCGGTGGTGTTGTGCATCTTCTGGTAGACCAGCCCCAGCATGATGTACGTCTCGGCGGACGGGTTGATGTCGAGCGCCTTGCGGAAGGACTGCTCGGCCCCGCGGAAGTCGTTGGTGCGGCGCTGGTGCAGGCCCTTCAGGATGTACCCCTCGGAGCGCTCGGGCGCCAGCGAGATGGTGCGGACGAAGGACTGGCGGACGCGGGACCAGTCGCCTAGCGTGTACGCCACCTGGCCAAGGCTGATCCACGCCTCGACGTCGGCCTGGCCGATATCGCCCTTGGTGAGCGTCACGAGCAGGTCGCGCGCCTCGGCGTTGCGGCTGAGGTTGGAGAGGCAGCGGGCCCGCATGTGCGAGAGGTCGCGCCGGTCGTTGTACTCGGGGCTGCGCAGGAGGCGTGCAAGGCTGGACTCAGCCTCGCCCCACTTCGCCAGACCGTACTGGGCGCGGGCGAGGTCCTCGAGCACCGCCGTCTCGTCCGAGGCCAGGATGCGGGCCTCGACGAAGAACTTCTCGGCCGCGGCGGTGTCGCCCCGCAGCATCGCGATCTTGCCCAGCATCTGCTGGATGCCCGCGGTGTGGTGCAGCTGTTCCTGCTGCCCGCGGAGGTAGGATTCCGCCTCGTCCACGCGACCCAGCTCGATGAGCATGTCGGCGCCGGCGAGCGGGTACTGCGCGTTCTGCACATCGATCTCGTTGGCCTTGCGGTAGCTGGCGAGGGCCTCTTCCTTCTTGCCGATGCGCTCGGCGAGGATGCCCTGGTAGTAGTACGCCTCGTCCTCGTTGGCGTCGATCTCGATCGCTTTCGAGAAGGACGCCGCGGCCTGCTGGATGTCGCTCTTCTCGAGCATGATGCGCCCGCGGAGGACGTACACCCGGGCCACCTTGGGCGCCAGGAGCATCGCCTTCTCGGCGTGCTTGCCGGCCTTCTCGAGGTCCGCGTCCAGGAACGCCTGCAGCGCCATCTGGTACTCGGTCTGGCCCTTCAGCGCGTCGATGCGCGCCGCGGCGATGTTCTTGCCCTCGGTGGTGTAGTTGCCGTGACGCGGCGGGACGCAGCCGACGCCGGCGATGAACGCCCAGGCGGCGAGCAGCACCCCCGCGCCGACGATGGCGACCCGGAAGACCTGAGACGCGGCGGACGCGAAGGGTGTGGTGTGCGGAGTGGTCGACATCGGCGTTTCTCCCGTTGTGGTGCGGGCACGCGCAGCAGCCGCGCGTGCTTCCGAGAACTCATCGGGACAAAGCGGACCCGGGTTCAGCCGGGGTTCCGAGAATCCGCCCGCGATTCCGTGGCGCAAAAACAACACACCCCGCTGTGCGCGGGGTGTGCCGGGTCGTGTCCCTCGATTGGCTTGAGCGGGAGATCAGCGGTTGTCGACCTGATCGCCCGTGACGTTCGTGTAGCTCTGCTGCTGCTTGCGCTGCTTCAGCCACTGGTAGTAAGAGCGGATGCTGCCGCCGAAGGGGCTGGGCGTGCCGGTCGCGGCCTGCTGGGTCGCGGCGGGCTGGGCGGGCGTCACCACCGGCTGCTGGGCGACCTGCTCGGTGCCGAACTCAAAGGTCTGAGCGGGCACCGTCTCGGTCGGGGTGGAAGGCGTCGAGAACTCGGTCGTGGGCTGGATGGAGGCGTGCTCCATCGTGCTCACGGGCCAGGAGAACTCGGTGGGCTGCTCGGTCGTGGACTGCTGGAAGTCCTGGGGCTGGAAGTCCTGGGCAACGACGTTGCCGGAGAACTCGGGGCTGCTCATGAACTGGTCGGAGGTGGGGCCGTCCCAGGTGGACTCGTTGTCCATGCTCAGGCTCTCGTCCACGCCGGTCTGCAGGAGGTGGTCGTCGGCCTCGAGGTTGATCACGCGGTCGAGGAAGGAGCGGTTGGTCTGGGGCATCTTCTCGTTGGTGACCTTCTCACGCTTGGCGATGAGCTCGGGCTGGCGGGGGTTCAGGGCCAGCGAGCGGTCGATGGCGTGCAGGGCCTCCTTGGTCTTGCCCTCGGCGAGGTAGCGCTCGGCGTCGACGTTCAGGTTGTTGGTCAGCTTGTCACGGCTGAACCAGAGCATGCCCTCGCGGCCGCCGGCGGTGATGTGGTCCACGTAGTCGGCACCGCGGGCGCCGGCGTCGGCGATGAGCGTGTCGTTGAGGATCGTGGGCGTGATCAGGAAGATGATCTCGTTGCGGTTCATGTCGTCCTGGTTGCCGCGGAAGGCCTGGCCGATGATCGGGATATCACCGAGCAGGGGCACCTGGCGGCGGGTGGACTCGACCTTTTCGCGGAAGAGGCCGCCCAGCACGACGGTCTGGCCGTCACGCACGAGGACGTTGGTGGTCAGTTCGTTGGTGATCTCGTCGGGGATGGTCACCGCGGCACCGGTCACGTCGGTGATGGCGCGGATGGCGGCTTCCGACACGGCGGGCTTGAGTTCCATGCGGATCAGGCCGTCGTTGGTGACGAAGGGGCGGAAGTAGAGCTGGGTACCAGTATCCAGGAACTCGACACTCTGGGTCGTCGCGGTGTCGGTGCTCGTGGTGTTGAGGTAGCCGACCTTGCGACCGACCAGGACGCGGCTGGACTGGCGGTTGAGCGTCATGATCTTGGGGTTGCTGATGACGGTGGTGTCCGTGACTTCGTCCAGGGCACGGAGGAACACACCGATGTCGTTGGCGATGATGCCGACCTTCAGGCCGCCCTGGCCGGCGGTGCCGCCCACGGTGCTGGAGACCGCGCGGGCCTCGCCGTCGGCGGGCAGGAGGTTGTCGTCGCCGTCGTTGCCGGTGATGATCGCCTGGGCGGCGGTCAGGGGGCCGTTGGCGAGGTCGGCGAAGGACATGTCGGCGATGAGCGAGAAGTCGACGCCCAGGGCGTTGGCCTCGTTGAGCTGGGTCTGGAGGATGGTGGCCTCGACGAGCACCTGCGCGGGGCGGGTGTCGATGATCTTGACCATCTCACGGACCTGCTCGACGTTCTCCTCGAAGTCGTAGATGACCATCATGGAGTTCTGCGCGTACTCCTCGTCGCCCACGGGCACTTCGGACATGCTGGCGAAGGGAGCGGCCTTGCTGTTCACCTTGATCTGGCCCTCGGGGCTGAGCAGGGGCTTGACGAACTCGGCGGCGTCCACCGCGGCGAGGTAGTTGAGCGGGATGACCTGGCTGACCTTGACGCGCGCCGCGGCGTTGATCTTGTTGATTTCATCGAGGGTGTAGACCTTGATGAAGTTGCCGTCCTCGACGAAGCCGTAGCCGTTCACGTTCAGGATGGCGTCGAGGGCTTCGTAGAAGGTCACGCCGTAGAGGTTGGCGGTGACGCGGGCGGACACGTCCTTGGACGCGATGATGTTCTTCTGGCTCTGGAGGCTCAGCATTTCGAGCACGATCGCGAGCTCTTCGTCCTTGACGTGGAGGTCGACGGTCATGTCGTCGGAGACCTTGACGTCCCCGGTCTGCTGGGAGCCGGGCTGCGACGCGGGCTGGGCCTCGGGCGCCGCCTCCGTCCAGTTGTTGAGCCCGACCTGGGCGAGTGCCGTGGTCGTCCCCGCGGCGACCGCGAGCAGGACACCCAGCCGGCGGCTGAGAACGGTGGTGGTGTTCGACGTGCTGGAGATCTTGCTCGCCATGGGGTTACCTCGTGGGGTCCTTGGGTGACTGGGCGGACGAACCAACCGGGACGTGTTTGCTCGTGTCGACGCACGCGCGGCCCGGAACGGGGGAACACTCCCGCCGTCGCCACGCGTCTCTTGTGTCGTCAGGGCAGGTCGGCAACTTTGGGGGTAGTGGGGAAGAAGGGCCGGATATGCGGTTGTTGCGCGGCGTCACCTTTGGTGACGGGGGGATCGGTGGCCGTTTTATGGGGCGCAGCGTGGAACGGTCGCGCAGAATTGCCGCGGTTTCTGGTCGTTGGTGGCTTCGCGGTCTACTTGCGGACGGCGCGGGCAATGCCGCCGCAGAGGAGCACGAGCGCCGGGAGGCCTGCGATAACCGCGATGCGGAGCATCCGCAGCGGCGCATCGGGGATCGCCTTCACGATCGGTGTCGCGCGGGCGGTGGCGCTCTGCGCGATCAACTGGTCCTGGCGCGTGAGCCAGAGCAGGCTGTTCTCGAGCAGCTCCAGGTTGCCCGGGTTCTGGAAGGCGGGGCGGCCGTCCACGACCGTTCCTTGCTGCGTGACCTGGTCGATGAACCAGTCGTTGCTGCCGACGACCACGACACGGGTGGGCGTGCCGGATGCTTGCGATGCTTCCGCCGCGGCGACGATGGTCCAGCCGTTGGAGTTGGTGAGGGGCTTGGCGGGGGCCGCGGCGTCTCGCCCTTGCGTGAAGGCGGGCGCATCGGGCATGAGCGCGCGCTCTTCGCGCCGCACGCTGCGGAAGCGCTGCCACTCGCTCTCGCTCCAGGTCGTGGGTGGGTTCGCGGCTGAGACCGGGACGGTGAGCACGGGCCACGCGCGGGCGGCAGAGTCCGGTGATTGCTCGATCGGGACGGCCCACGTCATGTACGTTGGCACGCCCCGGACCGCGCCGGCGAGCGGGTGGGCGTCGTCGCCCTTGATCGTGCCCTGGACGATGCGGTCGGTCTCGGCGGTGCGGCCGCGCTGCGTGAGGACGTCGGTGAGGAGAGGCGTGCCGGTCTTGGCGTCGATGCCGTACTGCTGGAGGACTTTGGCCATCGGGTCCTGCTCGCCGTACGTCGGCAGCATGGAGGGCGCGAGGCTGACGATGACGGGCGTGCCGGCGCTCAGCAGGCGGTCCACTTCTTCGGCGAGTTTGGCGGCGCGCTGTGCGCCGGTGAGCGCGCCCTGCGCGGGGGCCGCGGCGGAGTCGTTGGTCGCGAGCGTGAGGTAGACCTTTGGGCGGTCCTTGGCGTCGGAAAGGCTGGAAAGGTCGGGGCCGGGCGTCGCGATCACGCACCACTCCACGCAGTCGATGCCGCGGAGGGCGAGGCGTTCGCGGAGGGCATCGGTCCAGCCGGACTCGAGGAGGAACGGGCGCTGCTCGGCGTGCATGAGGACGAGCACGGGGCGCACGGGGCTCGCAAGGCTCGCGATCGACGTCGCGAGGATGTCCTCGACGCGGCGGCGGAGGTCGTTGTTGCTCGCTTGCGCGGCGTCGAGCCATGCGCCGCTGGGCAGGATGCTTGGCGGGTCGATCGCCACGACGCCCTTGCCCTCGGGCGCGAGGACGAGCGCTGCGCTGCCGGCCTTGAGCACGTCGGCGACGCGGGTCGCGTCCACCTTGGTCACGCTCTTGAGGGACTCGATGAGCAGAGCGGCGCGGTCGCGGGTCTGGGATGCCTGCGCGGCGGCGATGCGGGCGGCTTCGGCCGCGGCTGGGTCCACCTGTGATGCGCCGGCCTGGGCCATGCGGTCGAGTTCACGGGCGAGTGCGGCCATGTCGCGCGAGGCGCCTTCGACCGGGGTCCGCAGGGCCGCGGCGGCCTTGTCGGTAGACGGGATGGTGCCGCTGGCGGCGGATGTGGTGGGGGGCGCGAGCTGCGCGGCATCGGCGATAGCGCGGGAGAGGTCGCCCGCGCGCACGCGGAGGGCGGCGGCGGCGTTCTCGTAGTAGGACCGCACCGCGGTGGCGTTGGCGGCGGCTGCGGGTATTGCGTCGCGGACTTTCAGCAACTGGGGCGACAGCGTGCCGACGAGGTCGTTCTCCAGCAGTTTCGCGGCTTCGGCGGCCTTTGCGAGCGTGGCGAGGTGGGCGTCGATCTGCGGCTTGTCGCGCTCGTAGAGCTCGCGGGAGAGCGTGCGGAACTGCTCGACGCCGCCGGGCGAGGATGTATCGATGATGGTGCCGGCGAAGTCCGGGCGGTACGCGCGCATGGCGTCCAGCACGTCCGACAGGTTGGTGCGGGCGCGTGGGTCGGTCGCGCGGAGGTCGGTCGCGACGATCACGCGGTAGCCGGAGGCGGAGGTGCCGGCGGACTCGAGGAGTGCGCGGGTGCGGGGCGCGAGCTGCTGCTCGCCGGTGGCGGTGGCGTCGATGCGGGCGTGGAACCGTGTGCCGAGGAGGTTCAGCATCACGCCCGCGGCGGCGCACGAGGTGAGGGTGACGGCGGCGGCGGTGAGGACGCGGCGTTTGCGGGCGCGCGTGGCGTTTGCGACGTGCGGCGGGACCGCGGTCTGCGTGGCGTGGAGGGGCTGGGGCGTCACAGAGCCCTCCGCAGGTGGAGCATGCTTCCGGTCAGGAGGAGCAGGAGGGCTGACAAGGTGAGGAAGTAGACGATGTGCGCGGAGTCGATGACACCCTTGGCGAAGTCGGCGATGCGCCAGCGCGTTGAGAGGCCTTCGCAGGTGTTTCGGGCCCACTCCGGCAGCCACGCCACCTGTGAAGCGCCGCCGACGAGGAGCAGGCCCAGGATGGCAAAGAGCGTGACGAGGAAGGCGAGTGTGGCGTTGGTGGTGCAGGCGCTGGCGAGCAGACCCAGTGACAGGTAAAGCATGCCCAGGAGCAGCAGGCAGAGGTAGCCGGCGACGACGGGCCCGGCGTCGGGGCGCGGGTCGCTGAAGATCCAGAGCAGGAGGGGCAGGGCGAGCGTGGGGGCGAGCATGGACGCGAGGAAGCCCACTGCGCCCAGGTACTTGCCGAGGATGAGTGCCGCGGTGGAGATGGGCGCGGTGCAGAGGTGCTCGATGGTGCCCGAGCGGAGTTCTTCGGCGAGGAGGCGCATGGAGATGGCGGGGGCGACGGGAAGGAGGAGCCAGCCGGAGGCCTCGAAGAAGGCACGCATGCTGGCGGGGCGGCCCGGCACGAGGACGACGAGCGCGAAGACCACGCCCATAAGGAACATCATGAGGGCGATCACGATCCAGCCGGCGGGCTGGCGGAAGTAGGAGGCGAGTTCGCGCTGCGCGACGGCCCAGATGCCGGTGAGCAGCGGGGTGGAGGCACGCGGCGCGTGCGCGGTGGTGGTCGTTGCGGCGCTCATTGCAGTTCCCCCGCGTGCTCGAGCACGGTCATGAAGACGCGCTCGAGCGAGGCGCGCTCGGCGCGGAGTTCTCGAACGGAGAGGGCGTGGGTGCTCGCGGTGCGGGCGAGTTCTTCGCGCAGGTCTCCGGCGGCGGGGGTCGCGTGGATGGTCCAGCGTGTCCAGCCATCGGCGGGCGCGGACTGGAAGGTGCTGACACCCTGCGTTTCACGCAGCGCTCGCTCGAAGGCGTCGGTGGATGCTCCCTTTGCTTCGAGCGTGTAGGAGCCGCCGATGTTGCCGCGGCCTGCCTTGACGCCGACGCCGCGGGCCAGGTCCGCGGGTGAGCCGTCGGCGCCGACCTTGCCGCCGGCGAAGATGATGACGCGGTCGCAGACGCGCTCGATCTCCGGGAGGATGTGGCTGCTGATGAGGACGGTGCGGTCGTGCGAGAGTTCTTTGATGAGGCCGCGGGTCTCGTGGATTTGCGTGGGGTCCAGGCCGTTGGTGGGCTCGTCCAGGAGCAGGACGGGCGGGTTGTGGAGGAGGGCGGCGGCGAGGCCGACGCGCTGCTTGTAGCCTTTGCTGAGCGTGCTGATGCGGCGGGTGCGCACTTCGGAGAGCCAGCAGCGTTCGATGACGCGCTCGACGGCGGCGCTTCGGGCCGCCCTGGGCACGCCGAAGAGGCGGGCGCGGAACTCGAGATACTCGGGCACGGCCATTTCGGGGTAGAGAGGATTGGACTCGGGCAGGTAGCCCAGGCGAGCCAAGGCTTCCTGGCGTGTGTTGACGGTGTGGAAGCCGTCGATCGAGACGTGCCCGACATCGGGGGTCAGGAAGCCGGCGATCATGCGGATGGTGGTCGTCTTGCCCGCGCCGTTGTGGCCCAGGAGACCGGCGATCTGGCCCGGGGCGAGTTCGAACGACACCCCTCGCACGGCGTAGACGGGCCCGAAGGACTTGTGCAGGTCGGAGACGACAACCATAATAATGACAGGCGCTTGCGCCTTAATCCCCCAATACAGGTGGTATTTCGGACAGATTCACTCAATCGGGGCGTTCTTTGGTGGGTCCATCGCCCGATGATCTGTGCATCCTGCGCCGAATTCTGTCCGTAACTTCGGTAGTGGGACGTTCAGGTCGGTAAAGATTGCGTGCCCGTTCGGTCGTCTGTGTGCCGCGTTCGCGGGAAGGCTGATGGGCATGGCTCGTGAGGCTGATGCTTGGTGACCAAAGAACAGGATCAAGGCCGGGGAGTGGACGGTACCGAGGAATCGGTGCGCCCGGGTGGGCGCGTGCCGCCGCAGCCCTCGGAGCCTGAGTTTGAGATTGACCCGTCGCTGGCGACGCTTGCGCTGTCGCTGTTGTCGGCGATCGGCGAGGGTGTTGGGCTCGCGACGCGGCAGGGGCGGATGGTGTGGGCGAACGACATGCTTGCGTCTCTGCCGAGCGGGATGCGCGAGCGGGTGGCGGGGCAGTGTCGGCAGTTTGAGCATGACCATCCGCTGCCGCCGAAGGACGTTTCGCTCCCGGTCGGCTGGCTGCCCCCCCGCAGCGAGACGACGATGGCGGACGGCGACAAGTTCTATGAACTGACGCTGACGCCTGTTTCGCCCATCACGATCAACGCCATCGGCCCCGCGGTTGCCCGCTGGGCCGATTGTCTAGTGGTGCTGCTGCGGGACGTGAGCAGCGCGAAGCGGCTGCAGCAGCGTATCGACGCGATCGACCAGGCGGGCAGCGAGCTTGTGCGTTTCGAGGCGGACGTCGTCCGCAAGTACAACGCGGTGGAGCGGCTGAAGCTGCTGGAAGAGAAGATCGTGCGGTTTGCGCGCGACCTGCTGCACTTTGACCACTTCGCGATCCGCCTGCTGGACGAGAAGAGCGGCAAGCTGGAGTTGGTCATCGGGTATGGCATCGGCACGGACTACGACGCGTTTGTGATCCGCCCGGGCCTAGAGGGGCACGGCATCACGGGCTACGTCGCGGCGAGCGGGCGGTCCTACGTGTGTGAAGACACGAGCGCGGACCCGCTGTACCTGCCCGGCGTGGTGGACGCGAAGAGTTCCTTGACGGTGCCGCTGCGGATCCACGACCGGGTGATCGGCGTGATGAACGTGGAGAGCCAGCGTGCGAAGGCGTTTGGCGAGGAGGAGCGGCAGCTGGGCGAGATCTTCGCGCGGTACATCGCGGTGTCGTTGCACATGCTGGACCTGCTGGTGGTGGAGCGGAGCACGGTGAACCAGGCGGTGAGCGGGCGCGTGGAGACGGAGCTGCGCGAGCCCTTGGAGGACATCGCGCACGAGATCGACATCCTAGAGCACCAGCACGCGCAGGACCCCGAGGACATCGCGCACCTGGTGCGGATCAAGAAGGACCTGGCGTCGATCCGGGCGCGGCTGCAGCAGTGCATGGCAGGCCCCGCGGGGCTGCTGGGCGTCGAGCAGGCGATGCAGTGCACGGTGGACCCGGCGATCGCCGGCAAGCGCGTGCTGGTGGCCGACGACGAGGCGCGCATCCGCGGGATCATCTGCGGCGTGCTGGAGCGGCGCGGCGCGGTGGTGACGTGCGTCGAGACGGGCACGGAGGCGATCGGGGAGATTCACAAGGCCGGCGCGGTGGGCTTCGACATGATCGTGAGCGACATCCGCATGGAGGGGGCGAACGGGTACGAGGTCTTTGCCGCGGCCCGGAAGGAGCACGCGGGCGTCAAGGTCATCCTGATGACGGGCTTTGGGTATGACCCGCACCACTCGATCGTGCGCGCGAGCCAGGAGGGCCTGCAGAGCGTGCTGTTCAAGCCGTTCCAGGTGGAGCGGCTGGTGGAAGAGGTGCGGAAGGCGATGACGAAGTAGAAGTAGTAGGAATGGGCACTGGGGACTGGGCACTGGGCACTGGGGTGACGGCCTGGGTGGCGGTACACTGGGCCATGGCGAAGAGAGCCTCTAAACCAGCGGGAAAGTCTCAGCGGGCGCTGGGTGAGTCGCAGGAGACCGAGGTGGCCCTGCCGGCGATGCCGCCGGTGGTTGCGCCGATCGCGTTGTCGGCGGTGCTGGGTCAGGACCGCGCGGTGGGGGTGCTGCGTGGGGCACTGGCGGCGGGGAAGGTGCACCACGCGTGGGTGTTTCACGGGCCGGCGGGCGTGGGGAAGTTCACGACCGCCCTTGCGTTCGCCGCGTGCCTGCTGGACCCGACGACAGAGGCGACATTCACGGGTGAGATCGCGCCGGATCCCGAAAGCCGGGTGCAGGCGTTGCTGCGGGGCGGCACGCACCCGGACTTGACGGTGGTGAACCGCGAGACGTCGAAGTTTCATGACGACAAGAAGGTGCGCGATCAGAAGCAGACGAACATCAGCCTGCACGTGATCCGGCAGTTTGTGATCGAGCCTGCGCGGCTGGCGGCGCAGGTGCAGCCGGGCGGGCTGGCGTCCAAGGTGTACATCATCGACGAGGCGGAGCTGCTGCAGTGGCAGGCGCAGAACGCGTTGCTGAAACTGCTGGAGGAGCCTTCGCCGGGCGTGGTGCTGATGCTCGTGACGAGCAACCCGGAGCTGCTGGCGCCCACGATCCGCAGCCGGTGCCAGCGTGTGTCGTTCATGGGGCTTGGGCAGGGGGCGATGCAGCAGTGGCTCTCCGGGCGGGACATTGAGATGACGCCCGCGCAGCGGGACTGGCTGCTGACGTTCTGCGACGGGAGCCCGGGCATGCTGCTGCGTGCGCACGAGACGGGGATTCACGCGTGGTGGCAGCGGCTGGAGCCGCTTTTGACGCAAGCGGAGCAGGGCAGGCACGTGGTTGAGCTTGGGCCCATGATGCACGAGCTGACGAACACGTGGGCGGAGAACTGGGTGAAGGCCCGCGGCGACCTGGCGAGCAAGGAAGCCGCGAACGGCGCGGCGGCGGAGTGGATGTTCCGGGTGATGGCGTGGCGGCTGGCGGCGCGGCTGCGGACGGCGATGAAGAACCACGCGGACGTGGAGCCGATCCTGGCGCAGATTGATGCGTTGCGCGCGGCGGAGACGGAGCTGGAGGCCAACGTGAGCCTGCAGTTTGTGATGGAGAAGCTCGCGGCGGAGATCGCGGCGTGCGCCCGTGGTGACGCGCTGGTGTGACGGTTATTCGTCGTCCGCGGTCATGTCGCCCAGTTCGCGGAAGGCGGCTTCGTAGCCCAGGAGCGCGGCGATCGCGACGGGCGCGGCGGCGGGGTCTGTGATCGCGACGGGCAGGGGCGAGCGGAAGGTGTAGAGCTTGCTGTCTGAGCGGAAGTGCTCAACCGGGAGTTCGGGCGCTGACGGGAGGGCGTTGGCGTAGCCCTGGTCCATCATTTCTTCGTGGATGAGGTCGTTGATCTTGTCGCCGGTGAACATGAGGTCGGCCTCGATGGACTGGCTGAGGTAGCGGGCGGGGGTCTGGAGTTGGACCCAGGCGCGGCCGGCGTCCTCGACCACGCTGTAGAAGGCGGGCTCGGCGCTGTCCTTGGCGTCGCAGATCAGGCGGCCGTCCTCGGTGCGGACGTCGGCGAAGACTCCGGCGGCGCGGGCACGGTCGGCGATGGCGGAGAGGAAGGGGTGGGGGAGCGGCATGGGGCGGATTGTTGCAGGGGCGCGGGGTCGGGGCGGCTCCAAGTCCTTTCCGTACGCACGTTTCCGCGTGGGGCTTTCCACTTGGCGTGGTCGCTGCTATGCTTCCCGCCCACCAAACGCCCAGGTGGCGAAATTGGCAGACGCACTACCTTGAGGTGGTAGCGCCCGCAAGGGCTTGGAGGTTCAAATCCTCTCCTGGGCACTTTGCATGCAGTCCGTCACGCAGTGTTGAGCGAACATCCGCAAGGGTGTTCGTTTGCGTTTGATGGCGGCTGTTTTGTGAAACGCACCTGACCCCGTCCCCCAAGAAAGCACGCACATGAACACGCACCACCGCACCGTCCTTGGTCTTTCCGCATGCTTTGCCGTCTTTGCCGCCGCGGGGTGTGCGGTGGCGGAGGAGGCGCCGCCCACGAAGAAGTCCGCCGAGTTGCCGCTGCTGCCGCGGGCGGTGCTGTTCGGCAACCCCGAGCGCGCAAATCCGCAGATTTCGCACGACGGGAAGCACCTGTCGTGGATCGCTCCGGTGAACGGCGTGCTCAACATTTGGGTCGCGCCGGTGGGGGACCTTTCCAAGGCCAAGCCCATCACGCACGACGCGAAGCGGGGCATCCGTAGCTATCAGTGGGCGTACAACCACACGCACATCCTGTACACGCAGGACGAGGGCGGGGACGAGAACTGGAAGGTGTACAGCGTCGAGGTCGCGACGGGCAAGGCGAAGGACCTGACGCCGTTTGATTCGGTCCCCGGCCCGGACGGGAACCCGATCATGCTGCCGGGCGGGAAGATGCTGCGTCCGGCGGCGCGGATCGAGGGCGTGAGCCACAAGTTCCCCGATGAGATCGTGGTGGGGATCAACAACCGCAACGCGCAGTTTCATGACCTGCACCGCGTGAGCATCACCACCGGGCACATGGTGCCGGTGATCGAGAACGACCAGTTCGCGCAGATCGTGCTGGACAGCGACTACAAGATGCGGCTCGCCATGACCTTCAACGAGGAGGGCGGGAACACGTGGACGCGGTACGACAACGAGGTGGAGGAGTTTGTCGAGTGGCAGAACGTGCCGATGGAGGACACGCTCACGACGTCGCCCAGCGCGTTTGATGTGAGCGGCACGACGCTGTACATGGCCGACAGCCGCGGGCGGGACACGGGGGCGCTGTACGCCATCGACATGGCGACGGGCGAGAAGACGCTGGTGGCGCAGAGCGACCGGGCGGACTCGGGCGAGGTGCTTGTGAACCCCGGCACGGGCAAGGTGCATGCGGTGTCGTTCAACCGGCTGAAGAACGAATGGACGGTGGTGGACGATTCGATCAAGGCGGACCTTTCGTACCTCGCGACGGTGTCGGAGGGAGAACTGGCGGTGCTGAGCAGGACGCACGATGACAGCAAGTGGATCGTGGCGTACCTCAAGGACAACGGGCCGATCACGTCGTACCTCTATGACCGGGGCGCGAAGAAGGCGACGTTCCTCTTCACCAACCGCCCGGCGCTGGAGGGCAAGACGCTTGCGTCGATGCACGCGTTTGAGATCAAGGCGCGGGACGGGCTGTCGATGGTGTCGTACCTGACGCTGCCGCCCAACGCCGACAGCGACAACAACGCACGCCCGGACAACGGGCCGGTGCCGATGGTGCTGCTGGTGCACGGCGGCCCCTGGGCGCGGGACTCGTGGGGTTACAACGGGTACCACCAGTGGCTGGCGAATCGCGGGTACGCGGTGCTGGCTGTCAACTTTCGCGGCAGCACGGGCTTCGGCAAGAGCTTCATCAACGCCGCGAACCGCGAATGGTCGGGCAAGATGCACGACGACCTGCTCGACGCGGTGGCGTGGGCGGTGGACAACAAGGTGGCGAAGAAGGACAAGGTCGCCATCATGGGCGGTTCCTACGGCGGGTACGCGACGCTGGCGGGGCTGACGTACACGCCCGACACGTTCGCGTGCGGCGTGGACATCGTGGGCCCCAGCAACCTGGTGACGCTGCTCTCGACGATCCCGCCGTACTGGGCGCCGGCGATGAAACTCTTCACGACACGCGTGGGCGACAACAGCACGGAGGAGGGGCGTGACTTCCTGATGAAGTGCAGCCCGATCTCGCGCGTGGACGCCATCACGCGGCCGCTGCTCATCGGGCAGGGCGCCAACGACCCACGCGTGAAGCAGAGCGAGAGCGACCAGATCGTCGCGGCGATGCAGGCGAAGAAGATCCCGGTGACCTACGTGCTCTTCCCGGACGAGGGGCACGGATTCCAGCGGCCGGAGAACAACACGGCGTTCAACGCCGTGACGGAGGCGTTCCTCGCCCAGCATCTGGGCGGGCGTGCGGAGCCGATCGGCGAGGATGTGGCGAAGTCCACGGCGCAGATCAAGGCGGGCGGGGAGTTCCTGAAGGCGGCGGGCGCGAGCGAGGCGACGCCGACCGGGAAGTGAGCCGCTTGGCCGGAATGACAACGTGACACTTGCTCACCCTCGCTCCGGCGGGGGTGAGTCGCTTTTGACGTTTCGCTTTGGCGTTCTTCGCACCACAAACGGTGGTTTTTTGAGGAGGAGCATCAGAACCCCCTTGCGGGAACTGCACGTTCAAGTAGGATGGTGTTCGGAGAGACAATGGCGCGGTTCCCGGCCCCCTGTGTGGCGGTGGGCGCTGCGCGTGCTGCAAGGAGAGAGACATGAAGACCTCGTGGGTGTGCGCGTTGGCCGCGGGCTGCGCTGTTTCGGCGGTGACTCCTGGCGTTCTGGCCAGCATTCCTCTGACCGTCGGCAACCTGCTGGTGACGGAGGAGATCCCGGGCAACGTCTGGGAGCACCACGGGGTGACGGGCAACCTTGTGCAGAACTTCGCGATCGTTGCGCCGCCCCGGGCGTTGATGGGCGTGCATACGGGCGGGCCCAGCGGCAACGTGCTGGTCGGTTCCAACGGCGGCGGTGTGCGGGAGTATGACCGCAACACGGGCGCGCTGGTCAAGACGTACAACGCGGGCGGCGGCTGGCAGTGGGCGGGCATCTGGCGGCCCAACGGCAACGTGCTGATCGGCGACTGGAACACCAACGACATCCGAGAGTACAACGGGGTCACGGGCGGGCTCGTGGGCATTTTCAATCCTGTCGTGCCCAACCCGGCGGACATGATCTACGGCCCCAACGGCAACGTGTTCGTCTGCTCGTTCTTGGGGGGCGTGTTTGAGCTCGACGGTTCGACGGGCGCGCTGATCAACCAGTGGGCACCGGGCGTGGGGCAGGCCAACGACATCGTGTTCATGCCCGACGGCCGCCGCATCGTGATGAGCATGACGAGCAACTCGGCGCACGTGTTCGACGCGTCGTGGAACCAGATCGCGATGTTCACGGGCACGGGCTGGGGCCGGCCGCACGGGATCGATGTTTCGCCGATCGATGGGAACATCTACGCCGTGGACGGCGTGTCTCAATCGGTGCATGTCTTCGACGCGACGACGTACGCGGAGCTCAACACCAGCTTCCTGAACACACCGACGAAGCCCGTGGACTTGGAGTTTGTGCGGGCGATTCCTGCGCCGGGTGGGGTGGTGCTCGCGGGCGTAGCGACTTTGGTCGCGCGGCGCCGGCGCAGGTGAGTGCCCTGTCTTAGCGGCCGGGTCCCTGTTCCGTGGGGCGGATCTTCGGGGCAGCGGGCGCGAGGTCAAACGTCAGGGACGCCCAGGTGCTGACCCAGTCTGCATCTTTGCTCCCGTCTGCACTGTCCATGCGAACGGTACCAATTAGCCAGGTGCCTTGGTGGTCGAGCGTGAACGTGGCTTCGCCGTTGCTGTTCGTGCGGGTCTCGATGCGAAGCTTGGGATCGGCTTTGCAGAACGCACGCACAAGCACCCCTTCGGCGCTTGCGGAGTCGTGTGTCACGCGGAATGTGATGGCATCACCCGCGTGTGCCGCGTAGGGGTTGGTCGTGGGGGTGATTTCCGCGGGGAATCCGATGACGCGCGCGTGTCCGGCGTCTTGCGGTGCACCGCCGACGAGTACCAGGCTCTTGGCCGCACGAGAATAGCTCTCACGACCGGGCTTCCCGGTCGCGCCCTGCGCCGCGCGAGCCTTGGAGACGTGTTCCAGTCCCTCTTCCTTGAGGTACGCGTCGAACTTGGCGGCTTCAAGGGTGACCTGCGTGGGCAAGCTGCGGTACGTCACCACGTGGGTGCCTGCCTTTGAGAACACGGCGATACCGGCGGGGTCTTCGCCGTCCTTCCCGGGCACGGCGGACTCTCCGTCCGGGCCGACCACCATGAACTTCCCGAGCTTTGTCGGGTCCCGCGGGCGCGGCTCGCCCGGGAAGCCGTCGCCGACGAGCAGGTGCATCCCAACCCGTTCGCCGACTGCGGGACGGAAGGAGGAGGGCTGAATCCAGAACTCGTGGGCGACGCTCAGGGAGGCGATAGCCGCGGTTGCACAGAAGGCGGCGATGCAAGTTTTCATGGTGGACGCTCCGGGTCGGCGGGCGGTGGAGGCTGCTCAGTTTGCGCCGGGCAGCGGGGTGCGGATGTAGGGGAACGCGTTGTCGAAGGCTGTCGCGTCCACGAAAGCTCCGTCGGTAAAGGGGAGCTGACCGCTGGGCGCACAAGAGGTGTCGCTGATGAGCTTGCCCATCACGACGCGGAGCGCGACGTCCACGACGTCGTCGCCGGGGCGGCGGCCGTTGGGGAAGCCCGCGAGATCGCCCCCGATCACACCCAGACGGTTCTGGCTGGCGGCCGGGGTTGATGGAGTTGCGGTGTTGAGGCGGAGCATCTCAGAGGCGACCACACCTGACGGCTGGTTGAGGCCCGGGACGCCGGTCAGGAAGACCTGCACAAGGTCGTTGCGTGGCAGGCACGGCGCGGTGACGGTCGGGAAGAGGATGTTGAGCAGCGCGGGGAGCGTGGGGTTCGTGACGTACGTCAGGAACTGGCCGTCGTCCGAGGGCTTGCTCGCGTTGAACCTGTTCTTGTCCTTCAGGCCGATGACCACCTCGTTGACCAGCGGCATGCCCAGGCGCGAGACCTGGATCATGGTGCCGACCTCGGACGCGGGCCGCTCGAACGTGGGGCTGGGGGTGAGCACGCGTCCGCGCGGCAGGCTTGCGGTGGTCCAGCCGCCGATGATGGTGTTGCCTCCCTTTGCGGGCAGGAGGTACGAGATCGGCACCTCGAGGATGAAGGACGTCACGTTCTTGTCGGCGAGGTCATCTGTCTCCGCGTTCGGTGCTCCGAGCGGGTTGGTGTTGACAAGGTCAAAGATCTCGCCGAGGTTGACAACGAACGGGTCCTTGCGCTGGCCGACGAACAGCCTTCCCGGCGTCGCGGAACCGGGCAGGTTGACCGAGTACACATGGTCGGACGCGTACTGCGCGTAGTTGGGGAACGTCTTGGTGCCGACGTAGTCGGCGGGCTTCTTGAAGACCGTCTCGCCTGTCATTGCGTTCGACGCGAGCGGCACCGGGCCTAGCCCACGGGACACGCCGAGTGTGTATGTTTCGAGGACGTTGAGCGCGGCGTTGTCGTTGCGGGACGGTCCCAGCAGGCCGACGTTGTACAGCGGCACGGAGACGTTGACACCGCCGATATTGAGCGCGATATCCCGGTTGACTGTGTTCAGGCGGAAGGTGAACGTGATGTCCTCCTGAGCGTCGCCGTTGTTGTCGATCTTGATCTCGTACGCGGCGTCGGGGTCCAGCGAGAAGTAGTTGGGGCCGCCGTACGGGTCCTGGAGCGGGTAGTAGTTGGCAACGATGGTGACAAAGCCCTCACGCCCCGGCTCATAGCTGCGGAACATGTAGAAGTCTGTGGCGTCGATCTTCGGTGCTTCCTTGACGAAGGGTGCTTCGGAGTGGCTGGATGCCACGGCGGCCGGGGTGGCGAACGAGGCTGCTGCAAGGAGCAGTGCGCGGGCATGATTCGTCTGCATAGGGGATTCTCCGGGTTGATTGGCGGGTTACGTGGCGGGCTGGTTGGCGTGGTGGGACATGGGGGAGGATTGACGGACGCCTTCAGCGCCGGCGACGCAGGCGCAAGGCTGCGGCAGCGGCGAGCAGGCCGGCGGCGGAAGGCGCGGGGATCACCGTGATCGATAGGGTGTATCCGAGCGACGATGTCTGCGGGCCTGAGGTCAGGAACGACGCATCGCCGGTGGTGGCGGCGGGGAACGCAAAGCCGCCGAACTCGCCGTCCGGGCGGAATAGCTCGAGCGGATCGGGCCCTGTGAATGTTGCGTTGGCGAAGTTACCCGAGGCCGCGACGGCGATGAAGTAGGCACCGGCCGGGAGGTTGATCTGACCTATGAACGCATCACGGTCGGTCGCGCTGCCGGGGTCGGCGGGGAAGGAGTCCTCCGAATCCGCGAGGAGCGTGCCTGAGGCAGAGAAGAGCGCGAGGTATGTGTCGAGGGTGGGTGCAGCGCCGTCAACATCGAAGTACATGTTGCCGGCAGGGGCCGTGAACGAATAGAAGTCGACGTCCGACAGCCCGAGTCGTCCCTGAACCGACGCGGTGGGCAACGCGCCGAACACATTGGGGTTGATGTTCGCGGCGAATGCGCCCGGTGCGACGCTCTGCGCTGAGGCAATGCTGTTGTTTATCGCGCTCCCGTCCGCTTCTGACTCAAGGACGGGTTGTGCGGTGGTTACGCCAGCGAGTGTGAGGAAGGACGCGAGCGCAGGAATGACGTGTGGACGCATAAGCGTGCCCCCGTGGTGGGTGGATTGTGGTCTGGTGGCTGGTTGGTTCCGCGTGTTTCGATACTTGATCCGAGCACGCGCTCTCCTCCACGAACTTCGCAGAATGTCGGCCGCGGTTTTTGATTGCGTGCGTGGGAACCCAACATTGCAGGCCGGCACAGCGTGCAGGCCGATACAACGGCGAAATTCACACACGCGCCGCGCCCCTCGCGCCCCTCATCCATACCCTGCGGCATGCGCATCCTCATGCTCGGGTGGGAGTTCCCCCCGTTCATCGCGGGCGGCCTGGGGGTCGCTTGCTACGGCTTGACGAAGTCTCTGGACCGCCAGGGGCATCAGGTCATTTTCATCCTGCCCAAGCCGGTGGACCGGTCGCGTTCCAGCCATGTGAAGATGCTGAGCCCGTTCCCGATGGCGGGCGTGGCGGTGGGGGGTGTGCCGCTGCCGCCCGGGGCCGGGCCCGACGCCGCGGTGGTGGGCGGGTACGCGTTCCAGCACACGACGTTCTTCGGCGTGCCGGCGACGTTCGCGAACCCGTACCCGGGTTCGCAGCCGTTCGCGAGCGGCGGTTCGATGGTGAAAGCGCTGCCGGGTGAGGTCGCCGGTGAAGGGGCTGAAGAGCCCGACGGCGCGGTGAACGCGGGCGAGGGCGCTTCGCTCGCGAACATCATCCCGAGTGTGGCGGCCGCGCCGATCCGGCCGGCGACCCCCAAGGGGTTCATCGGGGACGGCGGCGGCGCGGGCCATGGCTACGGGACCGACCTTGTGGGCGACGCCGAGCGGTACGCGCGCCTGTGCGTCACGATCACCCGGCGCGAGCAGTACGACGTCATCCACGCGCACGACTGGCTGACGTACCCCGCGGCGATCGCGCTCGCGAAAGTGACGGGTAAGCCGATGATCGTGCAGGTGCACAGCACGGAGTTTGACCGCGCGGGCAACAACGTGAACCAGCGCGTCTACGAGATCGAGCGGGCGGGCATGCACGCCGCGGACCGCGTGGTGTGCGTGAGCCAGCTCACCAAGAGCATCTGCGTGCGGCGGTACGGCGTGAGCCCGGACAAGATCGATGTGGTGTACAACGGCATCGAGCGGGAGAGCCAGCAGCCGCAGGCGGGGAGCCAGATCGAGGAGGGCGACAAGATCGTCCTGTTCCTGGGGCGGATCACGATGCAGAAGGGTCCGGAGTACTTCATCGCCGCGGCCAAGCGCGTGCTGGAGAAGTTCCCGAACGTGAAGTTTGTGCTTGCGGGCAGCGGCGACATGGCGCTGCGGATGATTGATCTTGCGGCGAGCATGGGGATCGGTTCACGCGTGCTGTTCACGGGCTTCCTGCGCGGAAACGACGTGGAGCGCGTGTTCCAGATGGCCGACTGCTACGTGATGCCCAGCGTGAGCGAGCCCTTCGGCATCGCAGCGCTCGAGGCCATCAGCCACGATGTGCCGGTGATCCTCTCCAAGACCAGCGGCGCGAGCGAGGTGCTGCAGCACGTGCTGAAGGTGGACTTCTGGGACATCGACGAGATGGCGAACATGATCATCGCGGTGCTGCGGCACCCGCCGCTGAGCCAGACGCTGCGTCACCACGGCCAGATGGAACTGCACCGGCTGACGTGGGATGAGGCGGCGAAGCGGTGCATCAAGACGTACGAAGCGGCGATCGCGCAGCGCCGGCTCCCGATGAACGCGCCGGTGTGAGTGTGCGTGCGTCGCGCGAGCGATTCATGGGCGCGCGGGTTCCCAGGGCTGCACTGGCGGATAGTGCGTGCGTGCTGAGTTCCTCAAAACGCTCTCGGTACGGTCTGTGACTTGCACGTGCACAACATGGTGCTGGGTTGCC
>DATAKA010000056.1:0-3653 GCA_036261855.1 Phycisphaerales bacterium | reverse complement strand
GTCGCACTACCGCCGGTCTCGCTGATACCCGCCGAACCTGGCCACCGGAGACCACACCGGGCTCACCGCGGGCAGTTCCGGAGCCAACTCCGCAAACTCCTGGGCCCCGTAGACAACATCCCCGCCGGTCACCGTGAGCACCGACTCGATAGAACGAATGTCCCGCTCAGGCACCGTGAGGTAGTCGGCCGAAAGCACCGCGAAGTCCGCCAGTTGACCCGGCGCAATCCTCCCCTTCTCCTTCTCCTCACCGCTCATCCAGGCGCTGCCCACGGTAAACAACCTGAGCGCCTCCTCCCGCGAAAGCCTGTTCTCCGGCGCTGCGAGCTGCGTACCGCCCACCGACTTCCCGGTGACAAGCCAGTCGATCGCGAGCCACGGATTGTGGCTGCTCACGCGCGTCGCGTCCGTGCCGGCGCCGACCGGGACGCCCGCCTGAAGCAACTTCCTCAGCGGCGGGGCAGAAGCAGCCGCATCCGCGCCGTAACGCTCCACAAAGACCTCGCCGGCGAACGCCATGCGATTCTGGACCGCAACCCCGCCGCCGAGCGCCTTGATCCGAGCGATGTTCGAATCACTGACCGTCTCCGCGTGGTCAATGGCCCACCGGCCGCGATAACCGGTCTCCTTGAAGACCCTCTCGAACACGTTCAGAATCCGCGTGATCGACTCGTCATACGTCGCGTGGATGCGGATCGGCCAATGGTGCTCCGCTAGGACGCGCACGACCGCCTCCAGTTCCGCCTCCATCTTGTCCTTGAGGTCAGGCCGGGGCGCCATGAAGTTCTCATAGTCGCCCGCGGACCACACCAGGTTCTCGCCCGCTCCATCCAGCACGTACCCGTTGAGCCGCTCCGTCGCCCGGTCGAACAGGAGCTTCTCTTCCCTGGTCCACCGCGTGAAGTCCTGCAGCTCGGACCCAGCCGTTTGCGCAAACAAGGAGAACGAAACACGCAGCGGCATGCCGGGCTGCGTCGCGAGGGTGCTCGTCGCCTGATAGTCCCCGGGATACGCATGCCCACCCCCACCAGGGTCCACAGCGCTCGTCAGCCCGAACCGGTTCAACTCACGATAGAAGTGGCGGGTGGAGTTCACCTGATCGTCCGCCGAAAGATGCGGCAACTTCGCGATCGTGGAGTACAGAATCAAGGGGCTTGGGTCGGCATGCAGAATCACCCCGCCCCCATCCACAAACTCGTACCGGCCGCCCTCCGGCGGCTTGCTCTCCTTTGTCAGCTTCAGCGCCTCCATGCCCGCGTTGTTCACAAAGGCCTGGCTGTAGAGAAACAGCACGAAGACAGGCGTCTCCGGCGCGGCCTCATTCAACTCCGCGATCGTCGGCATCCGCCGCTCTTCAAACTGGTAGGGTGACCACCCACCGATGACCCGCACCCACTGGCCCTTCGGCGTCCGCCCGGCCTGCTCGCGCACCATGCCAAGAGCCCGATTGAGTGACCCAACGCCATCCCAGCGAAGCTCCAAGTTGTAGAACCGCCCGCCCCGAACCGCGTGCAGGTGCGAATCGTTCAAGCCCGGGATGACCGTGCGGCCCTTCATGTCGATCACGCGCGTTGCGTCCCCGCGATGGGAAGCCATCGCTGCCTCATCGCCAACAGCAACAACCTTGCCACCCCGCACCGCGAAGGCCGAGGCCGTGGGGTTCGCCTCATCCAGCGTGATGACCCTCCCGTTGACGATCACCAGGTCGGCCGCTTCCTGCCGCGCCACCGGCTCGGCAGGAGCGCACGCCCACGCCGTGAACGACGCGGCTACAAATGCAACAGCAAGTGCGAAACCTCGCATGACAACTCCCTTCGACAGATGACTGGGCGCAAGGACTCCCGCCGTCACCGACTTACTTGGGCGCGCGTGCCGCTTCCTGCGCACGGCCGTAGCTCTCCGCAACGGCCTTGTAGTGCGGCACCAGCTGGGTGTAGATCGCACCCCACTGCGCGGCGTCGGGCCTGTTCCACGTCCGCTGGAACTCGCACAGCACCACGTTCGTGCTGACCGGGGTGATGCCCGCCGCCGAAAGCCGCGCGATCGTCGTCTGGGACGCCATGACGCTCGGGTCGCCCGACGCATCGGTCACGAAGTACACCTTGTAGCCGTCGGCCTGCGCCTGCAAGGCCGGGAACGCGACGCACACGCTCGTCCAGACGCCGGCCATCACCAGCGTCTTGCGCCCCGTCGCCTCGACCGCCTTCACAAACTCGGCGTTGTCCCACGCGCTGATCTCGCCCTTCCGCGCCACGTACTGGGCGTAGTCCTTGAACGCGTCGAGCTCGTCCATGATCGGACCGTTCGGGCCGTTGGGCTCCGACGCGGTGTAGATGATCGGCGCCTTCCCCAGCTTCGCGATGTTCGCCAACGCCACCGTGTTGGTGCGCAGCTCGGCCACCGGCACATCCTTCACCGTCTGGAACAGGCCCGTCTGATGGTCCAGGAGGAGAACGACGGTGTCGTTGGGGTCCAGCAGCACCTGCGACGCGGCCGGGCTCGGCTGGCGAGACAACCCCTGGATAGGCGCGCGGGACGCGGCCCCACCCGCACGACCCGCAGGCTGATTCGAACCAGCAAGGGCCGCGGCAGCAGCAAGCGTTCCCCCAACAGCCACGATCGTCAGCATGCGAGTGTTCATCAGCAAGGCTCCTTTTCCGTGCGCAGTTCCCCGGAAGCGCTGCTCCACACGAGTGGTATGCGAGCTGTCAAGGGCGCCACGCGTACAGACCGGAATGTAGGCCATGCTGACAACGAGTATGATCGCATGTCAAGTACACACATAAACGATACATAGTATCTTCAAAGATACTGTTTCGAGTAAATCGGATAATCACATGGCCAAGTCGAACGAGTCGTTGTCGTGCTACGTCGAGGCAACCCTCCGCGTCATCGACGGCCGCTGGAAGGTGCTCGTCCTGCAGCAACTGCTCACCGGCACCAAGCGCTTCGGCGCACTCCACCGCGCCCTGCCCGGCATCTCGCACAGAACGCTGACCAAGCAGCTCCGCGAACTGGAAGCGGACGGAATCCTGCGCCGAAAGGTCTACGCCGAAGTCCCGCCGCGCGTGGACTACACCCTGACGCGCCTCGGCGAGACCCTCCGCCCCGTCCTCGCCGCCATGGAAAAGTGGGGAGAGGCCTACGCACACCGCCTCCCCGCCGAGCAGGATTGACCCGCAACGCGGCTTCACTTTGCACACCACGGGCCTACGCCCGTTGCGAGCGGTGCAGCAACGCCGTTCTGAACGTTGAACAACCAACCAGAGTCCCGGGGCGGGGGCATCCTGCCCCCCGCCTCCTCGCGATGCGGCCGCCGCATCATCGCCACGGCGAAGCCGTCGCGTACCGCCCACCCTACACCCGAGCGCCCCACATCACCCCCGTCCCACCAGTCGCATACGTCCTATTGGTCCTATCCGTCCTACCCGCCCCCGCCACCCACCCCCAAAACCCCACCCCCCAACGACTTACACAATACCAAACAAAATCCTATTGACATTGTGTGCCTGTGCCGTACATTATCCGTACTCACATGGTCGCCGCACCTCTTTCAACACCCGCTTCCCCGCCCTCGCCAGACCCCTCCCGCCTGGCCGACCTCCTCACGTCCCCATCCCTTTCGCTCTCAGAAGTCGCCACCGAACTCAACA
>DATAKA010000042.1:0-14853 GCA_036261855.1 Phycisphaerales bacterium | reverse complement strand
ATGGGGCGGCGGGGGGGGGGGGGAAGGGGGGGGGGGGGGGGGGGAGGGACTTGGTTGGTGAGCCACAGGCTGAGCCACTGCTCGGTGAAGTCGGCGGGGTCGATGCCGGTGACGGGGGTGTTGGCCATCTCGGTCATGAGGTGCTTGAAGGTCCACACGCCATCGGGGTTGCCGCCGCTCGAGGCGCGGTGGCTGGGGCAGATGCTGAAGGTGCGGTTTGGGTCTTCGATGACGCTCTCGTCGGTGATGACGAGGGAGCGAGCGGGGTCAATGGAGGACGGGCTGACGACGGAGCCGAAAATACCGAGCGGGAACTTGAGGCCGACGGGGATGTCCGCGCCGGCGGGGAACTTGCGGAAGCGTTCGAGGGCGGCCTTGGTGTTCTCGACTCCGATGATGTGGCGGTTGCGGAAGATGTTGCGGGGCTCGCGCTGGCCCGAGAGGCGTTTCATCTCGGCGTCGCGGGCGCGGGCTGCTTCGGCAAAGTCGAACTGAATAAAGCTGGAGAAGACACCGTCGCCTGCGGCGCGGTCGGCGCCTGCGCCGTTGTCCACAAGGCGGACTTCCTTGCCTTCGGGGAAGATCGAGACGCCCTTGGCGGTGCGCGGGTCGCCCGCCTCGAACTTCACTTCGAGCAGCGCGTTGCCGTCGTTGTTGGGCGCGGCGAGGCGCTCGATGGTGGCGTCCTCGACGGCGGGCGGGAGCCGGTGGAAGGGGGCCGAGTGGGAGAGCGGGGGTTGGGCGGTGGGTGCGGGCTGCCTGCGCGGGCCGGACTTGCACGCGACGAGCGTGACGGCGGCGGCCGCGGCGATGAGTGATGTCACGAGCAGGAGACGGTGTCGGTCGCGGTGCATGAGAGCCTCCCAAGAGATGCCTGTGGGCACACGGCCAGCGCCCACGAGAGCGCGGGGCGTGCGGCAGGTGTTTGCACGCTACAGAATGGCGTGGAGGCTGTCAACGCGGTGGTGGCCGGTGTTTGGTGTCGGGAGAACGCGGCCGGGCGCGGAATTGGGGCGGGGGCGTGCGTGGTGGCGCAGGATCGTGGCGATGTGGTGTTGCGAGCGGCACGAATGAGTCAAGAACGTGATGTTACAAATTTTGAACTGTGTTGCTTTGTTCGTCGCCTCGATAGGGCATCGAGCGGTTAGCCGATCTTGGTGCGGTCGAAGCGGAAGGTGCCGCCGCATTCGGGGCAGATGTTGTGAGCGGGGGTGGCGGAGAGGTCGTAGCCGCAGTGGGCGCAGAGGTCGCCGATGCCGATGGACATGGAGGCGTTGCGGGCGCCGCGCTGGGCGCCTTTGTACATGCCGTAGGCGCCACCACCCGCGCACAGAAAAAGGACGAACGCGGCGACGATGTTCGAGGTCATGGAGCCCACGGCGAAGAGGGCGGGCGGGAGGGCGACGGCGATGGCGACGCTGCGCGGGGCGATGGGCTTTGTCGCGAAGCTGTTGCGGGCACCTTCGAAGAGGCCGGCGGCGCTGGTGAGTGCGCCAAGGGCGGCGGCGGAGAGGATGACGAGGGGGTGGGACATGCCGACGTTGAGGTTGCCCAAGATGAGCCCGGCGACGACGAAGCCGAAGCCCGCGGCGATGGGGATGAAGAGCGTGCCGAGGGCGAGGGCGATGATGACGTAGCCGAGGGTCCGGCGGAGGCGGCGGCGCGTCTGGGGGAGTTCGGGGATGGGGGGCGTGGGGGCGGTCACGCGTGCGGCCTGAGTGGGCCAGCGTAGCGGTAGATGCCGCCGCACTCGGGGCACTTGGTGTGGTCCGGGAGGCCGGAGAGGTCGTAGGAGCAGTGGGCGCAGAGGGTGCCGATGCCGCGGCGGATGGCGCGGTGCTTCATGACGAGGCGGACTCCGTGGACCGCCCCGACGAGCACGGCGATGAGGGGTGTGGCAATGCCGATTCCCGTCCAAAGAGCCTGGATTGCGAACGTCGGGCTGGCGATGCGACGGCTGACCGAGACACCGGTTACCAGAAGGACGAGGATCAGCGGCATGCACATGACACTGATGACCGCTGGGACGTGGAACGGGAGTTCTTCGAAGGAGCCGCGGGCGGTTGCGCGAAGGATGAGGTACACAGGGACACTCGCCAGAATTCCGGCGAACACGGAGATTACGTGCTCCGGTAGCCGCGTCGCAGCATCCATAGCAGCCGCGAAAAGGAACCACAGCGCCGGTCCGAGTAGGGCCGCGTTTGCGAACATGTATGCGGATACGAGTGATGTTCTCGCGGCGAGCCCCTTGCTGGGAGGGTGTGGGGGAGGGTGTGCGGGCGGCTCGTTCATGGTGTGGTTGGCGCGGTGATCGACGTTGTGTAGCGGTATACACCGCCGCACTCGGGGCATGGCGTGCGGTCGGGGAGGCCGGAAAGGTCGTAGGAGCAGTGGGCGCACGCGTTGCCAACGCCTCTTCGAAGGGCGAGGTGGTGGATGACGGAGTGTGCGCCGCGCCAAGTGCCGAGTGCAACCGCTGCCCACGGCGCGATGAGGGAGTACGTGTCTTGCGTCATTCCGAGCGCAAGTCCTCCGATGGTGCACACGGTGCCAGCAACGCTGGCGGTGAGCACGACCGGCGTGAGGTTGAAGCGGTACTTCGAGAAGGTGTTGCGGAAGTACATCCGCGTGCCGGTGTACGCCAGTGCAGCGGTGACAGCACTGGTGGCAGCGAAGTGGAAGCCGACCGGGAGCAAGGGTGTGATCGTGCGGATAAAGATGCCAACAACAAGGTAGAAGATCGGGACGCACACGATCGCAAGAGTTGCCGCGAGCACTGGGGCAAGGGTTGGACGCGGTGCTGGAGTGCGTGGGTGCGGCTTGGAGTGAGAGATGGTCGGCCGCGCGTCCGGGTTGTAGTATCGGAGGACTACAAGGATCGTAAGGACATACGACGGTATCAAGAAGAGGGCTGTCATCGGTGCTCCGCGCATCGCGCGAGCGCCGAGCCGTGTCGCGATCATCACAAGAAAGATCGCGACCACCGCCGGCCAGACCAGCGACACGATGAAGACACCGAACGTGCAAGGGTGCTTTGCAAAGAGCTTTCCGGCCAGCGGCTTGAACAGGAAGTATGACAAGACTGGAACAATGGTCGCGGTGAAGAAGAAGCCGAAGTGGAGTGGAGGAACCTCACCAATGAAACCAGAGAACACCTTGAGAAGCATGCTCGGAACCAACAACTGAAACGCAAAGATTGCTGCAGCGACCCCGAACATACGGCTTCTGGAAGGTGTGGTGGGCTGGGCAGTCAAGTCGGACATCCTTACTTCTTCGGCCCTGCGTTCACCGCCCCGAAAGACCCTTCGCCCACGCCGTCGTACATGAGTTGCGGCTGGTCGGTGCCCTTGCCGTCGCCGAAGATGTCGATGCGGAAGAGTTGTTGCTCCATGCGCGGGTGGCTGGAGAGGCCGGTGATGCGGTGTGGGTCGAACATGATGATCTGGACGTACTGGAAGATGGGGGCGAGGGGGGCTTGTTCTTCCAGCAGCATGCGTTCGGCCTCGGCGAGCAACTGCATGCGGGCGGCACGGTCGGGCTGTTCTTCGGCCTGGTCCAGGAGGGTGTCGTAGGGGGCGTGGCTGAACTTGCGGTCGTTGTTGCCGTCGCCGGTTTTGTTGATGTTGAGGAAGGTCGTGGGGTCGCCGTAGTCGCCGAACCAGCCGGCGCGGCTGACCATGTAGTCGGCGTTCTTGAGGCGTTCGCGGAAGACCTTGATCTCGACCTGCTCGAGGCGCGTGCGGACGCCGAGTTCACGCTCCCAGTCTTTGGCCACGGACTGCGCGATGAGGGCGTGCTCGCCCTCGGTGTTGAAGAGGATGCCGATGGGCATGAGGCCTTCGCCGCGCGGGTAACCGGCTTCGGCGAGGAGAGCGCGGGCCTTGTCGGGGTTGTGCGGCAGGCCGGCGGGGGAGGCGTAGCCCGCGATGGAGTTGCGGGGGATGAGCGTGGTCGCGGCGGGCTCGCCAATACGGCGGATGTCGTCGGCGACGGTCTCGCGGCCGATGGCCATGGTGAGGGCGCGGCGGACGCGGGCGTCGGCGAGCGGGTTGGGGCGGCCGTCGGTGAGGGTGGGGGAGCAGTTGAAGTTGTAGAAGTAGGTGCCGAATGCGGGGAAGACGCCCAAGTTGTTGCGCGGGTCTTTTGGGAGACGGCGGTCGACCTCGATGGGGTCGCGCGGGAACTGGGCGCGGAGGGCGGCGACGGCGTCCTTGTGCTCGTTGTAGAAGGCGTGCTTCTCGGCGAGGATGCGGTCGCGGTAGCCGGGGACGACGTCGCTCAGCCAGTCCACCGCGCCTGTGTTGAAGGCGAGGACGGTGGTGCTGGGGTCCTGGATGCTGGGGATGGCGATGGAGTCGATCGCGATGGCGTCCTTGTTCCAGTAGTGGGGGTTTTTCTCGAAGCGCATGTCGCGCTTGAAGCGCCAGGCCGTGAGGACGAAAGGGCCGTTGGTGACGTTGATGGGCGGCTTGGTCCACTCGGGGCGGCTGCGGAGCATGCCGGTGGTGGGGTCGATCGATTCGTGGGCGCGCACGAGGGGCGGGTAGACGGGGTACATCGGCGGGAAGGCCGTGAGGTCCAGGAAGTAGGGCGTGGGGCGGACGAGGGTGACGCGGAGCGTGTGGTCGTCGATGGCCTTGCACTGGACGAGTTCGTCGAACCTGGCGAGCGTCTCCTGCCAGAGGATCTGGGCCGCGTCGGCGCGGGCGGCGTCGGTGGGGAAGTCGGTGCGTGTCTGGAAGTCTTTGAGTGCCGCGGCGCGCCAGGCGATGAACTGTTTGCCGCCCTCGATGAACTCGTAGAGCTTCATGTAGTCGCCCGCGAGGTCGGGCATCATGGAGCGGCGCCAGGAGAAGACGAAGTCGTGGGCGGTGAGGGGTTCGCCGTTGCTCCACGCCGCGTCTTTGCGGATGTGGAAGGTGATGGTGCGTTTGTCTGCGGAGAAGTCCCACGACGCGGCGGTGGCGGGGGTTGGCTCAAAGTTGTGGGCGAAGTTGTCGGAGCGGGTGAGGCCCTCGCTCACGATGCGTGCGACGCGGTTGTCCTGCTGCCAGGAGATGATGGCGGGGTCGAGGGTGCTGACGTCGCCGCGGTTGATGAAGGTGAAGTCGGCCTTGGGGAGGGGGCGGTCCAGCGCGGTGAAAGCGAGGACGAGCGCCAGCACGGCCAGGATGGGGACCAGCAGGCGGAGCATGACACAGGATAGTGGGCGGGGCGCTGGTCAGCGCTTCTTGCAGGGGTCGCCGTCGACCTTGAAGCCGTTGACGGCGGCGGTGACGAGCTCGTTGATGGCGTTGACGACCGCGGCGTCCTTCTGGACGTTGTTGGCGTTGATGTCGGCCGTCAGGGCGTGGGGCGGGATGGCGACCTTGGGCACGGCGGACTGGCCGGTCAACTGGAGGACGGTGGAGGCGAGGCCGCCGAAGTCGGCGTACTCGGTGCGGCCCGCGGCGGTGTCGCTCTTCGCGGGCGAGAGCTTCTGGCCGCTGACCACGCTGCGGGCGTGGACAAGGCAGTTGGTCGCGACGTCGGCGGTGGCCTTGGTGAGGACGGCGGGTACGTTTGCGCCGGCGTTCAGGATCTGGTCGCGGAGGTTGCCGGTGGCGGCGGCGACGGCCTCGAGGATTCGTGGGTGGAGGGGGTCGGTCTTCTGGGCGCAGGCGATGGTTGCGATGGCGTCGGAGAGTTCCTGCGCGGCGTTGGCGCGGATGCTGCTGATGGAGAGGCCGGCGGCGAGGGCGGCGATCTGACCGGCGGTGACCTGCGGGTCCTTCTCGGCGGCCATGGCGTTGCCGGTGTCCTGGAGCAGGCGCTTGAGGTCGTCGTCGTTGATGGCGCGGGACTGGACGTTGGAGAGGGAGTCGAGCAGTCGGCGCGTGGCGGCGGCGGCCTGGAAGCGGATGCTGGGGGCGGCGTTGGTGCGGCCCAGCGCGATGAGGCCCAGGGCGCGGTTGGTGCCGAGTTCGGCGCTGATGACGAGCGCGTTGACCTGCTGCATCTCATTGCCATTCTGGATGAGGGCACGCAGGCGGGGTTCCAGCTTCTCGGCGTAGGTGAGGCGGAAGGGGACGCTGGCCTGCGTGTTGAGCGGCTCGATGAGGGCGCGCCGGCCGGACATGACTTCCTGCGCCTGCTTGACCTTGTCCGCTTCCTTGCTCTCGATGCGGGCCATCTGCTGGTCGATGTGCTGGTCGACCTGCGCCTTCTGTGCGTCGGAGAGGGCGGTGGTGGACTGTGTGACGTCCTGGGGCAGGCCGAACTGGGCGACTGCGCGCCCGCAGAGCGCCAGCATGAGCACGACAACACAAGTGCGGGTGAGTGTCAGCATCGCATTCTGCCTTGAAAAACGGGCGTGTCGGGGGCGGTGGGGAGGGGCAACGTATCAGTACCTCTGGGGAAGGTCAACTGATCCGGGAAAGTGCGGCGAACCTGGAAGGGGCATGGTAGGGTGGTTGGGGTGGAGCGCGGGTGTCAGTACACCTCCATCATGACTCTTCGCGTGGGCTTCACCTGCTTGTGGAGCATGGCGCGCGTCCAGCCGCTGATGTCGGACATGGCCGCGGCGTCGGCTTCGAGGTATTGCTCGCGTGCGGCGGCGGGGAGGACCCGCGCGGCCTGCTGCAGCACACCGAGCTCCATGCCGGCGATGCCGCAGATGTAGATGAGGGTGCGGCTGGACGCCAGCAGCGGGGTGAGTTGGTCCTGCGAGCGGGCGAGGTGCTCGTGCACGTACATGGGCGGGGAACCGTCGGGCTGCTTTTCGCGGCTGATGGCGGTGAGGTAGGTGAACGACGGGTGCTCGTGGGACAAGCGAACGAACTGGTCGTGGTAGATGAGGTCTGTGGCGTAGGGGGAGCCCATGAGGAGCGTGACGCGGCAGGGGACCTTGCGCTGCAGGAGTTCCATGACCATGCCTCGGAAGGGGGCGATGCCGGTGCCGGTGGCGACAAAGAGGTAGTCGTGCTTCTCGGGCGATTCGGGCAGGACGAAGCGCTTGCCGTTGGGACCGGTGACGCTGACCTTGTCGCCGATCGCGAGGTCGCAGAGGTAGTTGCTGCAGACACCCAGGAAGAGCTTGCCGCTGTCCCAGTGTTCGTCGATGGTGCGTTTGACGGTGGTCGCCAGGACGTTGCCGTGGCCGTCCTCGCCTGCCGTGGGGCTGGCGATGGAGTAAAGGCGGAGCTTGTGGGGCTTGCCGTTGGCGTCCACTCCCGGGGCAAGGACGCCGAAGGACTGGCCCGCGATGAACCCACCGGCCAGGGGCGTGCCGGAGACATCGATCGAGACGTGGCGGACGAAGCCCGCGGCCTTTTTGTTTGCGGTGCAGCGGCGGTTCTCGACGACCGTGCCGGTGACGGGCGCGGCGGGCGTGACCAGATGCATTTTCGCGTCGCGCAGCAGAGGCTCGCCGGGCTTGAGCTCGCGTCGGGAGGAGGGGGCGTCGGTGGTCATGGGAGATTCTTAAGGCGGTTCCGGGAGCGGACGGATCAGCCGCCCCCGCCCCCGCCCCCGCCGCCGCCCCCGCCCATCATCGCGCTCTGCATGGCCTGCATGAAGGCCATGGCCGCGGCGTTGGCGTCGGCGAACTCACCGGCCTCGACACGGCCTGCGAAGGTGTCTTGCATTGTGATGAAGCCGTCGAGCATCTGGGACTGCATGGCCATTGCGGGGGCCATCGCATCGATTTGCGCACCGTCGAACTTCCATGTTCCGTCAATTTCGGCCGCCTGCAGGGGCATGCCGACGCCCATTTCGATTGCGACGCCTGCGGCGTTCTTGGTGTACTTGACCGCAGATTCATCAACACCGGAGAGGTCGCCCTGGCTCATCTGCGCCATGGCCGAGGCGATCATCTGCCCGCCGGGTGCGGCCTTCAGCGCTTCTGCGAAGGAAGTGTTGAACTTGGAGCGGAAGGCTCTGTCCACGCGTCCGCCCGCGGCGTTGGCTTTGAAGGCGGCGTCGAGCATCTTGCGGCCCGCGTCGGTCTTGACGACGTACATCGCCTTCACGTCGTCCCAGCGGCCTTCCTTCATTGCGGCGATGGCCGAGGCGACAAGCGTCTTCGCACCCTCGGGGATGGCGTCGGAGGAGGCCCCGGGAGCGGCGGCGGTTTCGTTTGTTGTTTCTTCCGGCGCGGGAACGGGTGCCGCGTTCACTGCCTCGCCCGCGGCGAGGCGTTCGAGCATGCCGACGAGCTGTTCCAGGCGTTCCTTTTCGGCAGCGCCCTTGACCTGCACGCCCTGGAAGGCTGACTTGGCGTCTTCGAGGGCGGTCTTTGCGGCTTCGAGGGAGGCGGCATGGCTCTCGCGGAGGGACGCGGCCTTGCTGGAGAGGTCGGACGAGGAGGGGAGGGGCGGCTTGATCTGCGTGAGCGTCTCGAACGCGCTGGCGACGCTGTTGGTGAGCTGCGCGTTGCGCTGCTGCAGGCCAGCGACGGCGAGCTGGGCGCTGCCGAGCGTGAGGCGTGCGCCGGCACCGCTGCCGGCCTTGCGGGACTCGCCCGCGGCCCGCGTGTACGCGCTCACCGCTTTGTCGAACGCGGCGGTGTAGTTGCCGGCGTGGAGGGCCAGCAGATCGTTCGTGCGTGTCTGGAGGTCGGCGGCGACAGCGCTGGCGGCGGCGCGGGCTTCTTCTGCCTCCTGGCGCTTGGCGGCCTGGGTGGCGCGGAGGGATTCCTGGGTCTTGAGGATGTTGGCCTTCTGGTTCTCGTACTGCTTGGCGAGCGTTTCGAGCTCGGTGACGCGGGGGGCGACCTGGTCGGCCTGCGTGGTGGTCTGCTCGCTGGCCATGACCTTGGCGTCGCCCTGGCGGCGCAGGTTGGTGGACTGCTCGATGAGGCCCACACCTTCGCGGGCGGAGAGCTCGCTGGCGCGCTGAGCCAGTTCTGCGGCCTGGCGGTGGAGGTCCTGTGCTTCGCGGAGCGTGGCGGCGGCCTGGTTGCGGAGTTCGGTGACGCGGGCCTGGGTCTCGTCTCGGTCCTTGCGGAGTTGGGCGACCTGGCGGTCCTTCTCGGTGGCCTGCGTGGAGAGATCGGCGATCTGCATGGCGGGGTCGAAGGCGGAGGCTGCGGCGGCGAGGGAGCTGTTGCGCGACCACTGGTTGCCGAGGTCGGCGAGTTCGGAGAGGCCGATGCGGACGTCGCGCTCGAAGCGGGTGGCGTCCATCGCGGACGACTCGCCCTCGCTCATGGCGGCCTGGGCGAGCAGGAGGGAGGCCGAGGCCTTCTCGGCGGTGGTCCCGTCGAGGTTCTTCATGTCCTTGACGGCTTCGGCGAGGCCTTTGTGGCCCTCTTCGGCGCTGGGGGAGTTGAGGCCCTCGATGCCGACCTTGGTCGATGCGTTGCTCACGGCGCGGGCCGAGGGGGAGCGGGTATCGCACGCGGCGAGCGCGAGGCCGGCGACGGCCAGCAGCGCGAGCGGGCGGAGGGAAACGAGAGCGGTCGTGCGGGGGCGGGGGCGGGGGGTGGTCATGCGGGCATCCTGCGGGGCGGTGACGGGCAAAGAACCCGGCCCGGGAGGGGCGGGGCAAGGGTCTGTACGCACCCGGCCGGGCAGCGGGCCCGGCGGGAACGACGACTGTAGCAGAATCGTGACAATCCTGCGCGCCGGGGCCTGCATGCCGCCGGGGGCGGGGGCGAGGCTAGGCGTCTGTTTGGCGATGGTCAGCGGGGCGGCGCGGGTGGGGCGTTTTCGCCGGCCTTGAGACCCTTGGGCACCGGGGGCGTGTACTCAATGGGGTAGCCGGCGCGGTTGGGGTAGAGGGAGAGGATCCAGTCCACGGCGGCGCGGTAGCGGCGGTCGCTCGTGTCGTCGAAGATCGGGATCCAGCGGCGGCCACCGCCCTCGACGGTCGGGTGCTTGATGATGGCCTTGTCGCGGGGCAGGCCCATCTGGAGGATGGGGGAGCGGGCTGGGTCTTTAAAGTCGATGAGGGGCAGGCCGTCGGTGGTCTTGAACTGGTCGATGATGACCCAGTTGGTGTAGGCCGCGCGGTCGGAGGCCTGGTTCTTGTTGCTGAGGTAGAAGCGGCCGGCTTCTTCGCCGCCGTGGCACTTGCTGGTGGCACAAGAGTTGATGAGCCAGGTGCGGTGGACGTTGTCGCGGAAGAGGCGCATGGTGCGCGGGTTTTCGAGGACCTGGACCTCGGGGTAGAACTCGCGGGCGCGGAGGTCAAAGAACCAGGAGAGGACCTGGCTGGGGCGGAGGCGGTAGAACTGCTCGCGCGCTTCGGGGCTCACGGGGACGATGCCCTTGCCCTCGACGATGGTGCCCTCGTACTTGTCGAGGAATCGCGTGACGGTCTCGCGCTTCACGATCATCGCGGGCGGGTCTTTGAGGTCGGTCTCGAAGACGCGGACGATGTTGATCTGGTCGTCGGTGAGGAGCGGGAAGGTGTCGGGCGCGGGGCGGATGGGCTTGGTGGGCTTGGGGTCCGGGGCCTCGGGAGCTGCGCCGTCGGGCTTGGGCTGGGGGGCGGTCCTTGGCTTGGGCGCGGCCTTCAGGGCGTTGAGCTTCTGCTGCTCGACGATGATGGTTCTCAGTTCGTTAGCGGCGCGGTTGTTCGGCTCCTGGGCGAGGACCGATTCGACGTCCTTGAGGGCGAGGGCGAGGCGGCCGCGTTGGCGCGTCCACTCGGCGAGGCGGAGCAGGCCCTCGATGTCGTCGTTGGCGATGGCGGCGCGGAGGCCCTCGTAGCGTTCTTCGACGCTTGGGAGTGCGCGGATGGCCTCAATGTTGTCGAGCTTGAAGACGGTGGGGATGCCGCTGATGGCGAGGACGACGGACTCGCTGGTGACCTCGACGAGTTTGCCGGAGACGCGGCGGCGGTCTTTCAGGATGACTTCGGTTTCCTGCTCCTCGGGGGCGTCTTCGTAGACCGGCGTGGGCGGGGGTGTGGTGGGAGCCGGGGTGGGTGCAAGAACGGGGGTGGGCGCGATGGGGGGCGCAGGGGTCGTGGGCTGCGCAGCGAGCGACGCGGCGAGGGAGCCCGCGCACAGCACAACACATTGGGGGGTTCGTCTCGGCATAGTCATCGGGGCGGGTGCGCGGGGCGTTTTTCGGCGCTGGGCCTGCCCGCGGCTCACCACATTGTTTGCACGCTCCCTGATCCGGGCGCGGGGCCGGTCAGTTCCGAGAAAACCGGTGTGCCGGGGACCACGGGGAGGGGAATCGGTCCCTGAAGGCGTGTGGCGGCCAGAGCCCAGCGCGTCGGGCTGGGGCGCAGCTTCCCATGGCGACGTGCGCAATCCAGACGGATCACGAGGAGCGTGCTCGCGTGGTGCAGGAGTGCGTGTTTGGAGCTGTCTGTGTCAGGAAGCGCGGACGGATGGTCAGCCCTGCACGCTCACGCCGCCCTCGACGGGCTTGGCGGTCTGGGCGCGTTCCTCGGCGAGCTTCTGCATCAGCATGACCCACGTCTCGCGTTCGTACTCGAGCAGCTCGGCGACCTTGGTGATCTTGGTGGTGTCGCGTTCGAAGGAGCCCTCGACAAGGTGGGTGTAGAGGAAGGTGTAAAGGGAGCGGACGTTGGCGGCGAGTTCCGGGTTGGGTTCGTCGCGGATGGTGGTGAGCAGTTCGAGGATGATTTCGCGGGCCGAGGAGAGGTTGGTGAAGGCCTCTTCGTGGCGTTGGGCGGCGACGGCCTCGCACCCCTTGCGGGCGAACTTGATCGCGCCTTCCAGGAGCATGAGCCGAAGCTCTTCCGGGGACGCGGTCATGACTCGCGTGCGGAGGTACGCGTTCGCTTGGGCGTTGGGCTGTGCCTGCAGTGCCGTCATGGTGCTTTCTATCGGGCGTCCATGCCCGTCGGTTGAGCCGGACTTATCCGATGGACTGCAGGGCGCCGCTCTGCTGCTGGAGGCGGCCGATGGTGGTTTCCATGGCGGCGAACTGGCGTTGCAGGTTCTGCCGGCGGACTTCCAGGCGGGCGTTCATGGTCTCGATGCGTTTGTTCTGGGTGGCGACCTGGCTGTCGATGCCGCGGCCGCGGAGGGTGAGGGTGCCGGTGATGCTGTTGACGTAGCGCTCGGTGAACTGCTCGAAGATGCCCATGGCGCCCAGCTCGGAGAAGGTGGTGCCGGAGTTGGGGTTGTTGGCGGAGTTGTTGTTGCCCAGGTCGATGCGGGTGTCGTTGGTCTGGACCCGCCGGGTAAAGAGGGCCTCGACGGCGGCGGGGTCGGTGGCGATGGCCTGCTTGAGCTTGTCCTTGTTGATGGAGAGTTCGCCGTCCTTGCTGACCTTCATGCCCACGTCGGCCAAACGCTGGTAGCGGTTGGAGAACCCGCGGATGGGCTGGTTGAGCGTCGCGAACATCGAGCTCTTGAGGCTGGTGACGGTGCCGTCGCCCAGGAGGACGCCGCGGGTCTCGGTTTCGGGGTCGTACTTGGTGAAGTTGTTGATGCGGGCGATGGTGTCGTTGAACGCGGTGATGAACTCGTCGATGGCGGTCTCGACGGCGTCGGTGTCCTGGTTGACGGTGACGGTGACGGGGTCGGAGGAGGCGGACTTGAGGTCGATCTTGACGCCGGGGAGCACGCCGTCGATAAGGTTGCTGCTGCTGGTGACGGCGATGCTGTTCGCGACATCGCCCGCGCCGAAGAAGGCGACGGCGTCCTGCCCGGCGGCGAGCGTGGTCAGGCCCAGGTCAAAACCGTTGGTGTCGAGGATGAAGCGGCCCGCGCGTCCGGCGTTCTCGCTGGTGAAGGAGATGCGGAAGGGGGTGACGCCGGAGCCGGTCTGCACCACGGCGGCGTCCACGCCCACGCCTGCGTCGTTGATCTTCTGGACGATCTGGTCGAGCGTGTCGCCCGCGCCGAAGGTGACGGTGCGTTCGAGGCTGCCGTCGATCTTGTTGTCCGCGCCGGTGCCGGTGCCGGCCGCGGTGCCCTTGATCTTGAGTGCGCTGGCGACCGAGCCTGTGACGTCCTCGACCTTGACGCGCTGGGTGCCGGTGCCGGTGTCGTAGATCTCGATGCCATCGCCGTTGGTGTTCACGCGGGCGCGGACGGAGGTGCCGCCGGTGCCGGTCATGAGCGAGTTGATCTCGTTCACGATGTCGCCGATGGTCTGCGAGTCGGTGCCGATGTCGACCACCTGCGTCAGGCCGCTGCTGTCGGTGAAGCGGATCTTGCCGGTGCCCACGCCCTGGCCCCGGTTGAGGGTGGAGAGCGCCGTGCCGCTGGAGATGTACTGCTTCTGGCGGTTGCCGCTCGAGATCGTGCTGGAGGCCACGCCCGCGGGCGTCGTGGAGATGCCGAGCGAGACGGCGGTGTCATTGCCGGTGCTGCCGAGGATGGTCAGGTTGCCCGTGCCCGTCGTGCGGTCGGTGATGACGAACCCGGTGCCCTTGTCATCGAGGGCGATGGAGACCTTGGAGCCGCCGCCGGCGAGCGTGCCGGAGGCTGTTTCGATGGCGGCGAAGATGTCCGTGAGCGAGCCGCTCGTGTTGATGGTGGCGTTGAACGTGGAGCCGTCGCGGAGCGTGAAAGCGAGCACGCCATCGCCCTCGATGCCCGCGCCGCCGTTGAGGCTTGTGCCGAGCACGGTGTTGAGGCCCGCGAGCACCTGCTGGCCGTTGAGCGTACCCGCGGTGGGCGCGCCGTTGGTCAGGATGCCCAGGTCGGCCGCTGTGGTGGAGTTGCCGTCGGTCACGGTGATCGTGTTCGTGCCGTTGGTGCTGTCGACGATCTCGATGCGGCCTTGCTCGGTGTTGATGCGGGCGGAGATGGTGGTGGCGCCGGCGGCGGTGAGCGCGGCGTTGATACGGTCCACGACGCCGCCGACGGTTGAGACCGCGCCTTGGGTCTTGCTCGCGGTGGTCGCGCCGCTGGCGATCTCCCAGACCTCGCCGACGTTGACATTGACGGTCGCTGTCGTTGCGCCGCTGATCTGGATCGTGAAGTTGGACGCGCTGGGGACGGGGTTGCTCTTGATGGTGACGCCGTTGCGGTCGTTGAGGGCCGCGAGGGGCGTGTTGGAACCCAGGCCGTAGACGGTGGCGCCGGTGATGATGCCGCCGGTGCCGGTTCCCGCGATGCCCAGGCTCGTGGCGGTGGTGTACCCGTTGGCGTTGGCGATGGAGAACTGGCCGGCGCCGCCGGAGGTATCCCGGATCACGAGCTTGCCGCCCTGCACGCGTGCTGTCACGAGTGCAACACCGTTGCCGTTGATGGCGGTCAGCACGTCGTCCACGGTGACGGCCTTGGACAGATCGACTGTTGCGGTGTGCCCCGCGGCGTCGGTCACCTGGATCTTGCCGCGGGCGACGCCCGCGCCGTTGTTGAAGTCCGCGAGGGCGATGTCGTCGTCGAGGCGTGCGCGGGAAGATTCGAACGTGAACGACGTGGCGCCGACGGCGGTGGTGTTGCGGTCGGCGAAGCCGCGGGTCAGTGCCTGCTGCGTCGTGACCAGTTGGTGGGCGCGGAATGTGTACGAGCCGGCGGCGGCGGTCAGGGCCGCCGTCGCGGTCAGCACGCTCTCGTTGCTGGAGGTGGCGGTCTTTAGCTTAAAGGTGTTGGCGGTGCGGAACTTGGACGCGGCGGACTTGAGGGCGTTGACGCGGCTGTTGAGGTCGAGGAACGCGGCGGCCTGGCTCTGGAGCTGGGCGACGCGGCGCTGCACGAGGATGCGGGGGCGGGCCTCGATCTGCAGGAGCTGATCGATGATCGATGCGCTGTCGATGCCGCTGAACACGCCGGTGCCGCTCGTGATGCCGCTCATGGTCGTCCTCCCGTGCGGGACTGCCGCTCGTCGCCTTTTCGTGCTGTCGTTGGCCGGCGGCGTGGCCGCGAGACCTGTCCTTGAATCGGCGATTCCATTGGGGGGGCTTCAGGCAACGGGGGCTATAGGACCAAAA
>DATAKA010000053.1:0-22222 GCA_036261855.1 Phycisphaerales bacterium | reverse complement strand
GATGTCCGATCTTCTGGACCAGAACGATATCGATGCGCTGCTCGCGACCGCCGGAGCAGGGGACACCGGTCCGGCCACGGTCGAAACGCCCGCCCGGTCCATTTTCAGCCGCCGGACCCGGGATCCCGACTCCACCGAAATCAAGGCCTACGACTTCAAGCGGCCCGAGCGTGTGTCCAAGGACCAGATGCGCGCCCTCCAGACGCTGCACGAGGCCTTCGCCCGCAACTTCGGCGTGGCCCTCTCCGCCTACCTCCGCACCATCGTCGAGATCAAGGTCGCGACGTGCGAGCAGATGACGTACAGCGAGTTCACCGGCGGCCTGCCCAATCCCACATCGTTCAACCTGGTTTCGGCCGAGGGCCTTGAGGGCCAGATGTGCCTGGAGATCAGCCCGCTCATCATCTACCCGATCATCGACCGCCTGCTGGGCGGCGGCAACCAGGAGCTGTTCATCCCCCAGCGCCCGATGACGCTCATCGAGACGCGCCTCATCAACAACGTCACCAACCGCGGCCTCGCGGCACTCTCCGAGGCGTGGGCCAAGATCCGCGAGATGCAGTTCCGCGTCGCCGCGACCGAGAGCAACCCGCAGCTCGTGCAGATCGTGCCGCCCAACGAGGTTGTCGTGGTCGTCGCCTTCGAGCTCAAGCTGGGCAGCCGCGCGGGCACGATGAACCTGTGCATCCCCTACAACGTCATCGAGCCCTTCATGGACCACCTCTCCAGCCAGAACTGGTTCTCCGCCGCGAAGAACCAGAAGAGCAAGGAGACGGAGGACACGATCTCCAGGAACCTGAACCGTGCACCCATGAACGTCACGGGCATGCTCGCCGAGACGACCATGACCGTCAAGGAACTCCTGGCCCTCTCGCCCGGCGATATCGTCGTCACCGAGAAGCCCGGCGTCAGCCCGATCGTCATCTGCGTCGAGGGCGAGAAGAAGTACCTCGCGCAGATCGGCCAGTACCGCGGCCACCGCGCCCTCAAAGTCCTCCGGCCCATCGCAGAGGGCGACCGGGTCTAAAGCCCGCTGATCGCGACCGGCGAACCATCCACCATGAACGCTCGAACCGCGGCCATCGCCGTGATCGCCACGCTCGCCCTGGGCGTCGTCACCTACTTCGCGTTGCAGCCCCGCTCACCCGCGCCAATGCCCCCGGGCGCGGCATCGCGCCTCTCGACGGTCAACACCGCAACGCTCGTCCGCGTCGCCGACGGCGGTGAATCCGTCACGCTGACAGCCGCGCCTGACCTCGACACCTGGCTCATCCAGGCTGGGCCCGCCGAACCATCCTGGCCCGCAGAAACGGGCGCAGTGCAGGGAGCCCTGCGACTGCTCAGCGAACTCTCCCGCCTTCCCGCCCGCCCATCCCGCCCGCCCGCGAGCACGGAATGCGCCTCCGTCACGCTTGCTATTCCAAACCAGCCCGACCTTTCGCTGCTCTTCACCCGACAATCGCTGGGCGGCACGACAAAGGCCCACGAGCTAACCGCCGACACAACTGCATCGCTCGAACTGGACGCGCCCTCGCAGACTGCCGAGCTCTTCCGCCCCCGGAACGTGCTCGCCTGGCGCCGCCCTGACCTCCTCACCGCCCCGGGCACACCCACCGACATCCGCATCGAGTCCAGTTCCGCCACACTCGCCTTCAAACAGGTGGATGGCAAGTGGACGCTCATGCTGCCGGTGCCCGCCCCGGTCGACCAAGCTGCAATGAAGGAACTGCTTGGCGCAGCACTGCCGGCGACGCGCTTCACACCGTCCTCCGAATCCACCCCTCCCAGTGCGCTCAGCAACCCGGTCGCCACCATCACCCGCACCACCCGCATCGTCAACACCCGCGGCGACGCGGAACTCATCACGACCGAAGTCACCATCGGCGCCGCCGCGGACACCGCGCAGGAGACCTTCCACGCATCCGCCGTTGCCCGCCGCGCTCTCGTGGCCGCCAAGCAGCCCTCCGGCACACCAAGCACCGCCTGGGGGCCTGTGAACGCGGTGCTCGACGGCGCATCCATCACCGCCATTGCTCGCACGCCCGAGTACTACGTCTCCAAGCGGGCCGTGCAGGTGCCAGCGGCTGATATCGCGGGCCTGCGCGTCCTCCCTCCCACGCACGCCTTCCACCTCACCACACCACTCGGGGACGATGGCGACCCCACCGCGACCTACACCCGCACGCTCGACGGCTGGACGCGCGAAGGAGGCCCGCTGGCCAGTGCGCCCGCCAGCGCCCTGACAACGCTCCTCTCCCTGCTCAGTGAATCGCCGGCCGCACGCGTGCACCTCACCGGCATCGACCACCCCATCACGCCGCTCTGCACGCTTGCAGTCCGAAACGCTGCGGGGGGCCTTGTCGAGGTCGTGGGCATCGGCGAGGACGAAACCTCCATCTACATCCGCAGCGGCCGCGTCATCCGCGAGTACACGAAGTCCGGTTCCGCCGATGCACTTACGGTGCTGCGCCCGTAAGCCTCACGCTGTGACCAGCTTCTTCAGTTCCCGCCGCATCACCTTCCCCGTCGGGTTCCTGGGCAGTGCTTCCAGGCGAGTGATCGTGTCCGGCACCTTGTAGCCCGCGAGGAACTTGCGGCAGTGCTGCTTGAGGGCCATCTCGTCGAAAGCCGCGCCCTCCTTCAACTCAACAAACGCAACAGGCACCTCGCCCCGCATCGGGTCCTGCCGCCCCACGACACCGCTCGCACCCACGCTCTCGTGCTTGTTCAGCACTTCCTCGATCTCGCGCGGGAAGACATTCTCCCCGCCCACGATGAGCATCTCCTTGATGCGGCCCGTGATGTACAGGTGCCCGTCGCTGTCCAGACGCCCCATGTCGCCGGTCTTGAAGAACCCGTCACTGGTGAAGGTCTTCGCCGTCTCCTCGGGCAGCTTGTAGTAGCCCCGCATGACGTTGGGCCCGCGCATCTGCACCTCGCCATCCCGATTGGGCCCCAGCTTCCGCCCGTGCGCATCCACAATCCGCTGCTCGATGCCCGGCAGCGCGCGGCCCACGCTCCCCTGCCGCCACTCCCACGGCCGGCACCAGTTGGAGACGGGCGACGTTTCCGTCAGCCCGTACCCCTCGTTGATCGTGATGCCGAACTTCTCGCGGAAACCATCAAACACCGCCTGCGGCAGCGGCTCCCCGCCCGAGACCACAAACCGCAGCGACGCAAAGTCCGCAGGAGTCGCGTCCTTGGCGTGCAGCAGCGCGTTATACATGCTGGGGATCGCCACAAGGATCGTCGGCCGGTGCTCGCGGATGAGCCGCACGATCTTCCCCGGCACGAACCGCGCCGTGTACACCACCCGCGCCCCCACGCACAGCGGCAGCAGCGTGAGCACCGTCATGCCGAACGAGTGGAACTGCGGCAGGACGCCCAGAAAGGTGAAGTGGTCGTCGATGCTCACCCACTCGATGATCTGCCGAATGTTGCTCGCGATGTTGCCGTGCGTCAGCATGACGCCCTTGGGCCGGCCGCTCGTGCCGCTGGTGTACAGGATCACCGCGAGGTCGTCCTCGTCCGCCCCCGCCGGCCACACCGGCTCGGGCACGCCCTTGAACGAAAGGTCCTCCAGCACGATCATCCGCTTCACCCGCGGCGTGTACCCCATGTGGTCCAGCAGCGCCCGCGACGCCACGATGGTGTCCGTCCCGCAGTCGTCGATCACGTACTGCAACTCTTCCGGCTTCAGGAGGTAGTTGAGCGGCACCACGGTCTTGCCCAGGCTCCACCCCGCCAACGCGCACAGAGGGAACGCCGCGCTCGTGGGCGCCAGCACGCCCAGCGTCTTGGTGTCGCACACGGGCTTCACCGCCGACGCGACATGGGCCGCCCCAACGAGCAGTTCCGCACCCCGGTAGGCGCGTTTGTCGTCTACCACAAACTCACGACGCGCACCGGCGAGCAATGAACGCAAGATGGGCCCATGAATCGACATGCCCGAGGATAGTGCCCCGCCCCCTCTACCATCGTGCATGCCACGGACGACTCCCCCGCCACTGGACGGCGCAACGATCACGGTCATGGGCCTGGGCCGCTTCGGCGGCGGAGCGGGTGTCACCCGCTGGCTCTGCTCGCAAGGTGCCCGCGTCACCCTGACCGACCTGGAAACTCAGGACGCACTCGCGACGCCCCTTGAACCACTGAAACCCTTGATCGATTCCGGCAAGGTCACCCTCCGCCTCGGCGGGCACGACGAACGCGACTTCACGTCCACCGACTGCGTCGTCGCCAACCCCGCCGTCCCCAAGCCCTGGAGCAACCGCTACCTCAGCGCCGCCCGCGCCGCGGGCGTGCCCATCACGACCGAAATCTCCCTGCTCACCAGCCGCCTGCCCGCCGGTGCCCGCACCATCGCCATCACCGGCAGCGTGGGCAAAAGCACCACCACCGCCATGGTTCACGCAGGTCTGCGGTCGCTCCTGGGCGATTCAAACGTCTTCATGGGCGGCAACATCGGCGGCTCGCTGCTGGAATCCCTGCCGCGGATGACCGCCGACTCGCGCATCGTGCTCGAACTCTCCAGCGCCATGCTCTACTGGCTCCACGAGACCACCACCTTCGCGCCTAGCGTCGCCGTCCTCACCTCGTTCTCCGCCAACCACGTCGATTGGCACGCTTCGCTCGACCACTACCGCGAGAGCAAGGCCCACATCTTTGAGCATCAGCACCCGGGCGACGCCGCTGTGCTGGGGCCGAACCTGCTCGACTGGCTCCCGCACGTGCGCCCCGGTGTTCGCACCACCCACGTCACCGCAACCGACTTCCCAACCGCCCCCGCCCCCCCCGCCGCACCGGGCGCGCACAACCTCGCCAACGCCGCCGTCGCACTCGCCGCGTGCCGTGCGCTTGAGCCCAACGCGGACACACACGCACTCGCCACCGCCATCGCCGCCTTCCCCGGACTCTCCCACCGCCTTGAGTTTGTGGGCGAAGTCGCCGGCGTCCGCTACTACAACGACAGCAAGAGCACCACGCCTGAATCCCTCCGCACCGCCCTGGACGCCGTGAGCGATGGCGCCTCAGCCACACCCCGCTCCCGCGTCCACCTCATCGCCGGTGGCTACGACAAGAAGACCGACCTCTCGCCCGTCGCCGCGCTCGCGCCCACGCTCGCGGGGCTCTACACCATCGGCGCGACCGGCGAAGCAATCGCCCGCACCGCTGGCGGCCGCGCCACCGCCTGCGGCACGCTCGAATCCGCCATGGTCGAGATCAAGCGCCGCGCACGCCCGGGCGACCTCGTGCTCCTCAGCCCCGCCTGCGCCTCGTGGGACCAGTTCGACAACTTCGAGCAACGCGGCGACCTCTTCCGCGCTCTCGCGATGGAGACACACGGATGAGGACCCTCGTGCGGGGCCTGCTGGCGTGCGCGTGCGTTGCGTCCATGGGGTGCGTCGGGAACACCGCCGCGCAAAGGCCCCACGCCACGGAGCGCCCACCTCCCATCACCGGCGAGCCGACGGCCCCGCAGCCCACCCCACCATCCTTGTCCGCGCCGGACACCGCGCCAACACCAGCACCCATCGACCCGTCTGTGCCCGTACCGCCCACAGAACCTGCGACCGCACCAGCGCCAGCGGAACCAGTCACTCCTACCCCCGCCGCCCCATGGGCCGAAGCCTCGCCGGGCCTCCGTGTTTCCCGCGAACTGCGAGCGCTCGAGTTTGACGGCACGATCCCCATCGACGTCCACGGAAAAGCCCCGCGTGTCTTCCTCGAAGTGCTGGTCTGCTCGCGCGACTCGCGCGAACATGAATCCCTGATCGTGACCGACGTCAAACCGTCCAGCGTCCACGCCGCCCTGCTCATGCTGGGCCTAGTGCCCGGCACGCCCGGATCGTGGCAGTTTGAGCACGCCACGCTCACGTCCACGCCCCCAGGCGGCCCGCGGCTCAACGCGAGCGTCCGCTTCGAGAAGGACAGCGCCACGGTGACCGAGCCCATCGAGTCCTGGGTCGCCAACCTCCGCGGCGGTCCGTCACTCGCTGAGCGTGACCCCGCGCAGCACCTGGTCTTTGCGGGCAGCCGCTTCGTGACGCGCGACGGTCTGGACACCTACGCCGCCGACGCCGACGGCACGCTCGTCGGCCTCACCGCTTTCGGCAGCGAGACCATCGCCTGGACAGCGATGTACCACCCCGACTCGGCGGTGGAACAGCCCCAGTGGGTCGCGGACCCCGCGCGAGTGCCGGCGTTCGGGACCAAGGTCACTGTGGTTATCACCGCCGCCGAGTAAAGAGCCTGAATCCACGCCACGCCCACCGGCGAAACCACCTGCGAGCCGCGGTGTGCTCCCGCGCGGCGTCCGTGCGGGAGGTGCGGCACGATCATCCAATGGTCCAAGCGGGCGTGCACGCACGCATGCTGCCGTCCGCGCATGCACGGGAGAATCTCCATGAAGCCTGTTGACTTTGCCGCACTCGCCCTCGTCATCATCGGTGCCCTCAACTGGGGCCTGTGGGCCGCGTTCAAGTTTGACCTCGTCGCAACCCTGCTGGGCGACTACTCGATCCTCGCCCGCATCGTCTACGCCCTCGTCGCGGTCTCCGCGGTGGTCCTCATCGCCCGCCTGCCGAGCTTCGCCAAGATGAAGGCTGCCTGAAGCACCAGGAACATCCCGAACAATGAAGAACGCCCGCGCTCATGCGCGGGCGTTCTTCTTGACTTATGGGGTCACTCACACCTTCGCGTGCTTGTCGTGCCACTCGCTCCGCTGACCCACGTACGGCTCGCCCGGGAACTGCTTGATGGCACCCTGGTTGGGCTTGCGGCCCTTGCCGCGCAGCGCCGTCGGCGTCTTCTCGGGGATGATGAACTCCTCCGCGGGCAGCGTCTCGCCATACCGCAGCGTCAGTTCCGCCGTGTGCAGCATCGTGTCGTCCGCATTCTCATACAGCCCACGGAAGCAGTTGTGGATCTCCAGCTCGGCGAGGTCAAAGAAGTGCATCGCCGCGGCCTTGTCCCGCTGGAACTCGATGTCGCCCGCGCCGTTCCCGGCGTGCGCCACCAGCTCGCTGTCCAGACGCGCGAGCGTGCACGCCCACGCGTGCAGCCATACCGCGACGTCCGCCACGCGCCCCTGCACCGCCTGCCGCTCCAGCAGCTTCACGTCCCACAGCTTGCTCATCACCTTGAACTGGTACGAGTGCTCGGCGATCAGGCGGCCCAGCCGCTCCGCCGCCGGCGCCAGCTCGGCGCTCTTGACCGTCACCCGCGGTGCCGAGGGTCGGACGCCCAGGTACACCTGCATGCCCAGCGGGATCGCCCGCTTCATGATGTCGATGCGGAATGAGTTCTTGACCGCCTTCACCACAAACGCGCCGATGCCCTCGTCGGGCTCCTTCAGCAGCGCCTGCTTCACACCCAGCATCATCTCGGCAAGCTGCTTGCCGCCATAACCAAAGATGTACGACTGCATGACCTCGTTGGCGCCCTCGACGATGAGGTTGATGCGCGAATCACGGAAGATCCGCTCGACCTCGTTCTCCGTCATGATGGACTCGCCGCCCATCACCTGCACGGCGTCGTTCACGCTGCGCCAGCCAAGCTCCGAGTTGATCACCTTGCACACCGCCGTCTCGACCTGGATGTCGTCGTCGTGCCGGTCGAGCATCCCCGTCGTCATGTACAGCGTGGCTTCCATCGCGTACGTCAGCGCCGCCTGGCGTGCCAGCCGCTGCCGCACCAGTTCCTGGTCCGCGAGGGGCTTCCCGAACTGGTACCGCGTCTGGGTCCACTTGATGGACTGGTCCATCGCCCGCTTGGCCCCGCCCAGCATGCCGGCGGAGAGCGTGCACCGGCCGTAGTTGAGGCACGAGAGCGCGATCTGCAGGCCGCGCCCCTCCTTGCCCAGGAGGTTCGCCTTCGGAACGCGCACGTTGTGGAAGCGGATGCGAGCCTGCCACGTGCCGCGGATGGACATCTTGCTGCGGTTCTTGGAGAAGATCTCCACGCCCTCCATCCACGGGTGGCACACCAGCGCGCTGATCTTGCCCTTGCCGTCCGGGCGCTGCTCGCGGGCCATCACCGTGAACAGGCCGGAGATCGCGCCGCTGGTGGCCCACTTCTTCTCGCCGTTGATGACGTAGAAGTCGCCGTCCTCGGTCTTCGTGAACGTCGTCTCCTGCCCGCCCGCGTCGCACCCCACGTTGGGCTCGGAGAGGCAGAACGCGCTCACCCAGTCCTTCGCCAGGTGCGGGAGCCACAGCTTCTTCTGCTCGTCGCTGCCGAAGAGCATGACCGCCTTGCACCCGATGCTCTGGTGCGCCGACACGAGCACCGCGGTCGAGCCGCAGTACATGCCGATGCGTTCAAGCACCCGGTTGTACGACGTGATGCCAAGGCCAAGCCCGCCGTACTCCTTGCCGATCGTCATGCCCAGCACGCCCAGGCCGAACAGCTTGTCGATCACCCACCGCGGGATCTCCTGGTTCTGGTCGATCTCGATCGCGGGGTGCTCGTTCTTCAAGTAGTCCGTCAGGCGCGCCAGCAGTTGGTCGCACTCGGCCTGCTCGCGCGACTCCTGAACGGGGTACGGGAAGTAGTAGTCCTCCTTGAAGTTGCCCCAGAACAGGTTCTTGATGGGGCCCATCTTCGTGGGCTCCGCGCCGAGCCACTCCTCGGCCTCCGCCAAGAGCTTCTTGTCAGCCTCGGAAATGCCTTTGAGATTCTTCAGGTCTGCCATAGGGACAACTCCCGCAAGAGAATGGATCGGTTGGATTGTGGCCGCGGAACCCCTGGGGCACCGCGGGGTATTGTTCGCTCACTTCTTGGACTTCGCAAAGAACGCGGCAATGGCTTCACGCCCCGCCGGCGTGTGCCGCAGCCGCACCAGTTCACGCTGCTCCACCTCAAGGCACGCCTTCCATCCGCGGCTCAGCCCGGCGTTCACCGCTTCCGCCACCGCCCGCCCCGGCTCGGTGGCGATAATCTCGCCCCGCACGGAGTCAAACGCCGGAATCGCCGCCTTGGCGAACGCCGCGCGGCCAACGTGCCGCAGCGGCGCCCCATCTCGCTCGATTCTCCCCGCGGCAGCGCGAGCCCGCACCCACTCTTTCGCCGTCGCCAGCAGTTCCGCACCGCTCGGAGCGACCGCGTCAAACAAACCCGCGGCGATCGCCTCGTCGCTCGTCATCGGCTTGCCCGCCGCCGTGCGGCGGATGGCGTCCGCCGGGCTGATCCGCGCCGGCAGCAGGCACGTACCGCCCCAGCCCGGACAGATCGACAGGCCCGCCTCCGGCAGACCGATGGGGTACGGCTTGGGCTGACCGTCGCGCACCGGGGTCGGTGCCCCGATCAAAGCATCGCAGTGCATCGCAAGTTCCAACCCGCCGCCGAGCGCAGCGCCGTTGATGGCGGCCGCGGTCGGGAACGGAAAGTTGCTGATGAGCGCGAAGACGTCGCTCGCGTACGCGAGGTACGTGTGGAGCGCCGCGTCGTCGAGCGCCTGGATCGCGTTGAGGTCCGCGCCGGCGACAAAGACGCGTTCGCTTGCCGACGCCAGCACCAGCCCGGTGATGGAACTCCACTGCGCGTGGGACCGGAGCCCGCGCAGGGCTGTGTCCAGCCGCTGGATCAGTTCATGGTCGAGGACAACGACAGGCTTGCCGGGCTGCTCCAAGGTCAGCACCGCGACGCCGTTCTCGATGGCGAGAGGGAGCGGGGAGATCATGGCGAAAGGATATGGGCGAATAGCCGCACCCGCCCGGGCACACGAGCGACTTTCGCACCGACGGGAGACAACTGGTTCGACCACTCTCGCCCATGAGAAACTGGCGGTTTCTGCGACGATTGAAGATCGGCAGCGTCACCCCAGAGTCACCAGCGACTCGAAGGAAGTGAGGGAGGATTCACCGACCCGCTCGGGGATCTTTGGGTTGGAACACCGCGACTCGCAAGGATTGGTGATCACCATGAACATGACCGGCAAAGTCATCCTGATCACGGGCGCGACCACCGGCATCGGCAAAGCGACCGCGCTGGCCGCCGCGGCGCGCGGCGCGCACGTGGTCATCACCGGCCCGCGTGCTGAGGAGGGGGATCGCGTCGCGCGTGAAGTCGCGGCGGCCGGCGGCTCGTGCCGGTTCCTCTGTGGGGACATTACCAGCGAGCGCCACGTTGAGGAAGGCGTGGCGCTCGCACTTTCGATCACAGGGAGGCTCGACGGCGCGTTTAACAACGCGGGCATCGAGCTCTCGAACATCCCGCTGACGGATATCACCGCCGACCACTACCGGCGTGTCATGGACGTCAATGTGCTGGGCACCATGCTGTGCCTGAAGCACGAGCTCCGTGCCATGCTCCGCCAGGGTGGCGGGTCGATCGTCAACAACGCGTCCATCGCCGGCACGATCGGCATGGCCGGCGCGGGCGTCTACATCGCCAGCAAGCACGCGGTGATCGGGCTCACGAAGACCGCCGCGTTGGAAGGAGCGCCGCGCAACGTGCGCGTCAACGCCGTCTCGCCCGGCGGCATCGCGACCGAGATGCTCACGCGCTTCGCGGGCTCCGACGCCGCGTACAAGGCCCTTGCCGCACTCCACCCTCTGGGACGGATCGGCACACCCGACGAAGTCGCCCGCCCCGTCCTCTTCCTCCTGAGCGACGAGGCGAGCTTCATCACCGGGCACAACCTCAACGTGGACGGCGGCTTTACCGTGCCCTGACGCCGCTCACGGGTGCAGCTTCGCCAGCCTGCGGCACGCCTCGTCGATCGTCTCCGCCTTCTTGCAGAACGCAAACCGCGCCATCGTGCGCCCGACATCCTTGTTCTCGTAGAACACGCTGGGCGGGATCGCCGCGACCCCCACTTCCTTCGTAAGGTGCTCGCAGAACGCGCGGTCGCCGCGCGAGTCGTCCAGCACCAGACGCTTGGACACGGGCGTGTGGTCCGCCATCAGGAAGTACGTGCTGTCGGAGCGGTGGACAATCAGCCCCGCGGCCCGGAGCGCCGCCGCCAGAGTGTCGCGGTTGCGGATGAAGAGTGAGCAGAGGTCTTTCGCGTACGTCCCGGGGTTGTTCAGCGCCGCCACCGCACCATGCTGCGTGATGACGCATCCAGAAAATGAGTTGAACTGGTGGGCCGCCCGCACCGGCGCAGAAAGGTGCGCTGGGGCAATGCTCCAGCCGACCTTCCAGCCCGTCAGGGAGAACGACTTGCCGAGGCTGCTCAGCGTGATCGTGAGGTCGCGCATCCCCGGCAGCGTCGAGATCGGGATGTGCGGGAGTGAGGGTTCATACGTCAGGTGCTCGTACACCTCGTCGCTCACGCACACCACATTGTGCTTCAGGCAAAGCGACGCGATCAGTTCCAGTTCCTGCCGCGTGAAGACCTTGCCCGTGGGGTTGTGCGGCGTGTTGAGGATGATCGCGCGCGTGCGCGGCGTGAACGCGTCGCGCAGTTCCCTCTCGTCGAACCGGAACGGTTCGCCCTCGCGGGTCGGCGCGTGCAGCGTCACGAAGCGGCCCGTCGCGCCCGACCACGCCAGGCCCGCGGCGTAGTAGTCGAAGAACGGCTCAAAGATGATCACCTCGTCGCCGGGGTTGAGCAGCCCCGCGAACACGCACGTCAGCGCTTCGCTGCACCCGCACGTCACCGTCACTTCGGTATCGGGGTTCACCGGGCCGTACCCGCGCCGCTCCCACATGTCGGCGATCGCTTTCCGCAGCGGCGGCACGCCCGTCATCGGGGCGTACTGCGCGTGCCCCGCACGGACTGCGTCCATTGCGGCGTCCTTCACGTGCTGGGGACCGTCAAAGTCCGGGAACCCCTGCGACAGGTTGACCGCCTGGTACGCCGCCGCGAGGGCCCCGTACTCCGCGAAGATCGACTGCCCGAAGGACGCGAATCGCTTGGCTACAAAGGCGTTCGGGCTTGGTTTGGCAGCGTTTTCAGTCATTTGGGCAGCGTAGCGGGAACCAGCGACGTGGTTGCGCATTGAATTTAGTGGACACAAACTTGTTGTTTGTGTACCCTAACTGAACCGCGTTCAGGTGCGCGTCAACGTGAGGAGCGTTCCATGAAGTCGATCATCGCCCGCCGTGTCGTGCTTGCGCTCGCGCTCGCCATGACCGCCATCACCGCCTCGGGCTGCGCGTACTGGGAACTGGGCCTGTACGACGATGACTGCGGCGGCTGGGGCGGGCATCATCACGGCGGGCACCATGGCGGGGGCGGTCACCACGGCGGCGGGCACTGCCGCTGATCAGCCGGCTCGCTCGTGCGACCGCATCGCGGACTCGATCCTGCGGTCGGGCACGAACCACACGATGGCGACGAGCACGTAGATAGCGTGCGCGAGCCAGGGCCGCGCGAACGCCAACGCGATCGCGCCGGCGTAGAGCACCATTGAGATCTTTCCTTTGAAGTCCTTTCCGATCGCTTTCGCGAGGACCGAGTCGTTGCCGTGGCAAACGAGGATGCGCCATTGCAGGATGGAGTACGCAACGGCCGCGCACAGCAGCACGGCGCCGTACGCCACGGTCGGCACGAGCGTGAAGTGGTTCTCACCCATCCAGCCCGTGACGAACGGGAACAGCGAGAGCCAGAAGAGCAGGTGCAGGTTGGCCCACAGGATGCCGCCGGAGACGCGGCTGGCGGAGTGGAGCAGGTGGTGGTGGTTGTTCCAGTAGATACCGACATAAACAAAGCTCAGGACGTACGACAGCAGCACCGGCAGCAGAGGCTTCAGGGCTTCGAGCGAGGCCTCGTGGGGGACCTTGAGCTCCAGCACCATGATGGTGATGATGATGGCGATGACGCCGTCGCTGAAGGCTTCCATACGGGACTTGGTCATGGGGGCAGCATATCGCGGACGGGTGCTACTGGTCGTCCAGGTGCAGGCGGTGGAAGATGCGGTGCATCACGGGGGCGATGAGTGTTGCGGCTATCGAGATGAAGACGACGCCGGCGAAGAGGGCGTAGGCCGAGGCGAAGAGCTTGCCCGCGGGAGTCACCGGGGCGTGGATGGGGCCCTCGCCGCCCAGGATCATCGATGCCTCGAGCACGCTGTCGAGCCAGCCGAGGTGCTCGAACGCGCGGTAGCCGGCGACACCGATGCCCAGGCACACGAGCACGAGGCTCAGGGAGATCAGACCGGCGTTGGCCATGCGCCGGATGAACTGGGAACGGTTCAGGAAGGGCTCGGACCGGTGCTCAAACATGCGGGGTCTCCCGTGCCCCTCATCGGCACTTGCCCGCTGCGGGTGCCAGTTCTCAGCGCCTGCGACGGGCGGCGGCGACCGCACCGAAGGCAACCAGCGCGAACGCTCCGGGCGCGGGCACGATGGTGGTGTCGAGGTAGCCGGTGAGGGCCCGCAGGGTGGCTTGCGTGGAGAGCGTGGCCGCGGAGAGCGACATGCTTTGTCCGACGTGGATGTGGCCCGCGGCGTAGCAGGGGGTGTTTGACATGGCGGGGCCGGAGTTGAGGTCCTTGTACCACATGCCCAGGTAACTGATGTAGCCGGAGAGAAATCCGCCGCCGTAGTCGAAGGTGTCGGGGGTGTTGGGGTTGTAGGTCTGGATGAAGGGCTGGGACTGGCTGCTGGGCACCGTCGCCGCCACGCTGCTCACGATGAGGTTCATGGGCAGCGAGTTGTTGCGCACGTTGCCGAGGGGCTCGGCGGCGATGGGCGTGTCGGTCGGGTAGCGGTTGCCGGTGTAGTCCTGCGTGTAATAGGGAATCGTGCGCGTGGGGTGCTGGGGCTCCCCCTGGAAGCGGAAGCGTTGAGCGGCGGGCTCGAGTTCCCAGCCGATGCTGGTGTTGGCGCGGCTGAAGGTGATGATGGCGACGGGCTTGGTTTCGTAGGTGATGCGTTGGAAGTCCGCGGCGGTGTCCTGATAGTCAACCTCAAGGTCTCCGTTGCCCTTGGGGTTGGTGCCCGTGCCGCCCGGGAACTCGGGGAAGTAGGAGACGATGTCGTAGCCGCGGCCTTCCCAGTTGGCACCGATCCAGCCTGTAGTGTTCTGAGCGGGGTTCTGGCTCCAGGGGCGGAGCATGTTGTTGGTGGGCGGCCAGTAACCGGTGAGCAGAATCTTGGGGCGGTCCTGCGCGAGTGCGGGCGCAGCGCAGAGGATGGAGGCAACCAGGGCGAACAGAGGGCGTGGGTGCATGGCGACCATTGAACCCGAAGTGCGGGTGGCGGGCAAGCACAAAGCGTTCGACCGAGCCAATCTCTTCCATATGCTCATACAGGTCACTCACTTTCACAGGAATGCGTTATGCGACGTCGAATGGCCTTGCTTGCGGTGCTCGTCGGTGCGGTCATCGTCCCCGGGTGCGGGGGGTCGTCGGGTTCTTCCGCGGCTGCCCGTCCGGTGATGGGGACGTACGTGAACGGAGTACCGGCGCGGGGGAATCCCGCACTTCTGCAAATGGTCCGGCCTCGGTCAGAAGGCCGCGGACCGCGATGAGTGGGCGCGCGGCTGCCGCGCGTCACTCTGTGACTTTCTCACGTTTCAGGTTGTGGACTTTGCATCGCGGGCGTGGCGGCAGCGGGCGGCCCTTGGTGGGGGCCGCTTCACGAGACGTCCCGGATGACGGGCGTGGCGGGCGCGGGTGTCGATGCCGCGTGGGACCGTCGGGCTCCCCCTGAACGCCGGCCGCGGGTTGGTTGCCCGCCGGCTGCCGGTGTTCTCCGTCACGACCGTGGCTGGCCGCCGTTGTGATGTTCTGACATGCGCACCGGGCTCCGCTGCCGGGCGGGGTCGGGGGTTTCTCAGGGGTCCCACGGCGTTGCCGCGCTGTGGGGGCTGGACGTTCCCGGCCTCGCGCCTCGATCAGGCCCGGCGGCACGCCAGCGCATCAGCGCGGGCGGTTCGCCGGGCATTGATAGGCGCTCGGCAAGCGTGCGTTCGTAGAATTTTCGGTATCACCACGATCTGTCGCACAAACCCGGTCGATGCGCTGCAGATTTTTGAAAGGATCGGCTCAAACCAGGAGCGTCGCGGGCTTCTCGAGGAAGGTCTTGACGGTGGAGAGGTACTGGGCGGCCATGGCACCATCGACGACGCGGTGGTCGCTGCTCATGGTCATGCTCATGACGAGGCCCGGCACAACCTGGCCGTTCTTGACGACGGGCTTTTCGATCGCGGCACCGACGGCGAGGATGGCGGTGTTGGGCGGGTTGATGATGGCGTTGAAGTGGGCGACGCCGAACATGCCGAGGTTGGAGATAGTGAAGGTGGAGTCGCTCATTTCGTTGGGAGCGAGGCCCTTGGCGCGGGCCTTCTCGGAGAGGGCCTTGGTCTGAGCGGAGATCTGGCGGAGGCCCATCTGGTCGGCGTTGCGGAGGGTGGCGACGACGAGACCGCCGCCGGTGCCGTCTTCTTGGACGGGGAGTGCGATGGCGACGCCGACGTTCACTTCGGCGACGTACTCGATGGCCTCATTGCCCTGCGCGCCGTTCCAGCGGCTGTTGACGTAGGGATGCTGGAGCATGGCGAGGGCGCAGGCGCGGACGAGGAAGTCGTTGACGCTGAGCTTGACCCCCTGCTGAGCGAGCTGGTCGTTGAGCTGCGTGCGCAGCGCCATGAGGGGCTGCATGTCCACGTCGAAGGTGACCTGGTAGTGCGGGATTGTGCCCTTGCTCTCGGCGAGGCGCTGCGCGATCACGCGGCGCATGTTGGAGACGGGGATGCGGCGCGCGGTGAGTGAGGCGTTCGCGGCGGGGAGAGCAACCTGCACGCGCGGAGCAACCGCTGGCGCGCCCGCCGTTCCACCGGCTCGGAGAGCCGGGGCTCCGGAGCCTGCGATGGCTTCTTCGACGTCTTTGCGGACGATGCGGCCGCCTGGGCCGGAACCCTGGACGCGGGAGAGATCGAGGCCGGCCTCGTCTGCGATCTTGCGGGCGAGGGGGGAGGCGAAGACACGGTCGGTGCCCGGAGCGGCGTGGCCGTTGGTGGTGCTGTGGGATGGTGGAACGTCGAGAACGGCTGTCGCGCCGCTCTTGGCGCTTGCAATGGTGCCCGCGGTTGGTGTGCCACCCGATTGCTGCGCTTGGGGTGCCTTCGCCGGCGCTGCACCGCCCTTGGCACCTGCGGCAGTCGCGGCGACGTCTTCGCCTGCACCTGCGAGGACCATCATGAGCGTGCCAACGGCGACCTGCTGGCCCTGAGGCACCAGGATCTTTGCGACGGTGCCGTCGTCAAAGGACTGGAGTTCCATGGTGGCCTTGTCGGTCTCGATGTCGGCGATGACGTCGCCGGTCTTGACCCTCTGGCCTTCTTTGACGTTCCACTTGACGATGGTGCCCTGCTGCATGGTGTCGGAGAGGCGGGGCATGGTGACTTCGATGGGCATTGGAAACCTCAAAGCGAAAAACTCAAAGCTCAGATCAGACGGATCGGCGCTTCACGGTAGACGCGGACTTGGTACGGGAAATCATTGCTCCGAGCACCTTCTTCAGGCTCGTTGTTTCTTCGATGAGCGGTTGCAACCGTCCTGGTTCAACCCACGTGTGACGGGTGCAGAGTCGAAGCCAGAAACGCGTTTCATTCAGCTCCTTCACTGCGATACACAAACACTTGACGAAGTCGGCACGGCTCATTGCCTCATCAGCCTCGAACACGTTTGCGCCGACCGAAGTACCCGAAGCCAGCATTTGGTCAAGCAGACGCCTTGGCATGCCGGCTTGACTGGCTGCATCTGCGACTCGAATAACACGGTCGCACATGTCCTCAACTCGTGCCAACAAGCTCTCTTGCAAACGTGCCATCTTGATGCCTTCTCTGAGCTTTGCTGCTTTGAGTTCTGAGGTCTTAACCAACCACCTTCTTCACCGCCGCGATGATGCGTTCCTTGTTGGGGAGGTAGGCGTATTCGAGGCCTTTGGCGTAGGGCGTGGGGACGTCTTCGGTGTTGACGCGGGCCGGGGGGTGGTCGAGGTAGTCGAAGCACTTCTCGCAGACTTGCGTAACCACCTCGCTCGCGACGCTGGCGAAGGGCCAGGACTGGTCCACGACCACGATGCGGCCGGTCTTCTGGATGCTGCGGACGATGGAGTCGATGTCGAGGGGGCGGATGGTCCGCATGTCCAGCACGTCAACACTGATACCTTCCTTCTCGAGTTCCGCGGCGGCCTCGATGCAGAAGTTGACGGGGCGGCCGAAGGAGACGAGCGTGCAGTCGGTGCCCTCGTGGCACAGGCGGGCCTGGCCGAAGGGGATGTAGTACTCCTCGGCGGGGACGTGGGCCTTGTCGCCCAGCATGCGTTCACTCTCCAAGAAGAAGACGGGGTCGGCCTCGCGGATGGCGGTCTTGAGGAGGCCCTTGGCGTCGTAGGGGTTGCTGGGGATGACGATCTTCATGCCCGGGACGTTGCTGTACAGCCCCTCGACGCACCAGGAGTGCGTGCTGCCGAGCTGGCCGCCCGCGCCGTCGTTGCCGCGGAAGACGACGGGGCAGCCCCACTGCCCGCCGGACATGTAGAGCATCTTGGGGACGTTGTTCAGGATCTGGTCCGCCGCGACGAGGCTGAAGGACCAGGACATGAACTCGATGATGGGCTTCAAGCCGTACATGGCGGCGCCCACGGCGAGGCCGGCGAAGCCGTTCTCTGAGATGGGGCTGTCGATGATGCGCTTGGGCCCGAACTCCTCGAGCATGCCCTGGCTGACCTTGTACGCGCCGTTGTACTGGGCGACTTCCTCACCCAGGAGGAAGATGCGCATGTCACGGCGCATTTCCTCGCTCATCGCTTCGCGGAGTGCCTCGCGGAACTGGATGTGGCGGTCCCCCTCGCGGGAGGGCAGGGGGTTGGAGAAGAGGTCGGCCTCGGGGAGGCTGGGCGGGAAGAGCGTGGCGGGCATTGGTTTGGATTCCGGTTGGGGTTCGTATCAGGTGGATACTAGCGCGTTCGCGGGAGGGTGCGCGGCGGCGGTGGCGGGGTGAAACTTGCAGAGCAAGCTGTCATTCCGCCGACCACTGGCTTTGGCGGGGTTATGCTCGCAGGCGGCAGAGGGCGGAGCCCACTTTTCATGCGGATCAGCGGTTTTACCTTCATTCGCAACGGCGTGCGCCTCGGCTATCCATTTGTCGAGAGCATCCGGTCTGCGCTGCCGCTGGTGGACGAGTTTGTGGTGGCGGTGGGCGCGAGCGATGACGGGACGCACGAGGCGCTGGGCGAACTCGTCCGGACGCACGGGGCGGGCAAGGTGCGGCTCGTCGAGATGCAGTGGAACACGCAGGCGCCTGCGGCGTTTGTGTACGCGGCGCAGTCGATGGCGGCGCTCTACAACTGCACGGGGGACTGGGCGCTGTACCTGCAGGGTGACGAGGTGCTGCACGAGGATGATGCGGACAACATCCGCGGCGCGGTGGAAGACGCCGATCGGTCGCCCCGGGTTGAGGGGCTGGTGTTTGATTACCTGCACTTCTACGGCAGCCCGCGGACGATCGTGAAGAGCCCGGCGTGGTATCGGCGCGAGGTGCGGATCGTGAAGAACCGTGCGATCAAGGTGGTGATGCCCAGCGATGCGCAGTACTTTGTTGCGATCAACGGGCGGCGGCGGCTGCGGTACCTCCGGTGCCGGAGCGCGAACGCGCGGGTGTTCCATTATGGATGGGCGCGGCCCAGCCCCGAGCACGCGGCGAAGGTGCAGACGACCAACCAGATGTACCACACGACGCTCGTGAGCAAAGCGCGCGACGCGGTGGACCCGGCGACGATCCACCCCTTCACCGGGACGCACCCGGCGATCATGGCCCAGTGGGTCGCGGCGGCGGACGGGCCGTTCACGCCCGACCCGGCGTACAAGCCTTCGATCAAGGACCTGCGTCAGCGGCTGAAGGCTGGGATTGAGGCGGTGCTGCCCGTGGACCTGTCGGCGCGGCACTTCAAGCTCGTGCCGTCGAGCGGCGCGGCCCAGCGGGTGCCGTTGCCCCGCGCGGCGGCGCTGTGAATGGTGTGTGAGAGTTGACGACAAGCCCGGGTGATGGGGTTGCTGATGAGGCCTGCCCCTACGCTCGCCCTGCATGAGCGTCCGTCAACGCATTGCCGCTGCTTATCCGCTCCGAGGTGTGGCGCAGCCCGCGCAGGTGTGGTCGTGGATTTCGTTCGATGTCGCGAACCAGTCGTTCACACTCATCATCAACACGCTGCTGTTCTCGATCTTCTTTCAGAATGTGGTGGTGAGCGACCCGGCGAAGAAGGACACGCAGTGGTCGGTGCTGTATGCGGTGAGCATGCTGCTGGTGGTGGCCGCGAGCCCGATCGCGGGCGCGGTGGCGGACGGGAAGAGTTGGAAGAAGGAATGCCTCATCGGCTCGGGCCTGCTGTGCGCGGTGCTGACGTGCTGCCTGGGGCTGATCGGGCCGCAGCAACTTTGGCTCGCGGCGCTCATCTACATTCCCGCGAACTTCTTCTTCAACATCGGGGAGAACTTTCTGGCGAGCTTCCTGCCGCAGCTGGCGAGGCGGGAGGAGTTTGGGCGGGTGTCGGGGTTCTCGTGGGGCGTGGCGTATACGTCGGCGTTGTGCATGTTGCTGGCGACGGCGGGCGTGATGATGCAGTTCGGGCTCGATCAACCCCACCAGTGGCGGCCGTTCTTTGTCGCCGCGGGGCTTTGGTTCTTCGTGTTCATGATCCCGACGATGGTGGGACTGCGCGAGCGTGAGACACCGGCGCAGGCGGGGAACATCCTTGGCGTGGGGTTCCGGCGGCTGGTGGAGAGCGCGCGGGCGACGCGGAAGCACCGGGACCTGCTGGTGCTGCTCGTGGCGAGTTTCTTCTACGGCGGAGCGATGAGCGTGGTGGTGTCGTTCGCGAGCATCATCGCGCAGGACTTTGGGTTTGAGGGCGCGAAGCTGGTGGGGTTCATCGCGGTCATCACGGTGTCGGGCATCCTCGGGACGCTGGTGCCGACGTTCCTGCAGGACCGGCTGGGGCACAAGCGGATGACGCTGGCGCTGCTGGTGCTGTGGATGTTCACGACGCTGTACCTGGCGTGGACGGCGCAGCGGGCTGGCGGCGTGCCTGCGGGCACCTTGCCACCGCAGTGGCCGGTGTGGCTGGCGGGGAACCTCCTGGGGTTTGGGCTGGGGTCCCTCGGCACGGCCAACCGCGCGTTCGTGGGTGTGATGACGCCGCCTTCTCGGAGCGCGGAGTTCTTTGGGCTGTGGGGGCTCGTGTTCAAGCTCGCGGCGGTGCTGGTGATTCCCTTTGGAGTGGTGAAGGACCGGCTGGGGATGACGGCGTCGCTAGCGGTGCTGGCGGTGATGGTGCTGGCGGGGCTGGCGGTGACGCTGCTGGTGAACGAGAAACGGGGGATGGAGGCGGCGAGGGAGTGAGGCGGTGATGGGTGCGACGGTGAGTGAGATGGTGAACGCAGCCCGGAGTTTTGCTCTCCACCGCTGACCGGCTCACGCTACCGTTCCGCATGCCCCCCACCGCTCCCGCGCCCAAGCATGTCATTCCCCGCCTGTCGCACGTGCCGGATGAGCGCGGGCGGTTTGGCGCCTTTGGCGGCGCGTACGTGCCGGAGACGCTGGTGGCGGCGCTCCAGCAGCTTGAAGAGACGTACGAGCGCGTGCGTGGGGACGCGAAGTTCTGGGACGAATTGGGCGACCTGCACCGCACGTTCACCGGGCGGCCGACGCCGCTGTATGAGGCGCAGCGGCTCTCCCGGCACGCGTGGGAGCAGGTGGGCGAGCAGGGAGCGACGATCTGGCTGAAGCGCGAGGACCTGGCGCACACGGGGGCGCACAAGATCAACAACACGCTGGGGCAGGCGCTGCTGACGCTGCGGATGGGGAAGAAGCGCGTGATCGCGGAGACGGGCGCGGGGCAGCACGGCGTGGCGACCGCGACGGCGGCGGCGCACTTCGGGCTTTCGTGCGAGGTCTACATGGGCAGCGAGGATGTGCGGCGTCAGCGGCTGAACGTGACGCGCATGAGGATGATGGGCGCGAAGGTGATCGAGGTGGACTCTGGCAGCAAGACCCTGAAGGACGCGACGAACGAGGCGATGCGCGACTGGATGGGGAGCGTGGAGGGCACGCACTACATTCTGGGCAGTGTCGTGGGGCCGCACCCCTTCCCGATGATCGTGCGGCACTTCCAGAGTGTGATCGGCAACGAGACCAAGGCGCAGTGTCTGCGGCTGTTCACCAAGCTGCCGGACGCAGTGGTGGCGTGCGTGGGCGGGGGCTCCAACGCGGCGGGGATGTTCTACCCGTTTGTGGATGACGACAAGGTGAAGCTGGTGGGCGTGGAGGCGGGCGGACACAACTCACAGCTTGGCCAGCACGCGGCGCCGTTGTCTTTCGGCAAACCCGGGGTGCTGCACGGATCACTGAGCTACGTGCTGCAGGACGAGTTTGGGCAGACCGCGGCGGCGCACTCGTGCAGCGCGGGGCTGGACTACCCGGGCGTGGGGCCGGAACACTCGTACTGGAAGGACAAGGGGCGTGTGGTGTACACGAGCGTGACGGATGAGGAGGCGCTGGCCGCGTTCACGCTGCTGGCGCGGACGGAGGGGATCATCCCGGCGCTCGAATCGTCGCACGCGATCGCGCACGCGGTACGGCTCGCGGGCAAGATGCCAGCGAAGAGCAACCTCGTCGTGAACCTCTCGGGGCGCGGCGACAAGGACGTGGACGAGGCGGCGCGGCTGCTGGCGATGCAGAACAACGGGTAGGTCACGAAGTCGGTGCGGCGGGCGCTGGCATTTCTCCGTACGCCTGGATGGCGTGGGCGAGGTCGGTCACTCCGATGAAGGAATCCGCGGGTGCGAGGCGGGAGAGCAGGCGGTTGCGCATCGCGATGTACTCGATGGGCGTGAGGCCGATGTCCCGCATGCGGGTGAGCAGCGTGCGCAGGCTCTTGAAGTGGTCGCGGGCGCCGATACCGCAGGCGTGTTCGTTCAGGAAGGTCGCGAAGGCGTGGGGGTCGATGACCTGCGTGCCGTACACGCTCTGGTAGCACGCGACGGCGGCCTGTATGTCGTCACGCACGATGCGGGTCTGTTCCTCGGCCTGCGTTCCCGTGCCGAAGATGCTGTCGTGGAGGTCCGCGAGGCGTTGGATGCTGTCGATGTCGAACCGCGTGGCGGCGGTCTGGACGGCGTCCGGCGGCGTTTCGGCCTCTGCGGGGGCGTCGACGTAGAAGGATCGGGCGAGGCCCATGGCACCCTCGATCGACGCGCCGCGGCCAGCGATGGCGACGCCGCGGAGAAGTTCGATGTCGTAGACCGTGGGAATGACGCTGTCGGTGA
>DATAKA010000052.1:0-22340 GCA_036261855.1 Phycisphaerales bacterium | reverse complement strand
ATCGCCATCGACGTCCGGTTGACCAACACCACCGCGTCCACCCTCGCGGGCGTCTACTGGATGGAAGGTTTCAACCCTGATCCCGGCCTCTCGCTGAACGAGGGCACCCGCGCCACCGTCAACGACGTCGACGCGACCGGCAAGATCGCCAGCGCGACCTACACGCACAACCAGTTCCTGAACGGTCTGCGCATCGCCCTCGTTGCGCCCACCGGCGACAGCCGTGCCCTAGCCACCATCGTGCCCGCCAGCACCGCCGTGCGTGACGCCGAGCAGTTCGCGCAGCTCCCCGCCAACGACCCCAACTCCGGCCCCGCGACCGATTCCAAGCTCGCCCTGGCCTACACGCTGGGCGATCTGACGGCCGGCACCAGCGTGACGATGCGGTACTTCATCTTCCTGGCTACGAGCCAGGCTGAACTCGATGCCCGCGTCACCGCCCTCAACACCGGCACCGCCGGCGGCCACCTCGCGGTCGATCCGTCAGACGTGGCTCTCGACACCCTGTCCAACGGCGACACGGTGCAGCAGTACCCCTACCGCCTCTACTACCCCGAGGGCTTCAACGGCGCCAACATCCTCAACTTCATCCCGATGAGCAACCCCAACGTGGAGGACGCCCACGTCATCATCATCCAGCACTTCGAGGGCGTCGAGACCAACCTCCGCGACCGCGTCGTGGACCGCGTGACGATCGAGGGCCTGCGCCGCCGCGGCGTCGATGTCAACCTGCCCACGTTCTACGCCAACAGCCAGTTCCCGCCCAACAACTCCAACCCCAACCCCCAGGCGATGCCCGAGGCGCTCCGCAACAAGCCCTACGCGCTGGAAATCCGCTCCGACCGGCCCATCGCCGCGACCTTCTCGTACTACGACCTCACCCAGATCTCCAGCGGCCCCATCGCCGTCGGCGAGTCCTTCACGCCCGAGGTGAACTCGACGTGGACGTTTGCGGCCGTGGACAAGAACGGCAACGACACCGATGCCAGCGACGACATCAATTCCTACCTGGTCTTCTTCAACCCCACCAACGGCGAAGCCAAGGCCACCATCCGCGCCTTCAACACCGAGACCGGCCAGCGCTTCCGCACCAGCCGCACCATTCAGTTCAATGGACGCAGCGGCGCCTTCATGAGCGACTTCTTCTGGGATGACGAGAGCACCACCGTCGAGGAAGCCCTGTTCCTCCCCAACGGCCAGTACGGCGTCGTTGTCACCAGCACCCTCCCCATCGTCGCCAGCAAGACGACCTACAACGCCAGCGGCCGCGAGGCCACCGGCACCGTGGGCAACGTCGGCCTGGGCGCCACTCGCGGCATCGTCGCCGAGGGCCAGTTCGGCCTCCGCAACGCCAGCGAGACCATCGGCGTCCTGAACGCCAACGCCTCCGCGGCGCAGGTCACCTTCTCCTTCGTCTTCACCAACGGCAGCACCTACCGCACGCTGCTCGACGTGCCCGCGAACGCCCACCGCGCCCTGAACGTCGCGGACCTGCCCAACTTCACGACGGGCCAGTCCTACAGCGTGTACTACGAGTCGAGCCAGCCGGTCTCCATCTCCAGCACCGTCCCGCTGATTGAGGGCGCGTTCAGCGACGCGCTCAGCGTCACCAGCGCCACCCGCGCCTACTCCTACTGGGGCTTCGGCGAGGGCTTCCGCCCCGGCGACAGCGTCGACTGGAACGGCAGCGTCCCCGGCATCCAGGCCCACCCCGGCCTTACCGAGAACATCCGTATCTACAACCCCACCAGCAACGACATCATCGTCGAGATCACGATGAACTTCGACAACCAGCCCGGCACGGAGACCTTCCGCCGGACCATCCCCGCCCGCCGCATGCAGGAGTTCAACGTTGACCAGTTCGTGACCGGCGACCGCCGCGCCACCAACCAGTCCTACGGCATCTTCATCAAGGCCCCCGTCCCCGTGGTGGCCGAGATGAACCACTACGACCGCCTCTTCCCCGGAGCCTTCGCCACCCTGGGCACTCCCCTAGGCGTCACCAGCAGCATCACCTGAGGGCCGTACCCTCCTTTCCGCTTCACCAACGGGCGTCCTTCGCGGACGCCCGTTTTTCGTTTGGAGCAGTTCCAGGCCGCTGTCGGGAACCCCGGCATGGACCCTCACCTATGATCCCCACTTGTCGCGAGAGGGCGTAGCTCAGTTGGTAGAGCAGCGGACTTTTAATCCGCGGGTCCTGGGTTCGAGTCCCAGCGCCCTCATTCACGAACCGCAACAGCCACCGGAGGGAGCACGAGGGTCCATGGCCGAACGTTTCAGTGTGCTGCACGCCAACTGGTCGCGCGGAACGCTCCACGTCTGGGCGGAAGATGCCGACGCGTTTGACCCTGCGGAGTCCTCGCCGGACGCCCCGGGCGAAGGCCCGGTCGCACACCCCTTCGCGATGGACGCGGCGAGCCTGCGGTCGATCGTACCCCAGGGTGAGCCCTCCGACCTTGTCCTTGTCCTCCCCTGCACCGGCGCCGTGCCAGTCCCAAGCCCCCAGGTTGAGTCCCGCGCCGGCAGCGGCACGCCCACCACGCCGGATGTGGACTTTGAGGACCCCACCGTCGCCGACGCCGCGGGCCCGGCCGTCGCCGTCGCCGAGGTGCGCAGCGTCACCCTCCGCGAGGTCCGCGTCCCCACGCTGGCGATCCCCGCGGAACAGGCCCGCGCAGTCCTCGAAGCACTCACCGAGCGTGCCGAAGATCAGCGGTCCAGCCTCGCCATCGGGGCCTCTCTGGAGTTCTTCGCTCTCGCGGCAGAACTCTCCCGCTGGGTGCTCGCGCAGCAGCGGTTTGTGCCGTCGCTGGTCCAGCTCGTGTCCGGTGACGTCCGCGGCTCATGGCAGCCCTGGCTCAGCGACGAGGCGACGGCGCAGCGCGTCGCCCTGCTGGTCCACGCCATGCCCGCCAGCGCCCGCGCCGTCGTCGATGCCCTGAAGCACGACGCGTGGAGCGTGACCAACGACTTTGTCAGCGCCCTGACCGACGCGGCCTGCCGCGAAACACTCGTCGCCGACGACTTCCCTGCCACCATCGCCGGGCGAGACCCCCTCGCCGATTCTCACGTCGCGTGGCTCACCGGGCTCCTCGCCAAAGAGGACGAAGTCCACGCCGGCCTCGCGCAGCGGCAGGACATCGCCCGGCGCGTCCGCGCCTGGATCGCAACTCTGGAGGAGCGAGGTGCGTCCTCGCAGTGGCGACTGCTTCTGCGTATCAGCGAGCCCGACGTGCTGGGCATGGCCCCGGACGCGGCGCCCCCGCCCGAGGACGCGGCGTGGCTCCTCTCGTTCCACCTGCAGGCGCTGGACAACCCCGCCGTCGTGGTCGATGCCGCCGACATCTGGCTCATGCACGGCGACCAGGTCAGCGTCCTGGGCCGCCGCATCGACCAGCCGCAGGACCTGCTCCTCAAGGAACTGGGCCGCGCGTCCCGCATCTACCGCAAGTTGGAGCAGGCGCTCGCGCAGTCCGAGCCCAGCCAACTGGGCGTCAACACCCGCCACGCGTACGAGTTCCTGCGAGAGGTGCGGCCTGTGCTCCTGGAGCAGGGCTTCGCCGTGGAAGCCCCGAGCTGGTGGGACACGCCCACCGCGCGCCTGGGTGCCAAGCTCCGCATCGAGAGCCAGGACGAGAACGCGATGAAGCTCTCCGGCGGTGCCCCCGGCAGCGCCGCCAAGCCGCAGATGGGCCTCGCGTCGCTCGTGAACTACACGTGGGAAATCAGCGTCGGTGACGCCACGCTCACCCTCGCTGAGTTTGAGCAGCTCGCCGCCAAGCGGGTGCCCCTCGTCCGCGTCAACGGCCGCTGGGTCGAGATCCGGCCCGAGGACGTCCACGCGGCCATCAACTTCATCAAGGAAAACCCGGGCGGCACCATCCGCCTCTCCGAGGCCATGCGCATGGCCTACGCCAGCGACCTCAAGACCACGGGCATCCCGGTGGTGGGGCTCGAGGCCCAGGGCTGGCTCGCCGGCTTCATGAACAGCGAGTCCGCCGCCAAGCAGCTCGAAATGCTCCCGCCGCCGCGCGACTTCCACGGCACGCTCCGCCCCTACCAGGCCCGCGGCGTCTCGTGGATGATGTTCCAGGAACGCCTGGGCTTTGGCATCTGCCTCGCCGACGACATGGGCCTGGGCAAGACGGTGCAGCTCCTTGCCCTGCTCGCCTACGAGCGAGAGGGTGAAGTCGCCGGCACCACGGATACCAGCACGGTTGCGCAGCGCGAGTCCCACCACGTCCCGCCCACCCTGCTCCTCGTCCCCATGTCCGTCGTGGGCAACTGGGTGCACGAGACCAAGCGGTTCTGCCCGCACCTCAAGGTGCTGGTCCACCACGGCTCGGACCGGGCCCAGGGCGACAAGTTCATCGAGAACGCCAGCGAAGCGGACCTCATCATCACCACCTACTCCCTGGCCCACCGCGACCGCGAACTGCTCGCGAAAGTGAAGTGGGGGCGCGTGGTGCTGGACGAAGCCCAGTACATCAAGAACGCCCAGAGCAAGCAGAGCCAGGCCGTCCGCATGTTTGACGCGTCCCACCGAGTCGCGCTCACCGGCACACCCGTAGAGAACCGCCTCCAGGAACTCTGGTCCATCATGGACTTCCTGAACCCCGGCTACCTGGGCGGGCCCAACGCCTTCCGCACCCGCTTCGGTCTACCCATCGAACGCTACCACGACAAGCACAAGGGCGACCAGCTCCGCGGCCTCATCCGCCCCTTCGTGCTCCGCCGCCTCAAGACAGACCCCACCGTCGTCTCCGACCTGCCCGCCAAGCTCGAGTCCCGCGAGTTCAGCCACCTCACGGCGGAGCAGGCCGGCCTCTACGAATCCTGCGTCAAACGCATGCTCGCCGAGGTGGACGCCGCCGAGGGCATCCAGCGCCGCGGCCTGGTCCTCTCGAGCCTCATCAAGCTCAAGCAGATCTGCAACCACCCCGCCCAGGCTCTCAAGGAAATCGATTCCGCTCCCATGAAGGCCGCCGACCCCGCGCGGTCCGGCAAGTGCACGCGACTCCTCGAAATGCTCGACGAGGTGCTGGCTGAAGGCGACCAGTCCCTGGTCTTCACGCAGTTCCGGCAGATGGGCCGCCTCCTGGAGATCATGATCCGCCAGCGCTTCGGGCGTGAGGTGTTGTTCATCCACGGCGGTGTCCCGCAGGCCCAGCGCACGCTCATGGTCGAGCAGTTCCAGCGGGCCGACGGTTCCTACCCCGTCCTCCTGCTCAGCCTCCGCGCGGGCGGCGTCGGCCTCAACCTCACCGCCGCGACCCACGTCTTCCACTTTGACCGCTGGTGGAACCCCGCCGTCGAAAACCAGGCGACCGACCGCGCCTACCGCATCGGCCAGACCCGCACCGTGCAGGTCCACAAGTTCGTGGTCCGCGGCACGCTCGAAGAGCGCATCGACCAGATGATCGAGAGCAAGACCGAACTCGCCGAGAACATCATCGGCCAGGGCGAGCAGTGGCTGACCGACCTCTCAACCGACCAGCTCCGCGACATCCTCACCCTCCGCAACGACGCGATCGACGACCTGGATTGACCGTGGGACAGCCCCCGGCCGCCCGTTCCTACGCTGCCCCGTGCCAACGCCCGGCCAGGATGGCCAACCCGCCCCCGCCCCCGCGCACGATGCGCACGCCCACCACGTGGGCTTCCTCGCCGCCGCGATCCGCGTCGTCTCGGGGCTCACGCTGCTCTCGCGGTTCGCCGGCCTCGCGCGGGACGTCCTGACCGCCCGCCTCTTCGGCGACGGTGCCGTCGGCAGCGCCTTCCGCGCCGCGTACGCCCTGCCCAACTTCTTCCGCCGCCTCTTCGGCGAAGGCGCCCTCTCCGCCGCATTCCTGCCCGAGTACACACTGCTCGTCCGGGACGATCCACACCGTGCATCCGCGCTCGCCAGCCGCGTGGTTTACCTGGTCGCGCTTGCCACGGGCGCCATCACTCTGCTCGCCGAGGGCGGCATCCTCCTGCGGCTTGCCCTGTGGCCCGCGGGCGAGGAACTCACCATGAGCCTCCGGCTCATCATGCTCATGCTGCCCATGATGCCGCTGGTGTGCATCACCGCCGTCATGGCCGGCATGCTCCAGGCCCACGGCCGCTTCGCCGTCCCCGCCGCCGGCCCGATCGTCCTGAACCTCTTCCAGATCGCCGCCGGTGCTCTCTTCTATGTGGGTGTGCTCTCCGGACGGACCCTCGCGTCCTACGTCGTCGGCGCGGCCGCCGTCCTCGCGACCGCGGCCACTGTCCTCTGGTCGCTCCATGCGCTGCGCGGCAAGGTCACGTGGACGCGGGGCTTTTTGTCCGCCCACGAGGCGGGCAAGCGTGTGCTGCAGCGGTTCATCCCCGCCGTTCTGGGGCTGGGCACGCTCCAACTCAACACGATGATCGACACGGTCATCGCCATGTGGCCCATGTGGATCGGCGCGACGATGTTCGGGCACGCCACGCCGCTCGACAAGGGCAGCAACGCGATCCTGTCCTACACGCAGACGTTGTACCAATTCCCCCTCGGAGTCTTCGGCATCGCCGTCGCCACGGCGGTCTTCCCGCTGCTCTCCCGCGCGAGCGACAAGCCCGACGAGTTCCTCGCCCACCTCCGCCGCGGCGTGCGCCTTTCGCTCTTCATCGGCCTGCCCGCCAGCATCGGCCTCATCCTCGTCCGCCACGACCTCGTCGGCGTCATCTTTGGCGGCGGCCGCAAGAGCTTCACCGATGACGGCCTGGCCCGGTGCGCCGCCGTGCTGCTGGGCTTCGCGCCCGCCGTCTGGGTCTATTCGCTCAACCACGTGCTCACCCGCGCCTACTACGCCAAGGGCGACACCCGCACCCCCATGCGCATCGCCATCGCCTGCGTCGGCCTCAACATCACCCTCAACTTCACGCTCATCTGGTCCCTGCGCGAGGCCGGCCTCGCGTGGGCCACGGCGTGCAGCGCCGCCGTCCAGTGCGTGCTGCTCCAGGTTTTCCTCTACCGCCGGCTCTCCGTGCGCCTGTGGGACGCCGACACCCTCCGCGCGGTCGCCCGCACGCTGCTCGTGGCCCTGCTCATGGGGGCATGCGTGGTGCTGGTCTTCCGGCTCTTCCCGCCCGCGGAACGCTGGTCGCAGAAGCTTCCGCGCCTGGCCGCCTGCGTTGCCGCCGGCGGCCTCTCATACGCCGCGCTCGCCCTGCTGCTCCGAACCCCGGAACTCCGCTGGCTGACGCGTCGCGCACCCGCCGGCGCGGGCAAGGACGGCATGGGCGGCATGTCGTTCGAGTGACGACCTTCCGCCGCGGCACACGCCCACTCCATACCATCCGCCACTCAACGGAGACCCCCATGCCCACCTCACGGATGAAGTCGCGCATCGCCCTCCTCTGTGCCGCCCTCGCCGCCGTCGCCCTCACCGCGTGCAACACCGTGCAGGGCATCGGCAAGGACATCACCTACATCGGCGAGAAGGGCGAAGAGGCGATCTCCGAATAAGGCCACCATGCCCACGGACCTCAAGGGCCTCCCCATCGCCATTACCGGAGCCAGCAGCGGCATCGGCCTCGCCACCGCGCTCGCCTGCGCACGCGTCGGCATGCCCGTCGCGCTCGCCGCCCGACGCATCGACCGCCTGGAGAGCGCCGTTAAACGCATCACCTCCGCCGGCGGCACGGCCATCGCGGTGCCCTGCGATGTCACACGCCCCGACGACTGCGAACGCCTGATCTCCAGCGCCGAGAACGCCTTCGGCCCCCTCTACAGCGTCTTCGCCAACGCCGGCTACGGCATCGAGGGCCCCGTGCTCGAGGTCCCAGACGACGCCATGCGGGCCCTGTTCGAGACCAACTTCTACGGCACGCTCCACACCATCCGCCCGGCGATGCAGCGGTTCCTTGCCAGGAAACGCGGCCATGTGCTTATCTGCTCCTCGTGCGTCAGCAAGGCCGGAATCCCGTACCTCTCCGCCTACAGCGCCACCAAGGCGGCCCAGGACCACATCGGCCGCGCGATGCGCATCGAGGTCGCGGGCTCCGGCGTCCACGTCTCGACGATCCACCCCATCGGCACCGACACCGAGTTCAGCGAGGTCGTGACCAAGAAGTCCACCGGCCCCCGCCGCGCCCGCGCCCCCGAAGCCTTCCGCCAGACGTCCGAGCACGTCGCCGAGTCCATCGTCCGCTGCCTCCGTCGTCCCAAGGGCGAGGTCTGGACCAGTATCCCGGCGAAGATCGTCGCGGGCATCAGCGTGGTGACCCCCGGCATCTTTGATTGGGGCCTGCGGCGCCGCTTCGAAAGCCGGTAGCTACGCCCGCTCCAGCAGCACCACCACGTGCACCTCCACCGCGCGCCCCTCGCCCACGGCGTCCACCTTCTCGTGCGTCTTGCCCTTCACGTTCACGCGGGCCTCTTCAATGCCCAGCACGCGAGCGATGTTCGCACGCATTGCGCCCTTGTGCGGCGACAGCTTCGGCTTTTCCAGGATCACCGTGCAGTCGATGTTCCCCACGCGGTACCCGGCCTTCGCCACGCGGGCCGCCGCCTCCCGCAGGTAGGCCGCCGAATCACGCCCCGCGTTTGCCGCGTCCGTGTCCGGGAACAACTGCCCGATGTCCGGCTCCCCGACCGCCCCCAGCAGCGCATCGGTCACCGCGTGGAACAAGGCATCCCCATCGCTGTGCGCGATCGGCCCCCGGTCGCTCTCCAGCGTCACCCCGCCAAGGACCATCGGTCCACCCTTCCCCGCGGGGGGCCTGAACTCCAGCCGGTGCAGGTCGTATCCATGGCCGATGCGCATGCCGCAGGATAGCGGTGGGGGTGCCGCCGCCCTCCCCGGCGATCCCTCACCCCAGCCCGCCGACCCGTCCCCTCAACCCCCAACGCGACCCATGCCGATACACTCCCCCATGCCGATGAACCATCGCACCTTCCGTTCGCTCCTCCTCGGTTCCGCCCTCGCGTCCGCCGTCCTTCTGGGCGCGTGCTCCAGCACCGAGCGCATCGCCTACAAGTCCGACACGTGGTCGCCCAAGACGGTGACCCTGCTGGACACCCGCACCGGCGAGAGCGTGGTCACCATCGACGTCCCCGTCGGCAAGCAGCTCAACCTCTGGTTCCAGAAGTCCGCCCAGACCGCCGAGAACGAGGGCTCCGACAGCCTTCACTACTCCATCCGTCCCCTGGGCGACAGCGGCACCACCCCCGGCACCGTTCTCACGGTGCCCCCGCCCTCGGCCCGGCGCCTCGACGTCACGATCCGCAAAACGCCCGAGTAGACGCCCGAGTAGTCCCTCGCCCGACACTCACTTCGCACGCACCACGTCAGCAACGGCATCGGCTGCGGCCAGCACGCCCGCCCGGTCCACGTCCAGGTGCGTCACCGCGCGCACCTTGCGGGCCCCCGTCGGCAGCATCAGCACGCCCCGTGACTTGAGCGTCTCGCACAGCGCCGCCGCGTCCATGGGCACGCCCGCGCCCAGTTCAAACAGCACGATGTTCGACTCCGGGCCTTTGGTCCCGTGGCACGCGTCCAGCGTCACCCCCGCGGCGTGGGCCACCCGATCCGCGAAAAGCCTGGCGTTCGCGTGATCCTGAGCCAGCCGCTCCACGTGGTGATCAAGCGCAAAGCTCGCGGCCGCCGCGAGCAGCCCGCTCTGCCGCATCCCCCCGCCCAGCATCTTCCGGACGCGCCGCGCCTTCGCGACAAACGCCCGGGTTCCCGCGACCGCGCTGCCCACCGGCGCTCCCAGCCCCTTGCTGAAGCAGCACGACACGCTGTCAAAGTGCGTCACAATCTCCCGCACGGGCACACCCGCCGCGACGCCCGCGTTCCACAACCGCGCCCCGTCCATGTGCGCAAGCATCCCGTGCCGGCGGGCCGCTGCCGCCACCGCCGCGAGGTCCGCCAATGGCCACACCGAACCTCCCCCCCGGTTCTGCGTGTTCTCAACTACCAGCAGGCGCGACCGCGGGAAGTGCGCGTTGTCCGGCCGCACCGCACCCTCCACATCCGCCGCTGTGAACTGCCCGCGGGCTCCCCGCAGCCCGCGCACCATGCACCCACTGATCACCGCCGGCGCGCCGCCTTCGTACAGGATGATGTGGCTCTCCTCGTGCGCGATCACCTCATCCCCGGGTTCGGTGTGGACGCGGATCGCGATCTGGTTGCCCATCGTCCCGCTGGGCACAAAGCACGCCGCCTCCTTTCCAAGCAAAGCGGCAACCTTCTCCTCCAGAGCGATCACGCTCGGGTCGTCGCCCAGCACGTCATCGCCCACCGGTGCCCGGCACATGACCTCCCACATCGCAGGGGTGGGGCGGGTTACGGTGTCGCTGCGCAGGTCGATCACGGTCGGCATGACGAACGATATTCACAGGCGATGCACCGGTGCGGCGCCTGCATGAGTGCTGCCATTGGCGGGGTTTGCCCTATCGGTGCTGCCATCGATGCACCCGCCTGCCAATCTGACACCGCCCCGCACCCGTGTTCGCACAAACGCTCTGCGAACACGCCCCCCTGAACGCCACGCCCCGCACGCGCCGCGCGTTCGTGCGTCTGGCACACGACTTGCCATTGTTCCCGCATGTGGCGGCGCGGACCGCCCGACATCAAACAGTGAGGGGCGGCAGACATTCCGCGATGGACCGCCGGCATCCTTGTGAACATGAACGAAAGGAGAGCATCATGAACCTGAACCTCATGCGTCGCAGCCGCAACACGCCCGCATTCCCGAGCCTGATCGAAGAGTTCTTCAACGAGCCCTTCGTCATGGTCGCGCCCATGAACCAGGAAGCCCAGTCGCTCGCCGTCGATGTCTCCGAGACCGAAAAAGAGGTAGTGGTCCGCGCCAGCGTGCCCGGCTACACCAAGGAACAGGTGAGCATCGAGGTGAACGACGACGTCCTGACGATCACGGCGGAGAAAAATGAAGAAGTCGAGGAAAAGAACGAGCGCTACCTGCGGCGCGAACGCCGCATGGGCCGCCTCTCCCGCACGTTCCCACTGCCCGCCCCCGTCGCCGATGACAAGGCACGCGCGGAACTCAAGGACGGCGTCCTGACGCTCACCCTTCCCAAAAACCCCAGGATCCTGCCCAAGAAGATCAACATTAACTGACCGCGGCACTCGCGCCATCCGCGCGTGACCAGCAGGCAACTCCCCAAAGGCGGGCACGGGCCCGCCTTTTCTCGTGCGCCCGCCTGCCCGCACATCGCCACGTCACTTCTTGCGGGCTTCGACCACTTTCCCCATCTTCCACCGCAGCCACACAAAGCCCGCCGCGCCGACGATCCCGATCATGAGCGACGATGCCTGCACCCACAGGTGGGCATCCACGCCCGCACGCTTGAGCGCCTCGTACCCGCTCGTCACCGCGATCGGCGCCAGGAGCCCGCGCACGCCGTTCAGGGTCACGTGGGTCGCCATGTACCGGCTCGTCTCACTGGGCCTCGCAAAGTCCACGTGCCCCAGGTGCCACGCGATCTGCCCGCCCCCGTACCCGATGCCCATCGTCGCCGCGCCCAGGAAGTAGAACCAGATCGCGTGCCCGCCGATGAACCGGTCCACCGCCGCGCCCGTCGTGAAGAACACGCCAGCGAACACGAATACCCACGAGTGCACCGAACGGAACTTCACCACGTGCGACCGGTCCAGGAACCGCCGCCACACCGGCAGCGCCAGCAGCGTCATGAGCGAGGGGATGCTGCTGGTCACCAGCACGCTCGGGAAGTACGAGAGGTGGTACTCCTCGCGCAGCGAGACGACCAGCATGGGCACCACTGTCAGGTTGCTGAACCCCAGGACGAACATCCACGCCATGAACTGCGCGTACCACTTGTCCTCCCGCAGCACGCGCAGCACCACCAGCGGCCCGTGCCAGGGTTTCATCACCTTGGAGACGCCGTCGCTGTCCTCTTCCCGCAGCAGCTTGGCCTCGTTCCGCAGCCGGATGCGGCTGTACGCCCACACGCCCACCATGCCCAGCGCCGCCGTGATCGGCAGGAACAGGCGGTACGCCGACGGGTTCCGGTCCAGGCTCCATGCCAAGGTCGCGCCGATCACCGCGACCAGCAGCACCTGCACGCCCGACAGCACGCCCACAATCCGCGTCCGGTCCTGCGGCAGGTAGTTGGCACGCCATACCGTGGGCCGCAGCGTCAGCACCCCGCTCCAGCACACCCGCGCCACCAGCACCAGCCCCAGCAGCACCCACAGCCAGACCACGCCCGTCGTCGGCACCAGCGCGATGCACCCCACGCACAGCATCATCGCCGCCTGGATCCCCGCGATCAGCCGGATCTTCCGCCGCCCGTGCGCAAAGCCCGACCAGAAGAAGCTCAGGATGTTCGCGAGCTCGCCCGTCGCGCCGATCAGCCCCACCATCAGGTTCAGGAGCCCGCTGGGAACACTGTCGCCGAAGCTCTGCTTGGCAAACACCGCGATCACGCCGCCCTCGATCGTCGCCATCGCGAGCATCAGGAACGCCGTCGCCGTCAGCTCGAGGCTGAACGCGCGCCGCGACAGCAGCGGCAACTCCGAGGCGCGCACAATCGGCAGCACCCGCGAAACCGCGGCGACCCCGGCATCGAATGGAATGGTGTCCCGCACCGCTCTGAGCACGTTGAACGAATCGTAGCGGCCCCCGCGGGAACTGCACACGCTCCGCAGTGCGTTCCGCGCTGCGTTGCATGTTCATGCATCATGGTCTGATCACTCGATCGCAGTACCCAGGGTTGACCCCGAACCCGCCAGAAACCCCCAAGGCTCAAGCCCGGCTCTTCCAACGGGCGATAACCCCCTCTCACACGTTCTCACGCCGCTTCCACGAACCCCCCGCGCATGTGTGGACGAAATCCTGCTCCAGAGACACGCCGGGGCCCCCGCGAACACCCGCCCCGGGAGAACTTGCTGAGATTCTGCTCGCGCGGACGTTCCGCACCTGCACGCCCCGATCACCCCAAGCGTACGGTTGTCACCCATGAGTTCCGCGACCGCCAAGCCGCCCGTCCAGAAGCCCGCCGCGACCCCTCACGACGCCGAGTACGTCCTGGGCACCGGCAGCGATGAGTCCGCGCGCCTGGGCCTGCAGCACCGCCTGTGGTCCGCCGCCGCCCACGAGTGCTGGGAGCGTGCACGCCTCCAGCCCGGCCACACGGCGCTCGACCTGGGCTGTGGCCCCGGCCACGCCACCGTCGACATGGCCCAGATCGTCGGCCCACGCGGCCGAGTCGTCGCGATCGATGAGTCCGCCGCGTTCCTGAAGCAGCTCCGCGATCAGGCCGAGTCGCGCCGCATCACGAACATCGAGCGTGTGCTGGGCGACGTGCAGGAACTCTCTGAGTGCATCCACGACGGCCAGGGCACCATCGACGTCGCCTACGCCCGCTGGGTCTTCTGCTTCCTGAACAACCCCGAGTCCGTCGTCGAGGGCCTCGCCGCGCTCGTCAAGCAGGGCGGGCGCGTCGCGATCCACGACTACTTCAACTACGACCGCTGCCTCACTCTGGCCCCGCGCCGCGAGGCCTTCAGCAAGGTCATCCACGCGGTGGGCGCCTCCTGGCGTGCCCGCGGCGGGGACACCGACGTCATGGGCCGCCTCCCGGGCCTCTTCCAGAAGCACGGGTTCGAGGTCACGCACCTGGACGTCATCCAGCGCATCGCCCGCCCGGGCAGCACGATGTGGCACTGGCCCAACTCCTTCTGGCAGACGTTCGTCCCCAAGCTGGTGGAGTCCGGGTTCATCACGCGCGAGGATGAACAGGCCTTCAACAAGGCCTGGCACGACGCCACCAACGACCCGGCCAGCTTCATCCAGCTCCCGCCGGTGTTCGAGCTCATCGCGACCAAACGCTGAGCCCGCCATCGCCTACTTCTGTTGTGCGGCCCGCTTTCGGTCCCGTTCCACGCGATCGACTTCGCGCTGCGTGCGGGTCCAGGCCTCGGTTCCGCGCTTGTCAGCGGATTCCAACTCCGCCAACGCCGCCTGACCGCGCGCAGCCGCCTCGTCAAACCGCCCCGCAAGTCGCAGGGCCGACATCCCCGACACCACCCGGTCCACCCGCGTGTTGTGGTCCACAGGGGCGATCAGCACGCACGCATCGCGACGTACGCAGTCCTCATACGCCTCGTTGTACCGCTTCAACCGGTTCAGGATGCCGATGCGCAAGTCGTAGAAACGACCGAGCTGCGGGCTCTGGGTGTCCTCCGCGGCACGGATCATCTCAATGACATCGTTCGCTTCCGTGAGCGCCTCCTCCAGCCGACCCTCATCGCGCAGCAACCGCACCTGGTTGTGCACGGTCATCAGCCGGAACGGGTCGGTCGGCGGCGTCCCTGCGGGGAAGTTCGCGAGTGACAAGCCGTAGTAGTGGCGGGCCTTGTCCCAGTTCTTCCTCGCACGCTCCACCGACCCCAGGTTCCGCAGCGTGCTGGCGACCCGCTCGTGCCGCTCGCCATGGACCGCGATGCGCAGCAGCAGAGCATCCGACAAGACGCGTTCCGCCTCATCCAAATGACCAAGCACCATCAGCATCAGCCCATGGTTATTCAGGGCCCAGGCCGTGTCCGGGTCCACGTCGCCAACGGTGGCGTGCAGCGCCACGTACCCGCGCCGGTACAGGTCCTCCGCCTCCGCCGTCCGGTTGCGGCGCTCGTTGCACACTCCGCTCAACGTCAGCCACCGTCCATACTGCGCCGACCTCTCGCCGTAGAGCGACAACGCGAGCGGCATCCCGCAGCTCACGGCGTGCTCCGTGACGCCATAGTCGTTGAACCGGCTCGCGACGCGCCCTACGTCATACCACAGCGATTCCACAAGGACCGGGTCCGCCCGCTCGTCGAGCTCCTCGATCTTCGCCATCGCGCCCCGCGTCACTTCGAACACCGACCCGGGTGCGCTCGCCGCCATCGACTCGCTGATCGAATTCAGCGTGTCGCGCAGCGTGGCCGCCAGCGCCGCCGACCGCGCTGCGCTCTCACGCGCCTCCGCCGCGCTCGTCTCGGACTGCCGCACCGCCGCCGCGAGCGCCTCGCTCCGTGCCGCCAGCCGCACCGCCAGCACCGTCGAGACGACCGCGGAGGCGAGCACGCCCAGCACGCACGCCGCGACCACCGCTGAGAGCACCGGCCGCCGGCGGACCACCTTCGCCGCGCGGTACCACACCGTCGCGGGGTGCGCAAGCACCGCCTGCCCCGCCAGGAACCGCCTCAGGTCCGACAGCATCGCGTCCGCCGACTGGTACCGCAGCGCCGGCTCCGGCGCCATCGCCGTCGTGACAATCGCGCACAGGTCCGTCGGAAGGCGTCGATCGACCCGTGCTGGGGAGGGCGCTGCGACGTCGCGCACCGTGCCGTCCCCTCGGTGCGGCAGCTGGCCGGTCAGCACGACATACAGCAGGCACCCCAACGCGTACACGTCGCTGCGCGTATCGACCGCGCCCAACCCCGTCGTGATCTGCTCCGGTGCCGCGAACGCGGGAGTGCCCACCACGCTCGCCGGGCCTGTTCTTGAACCCCTTGCCGCCGCAATCGCCGCGAGCCCAAAGTCCAGCACGCGCGGCTGCCCCTCGCCGTCCACAAGCACGTTGCTGGGCTTGATGTCCCGGTGAATCACCCCGCGCTGGTGCGCATACGCGATGGCGCTGCAGACCGTGGCCACAGCCGCGACGCGCTCCCGCACACCCCGCCCCCGCGCCCACTCGTCGATCGTAACCCCGTCCACAAACTCCATGACGAGCGCCGCATGCCGCGAGGGTGCCGGCGTCTCGATCACGCCGTACACCGACACGATCGCCGGGTGCCTCAGCCCGCTCAGGACGCTCACCTCACGGTCGAACCGTTCCTTTGCCGCGATCCCCGCCAGGGGCCCGCCCGCAAGGTGCTTGAGCGCCACCTCACGCCCCGTGCCCGGCTGCACTGCGCGGAAGACCGCGCCCTGCGCCCCGCGCCCCACCTCGCCCAACAGCCGGTACCCCGCGAAGTCCCCGAGCTGCGGCGCTGCGATGCTCTCCCTCACCAACCCCATCCACGCTTCGTCCTCAAGGTCAAAGCCCAGTACCGAGCCATGTGCGGATGGATCGGGCGTTGGCGGGGGTGGGGGAGTGGACACCCGCGCAGCGCCCTCGCCCGCACCCCCATCGTGGAAGCGCGTCGCCGAGAGAACGAGATTGGAAGCCGGAACTTCACCCATCGACCCGGTCCTCGTCGCGCACCTGCTCCTCGATGAACTCCTGCATGCGGGCCCGCACACGCTGCCGCACCTTGTACACCGCCTCTTCCGTCATTCCATACTCCTGCGCCAGCAGGGCCACCGAGACACCGGCGATGTTCCGCTCGAACACCTCCACGCTCCGCGCCTCGCACTGCGCCCGCACCCGCGCCAGCGCTCGCCGGTAGTGGTGCGCCACCCACTCTTTCTCCCACGCAACCGCCTCTGCCTGACTCGGCGACGATCGCCCGTCGCTCTCCTCTTCTGATAGTCCGTCCACGCCCGTCACTGGACGCCTCTTGCCCAGAATTCCCCCAACAGCATTCCTGGTGGCCCGGAACAGGTAGTCCCGGAACCGTCCCCGGGTGGGGTCATACACAAACGCTGGCAGCGTCTTCGAAAGACTCGTCAGCACCACCTGCACCGCGTCCTCCGCGTCCGCGTGCTGCACGCCCTGCGACAGGCAGAACCGCACAAGCATCTCGCGGTACGTGTCCTCAAACTCACGCCACGCCGCGACATCCGCGGTGTCTCGAACGCGGGAGAGCAGGGTCAAACGTGTTTGCGTGGCCCGCGTTTCCAATGCCCCAATTTAACCGACCCGTGGTCCTCGCAAAGACAATCCAAGCAGAAACGGTGCGTCCAATCCAAACAAAGTTCAAACAAAGCGTTGCGATGCACGGTTCTCGCTCCCCGCCGCCCCGCTGGCGCGTTCGGGGTCGATCCCGTGTCCAACTCACACCCAAACGCCGCTAGTCCTGTCCAACACAGGAGTCCATGCATGCGCGCGCTCGCACTCTTCGCACTCGCCTCACTCACGGCCCAAGCCCTCGCTCAGCCGGTCTCAACGTCCTTCACCTTCCAAGGTGTGGTGACCGAGGGCGGCACACCAGCCAATGCAACGTACGACATGAAGTTCCGCCTCTACGACGCATCGAGCGCGGGCTCACAGGTTGGGCCCGCGCTGTGCACCGACAATCTCACTGTCACGGGCGGTACATTCTCGGTGCAGCTCGACTTCGGCTCAACCGCGTTCGCAGGCTCCAAGCGGTTCATCGAGATGAGCATCCGGCCCGACACAGGCCTCGATTGCAGCAGCAGCGCAGGATTCACGACCCTTGACCCACGCCAGGAAGTTACCGCAACCCCGTACGCCCAGCACGCCCTCGGCGCGGCGACCGCTTCCGTGGCAACGACGGCACTCTCCGCGTCCTCGTTCGGCGGCCAACCCTCTTCGTTCTACACCAACGCCGGCAATCTTGCCTCGGGCACCCTCGCCGATACACGCCTTTCCACCAACATCCCGCGCGCCAACACCGCCAACGCATTCTCCGCGCGCCAGTCCATCACGTCCAGCCTCTCGACAGACCCCGAAGCCCTCCTCGTCACCCTCAACAACAACAACACGAGCCAGGCAGTCAAAGGTGTTGCGACCGGGGGTTCCGCGACCGTCCACGGCGGGCTGTTCGAGGCCTCAAACAGCCCCGCCGGCGTCGGCGTCCTCGGTCAGGCGCTGGCCAACTCAGGCTCCACCCGCGGCGTCTGGGGCAAGGTCAACAGCGCCTCCGGCTGGGCCGGCTACTTCGAGGGCCGGGGTTTCTTCTCGGGCAACGTCGGAATCGGTAGTGCAATCACCACCCCGCTCGCGCCACTCCATGTGCAGGAGGGTTCCGCGGGCGCGGTCACGCCCAGCGGCAGCGCCTCCGCGGTATTCGAGCGCAACGCACTGAACTACGTCCAGATCCTCTCCCCGGACGCCAGCGAACGCGGCATCATGCTCGGCTCCCCCGCGCACGGCGCGCAGGCCGGCATCTACTACACCAACGGCCAGAACATGAACTTCCGGACCGGCGGGAACTCCACAAAGATGCGCATCACCGACGCCGGCGATGTCGGCATTGGCGTAGCGTCGCCCGCAGCACGGCTCCATGTCGGCGGGAGCTTGCTCGTGGATGGCGCGATCACTATGCCTGCCACCACGCGTGTGCTCTCCATCCCGTCCACAGCGTTCACTGTTGTCTCGTCCTTTACAGACTTCTTTAACAGCACGACCGGCCTGCGGACATGGGACGCGGGCATCCTGGGTCAGTACGTCGCCCCCGTCCTCCTGCCCGACGGCGCCGTCATTACTTCGGTGACGATGTTCGTCAACGACAGTTCCGCAGACGACGCGTCGGTGTTCCTGCAGCGAATAGACCTGACCACCGGATCTGCTGTCGTGAAGGCGACATGCACATCTTCCGGTACCGCGTCCGGCATCCGCAGTTTCACCGACGCGACAGTGAGCAATCCTGATGTTGACAACTCACTGTTTTCGTACAGTCTTTTCGCGGATCTTCGCGGCCAGGCAGCCGGCTCCACGCTCAGCCTCCGTGCCGTGCAAGTGCATTATCAGATCACGACACCTCTTCCTTAGCCAACCACGCCGCGTAGTTCCTCCGTCAACGTCTCCGCCGCGCGCTCCACACCCTTCTCCCACGACCCATCCACCGCCCGCGCATAGATCACACTCCGCGACGCCGTGACGAGCACCCCCGCCCCCACCCCCTCCGCCCCGCCCGCGCCCTTCCGCACCATCGCCCGGATGTCGTCCGCTGTTCCTCCCTGAGCGCCGTACCCCGGCACCAGGAACACCGAGCCCGGCATCCGAACCCGCAGCGCCGCCGCGTCGCTCGCCTTCGTTGCGCCCACCACCGCGCCCACCGACGACACCTCCCCACCGAACTTCTTCATGTCCTCCCGCGCAAGCTCAGCGACCACGTCCGCCATCGCCTCCGCAACCGTGCGCCCATCCGCCAGCCGCTGGCTCTGCACCACGTCGCTGTCCGGGTTGCTCGTCCGCACGAGCACAAACACGCCAAGCCCCGTGTCGAGGAACGGCCTGATCGTGCTCGGCCCCATGTACCCGCTCAAAGTCACCGAGTGCGCACCGGTCCGTCGTGCTGCTTCCGCGTAGTGCCCCGCCGTGAGCCCGATGTCCCCGCGCTTCACGTCCAGCACCACCACCAGGCCGTGCCGCACGGCCTCCCGGATGCACTCTTCCAGAACCACCACGCCGCGTCCGCCGTACCGCTCGAAGCACGCCGACTGGAACTTCACCGCCGCCACGTGCCCCGCCACCGCCCGCAGCGCGCCGTGGCAGAACTCCGCAATCGCCGCCAAGGGGTCGTGGTGCCGCGCCCGCACCTCCGCCGGCAACTGCTCCAGCACCGGGTCCAGCCCCACGCACGCGACCGAACCGGTCGCCTCCATCCGCCGAGTAAGCAACGCCGCAAACGTCATGCGCGACAGTAAGCACTTTGTCTCTTCGTCTCTCCGTCTCTTCTACCCTCCCCCGTGCAACCCGCCCGCCTTGACCTCAAAAAAGACCGCGGCCTCACCATCGAGTGGGACGACGGCCGCACGTCCTACTACACCATCGCCTACCTCCGCAAGATGTCCCCTTCCGCCGACATGCGGGCCCTCCGCGAGGAAATGGCCAAAAACCCCCTCACCGTCCTGCCCGCGTCCGCTGTCAGCAGGTCCGGCACGCCCCTCTCCGCCGCGAGCGCAGAACTCGTCGGCAACTACGCCCTCAAAATCACCTTCAGCGACGGCCACGACACCGCCATTTACTCCTGGACCTACCTCCGCGAAATCGACCCCGCCCTCAAAGACGCGAACCGCGGCACTCCGCCGTCGTGAGGCCCGAACTGTCAGTACATGTTGATTGGTGTCTGCCAGTATGATCCTGCTGCAGTGCTGTTTTCACTCCGTCTCTACGTCTCTCAGTCTCTTCGTCTCTTTTCACTCCCGTGCCCCTCCGCCCCGGCATCTCCCTCACCACCCCCCTCGCCGAAACCGGCGTCGTCCCCGCGCGCCAGGCAGACCTCCTCGCCACCCTCGGCCTCACCAACGTCGGCCGTCTCATCGCCCACCTCCCGATGCGCCACGAACGCATCGCCGACGAATCCACGATCGACCAGCTCAAGCCCGCCATCCTCGGCTCCGCCCGCGGCGAGGTCGTCGCCGTCCGCCCCGTCCGCGGCGCACGCCCCCGCCTCGAAGCCGTCCTCATGGACCACTCCGGCCGCCTCGACGTCGTCTGGTTCAACATGATGTTCCTGCACGAGAAGGTCGTGCCCGGCGTCCGCGTCCGCGTCCACGGCAAGCCCCAACGCCGCGGCCCCGGCATCCAGATGGTCAACCCCAAGCTCGAGGTCCTGTCCTTCGAAAAGGAAGAACCCACCGAGTCCCAGGGCCGCCTCCGCCCGGTGTACCCAGCGAGCGAGCAGATCAACAGCGCCGCCATCGAGCGCGTGATCCAGAAAGTCCTCCCCGCCGCGCTCCCGCTCCTGGAGGACCACCTCCAGGGCCAGTTCCGCAAAGACCGCGACCTCCCCAGCCTCGCCGAGGCCTACCGCATGCAGCACGCGCCGCGCGACCCCGGCGGCGAGCACGAAGTCCTGCAATCCCGCCGCCGCCTCGCGTACGACGAACTGCTCCTGCTCCAACTCGGCGTCCAGATGAAGCGCGTCCAGCTCCGCGCCCTCCACACCAGCCCCGCCCTGAAAGTCTCACCCGAGGTGGACGCCCGCATCCGTGCCCGCTTCCCCTTCACGCTCACCAAAGGCCAGGAAAGCGTCGTCGAAGACCTGAAGCGCGACCTCGCGAGCGCAACACCCACCAACCGCCTCATCCAGGGCGACGTCGGCAGCGGCAAGACCCTCGTCGCGCTCTACGCCATGCTCCTCGCCGTCGCGAGCACCCAGCAGGCCAGCCTCATGGCCCCCACCGAAATCCTCGCCGAGCAGCACTACGCGAGCATCTCGCGCCTGCTCGAAAAAACCCGCACCCGCGTCGAACTCCTCACCGGCAGCACGCCCGCCGCCGACCGCGACCGCATCCTCACGTCCCTCGCCGATGGCACCACCGACATCCTGATCGGCACCCACGCCCTCCTCACCGACGACGTCAAGTTCAAGTCCCTCGCCGTCGCCGTCATCGACGAACAACACCGCTTCGGCGTTTCACAGCGTGCGACGCTGCGTGCGCAGGCGACACAGTCGAACGCGAGCAGTGGGGCCACCACCCCCCACATTCTCGTCATGACCGCCACCCCCATCCCGCGCTCACTCGCCCTCACCCTCTTCGGCGACCTCGACATCTCCGTCATCGACGGCCTCCCACCGGGCCGCCAACCCATCACCACCAAAGTCCTCTCCAGCCAGGCCCGCCGCGCCGCGTACGCAGACCTCGCCGCGCGTATCGAGCAGGGCCAGCAGGGCTACATCGTCGTCCCCGCCGTGGACCCCACGACCGACTCGACCACCTCCGCGCCCCTCGTGGACGTCAAAACCGTCCAGAGCGCCCTCGAAACCACCTACCTCCCCGGCAAGCGCACCGCCATCCTCCACGCGCAGCTCCCCCGCGCCACCCGCGAAGCAGTCATGGAACGCTTCCGCTCCGGCGTCATCGACGCGCTCGTCGCCACAACAGTCATTGAGGTCGGCGTCGATGTTCCCAACGCCACCATCATGATCGTGGAACAGGCCGACCGCTTCGGTCTCGCGCAGCTCCACCAGCTCCGCGGCCGCGTCGGCCGGGGCGGCACATCCTCCGCCTGCTACCTCATCGCAGACCCCGTGACGCCTGAGGGCCAGGCACGCCTCGCCGTCATGGAGCACACGACCGACGGCTTCGCGCTCGCGGAGAAAGACCTCGAAATCCGCGGCATGGGCGAGGTCTTCGGCGTCAAGCAGTCCGGCCTGCCGCCCTTCAAAGTCGCCGACCCTACCCGCGACCGCGAACTCCTCAACCTCGCCGGCCGCGACGCCCAGTCCTGGATCGCCAAGTCCCCACGCCTCGACCGCGCGGACGAATCAGTCCTCAAGCGCCGCCTGATGCGTACCCACGGCCAATTCCTCGGCCTCGCCGATGTCGGCTGATCCGCAGGTGCCCGCGATCAGAGTCAGCGCACCTTCGCAACTGCCTTTCTCTGCTCACTCCTCACTCTTCACCGCTCACTCCTCCTCCGCTATCACCGCGTTTGTGCGCGCGCCGTGGCTCCAAAACGGGAAACGCGCGATTTTCTCCCAGTTTTTTCTTCGCTCTCCACACCCCCTTCCCAAGTCCTTGCACTTCCTGCCTTTATCCCCCGCTTTCCTCTTCGTGCTCTC
>DATAKA010000051.1:0-43761 GCA_036261855.1 Phycisphaerales bacterium | reverse complement strand
GCGCTGGCCATTCTCTTCATCATTGGCGGGTACGTTCTTCCGCAACGTTTTCAAAACGCGCTGGCAGTCGTGTTCGCACCGTTCCGCCGGTGGTTGCGAAGATGGTGTCAAAATAGGGAAGCGTTTGGGGCGGTCTCAAAGAAAAAACACCCCGCATGATCGCGGGGCGTTGAGGTCCATCAATGTAGGGGGGTCAATATCAGCAGAATCAATAGCGGTAGTGGTCGGGCTTGTAGGGGCCATCGGGCGAGACGCCCAGGTAGTCGGCCTGTTCCTTGGTCAGCGTGGTGAGCCGGACGCCCAGCTTCTCCAGGTGCAGGCGAGCGACGAGTTCGTCCAGCTTCTTGGGCAGGGTGTAGACCTTGCCCGACTCGTAGCGGATGCCGGCCATGGTGGGCTTGCCGTTGGCGCTGGCCCACAGGTCCATCTGGGCGATGGTCTGGTTGGTGAAGGAACTGCTCATGACGAACGAGGGGTGGCCGGTGGCGCAGCCCAGGTTCATGAGGCGGCCCTCGGCGAGGATGAGGATGCTGCGGCCGTTCTTCAGCACGAACTCGTCGTACTGCTCCTTGATGTTGACGCGCTTGGCGGCGCCCGCCTTCACGGCGTTGTAGAGGCCGGCCATGTCGATCTCGTTGTCGAAGTGGCCGATGTTGGCGACGATCGCCTTGTCCTTCATCTTCACCATGTGGTCGAGCGTGATGACGTTCTTGTTGCCCGTCGCGGTGATGAAGATGTCCGCCGTGGCGAGCACTTCGTCCAGCGTCGTCACCTGGTAGCCCTCCATCGCGGCCTGCAGGGCATTGATGGGGTCAATCTCGGTGACGATGACGCGGCAGCCCTGGCCGCGGAGGGCCTGGCAGCAGCCCTTGCCCACGTCGCCGTAGCCGAGCACCACCGCAACCTTGGCGGAGAGCATGACGTCGGTCGCGCGGTTGAGGCCGTCCACGAGCGAGTGGCGGCAGCCGTAGAGGTTGTCGAACTTGCTCTTTGTCGCGCTGTCGTTGACGTTGATCGCCGGGATCTTGAGCTCGCCCTTTTTGGCCATCTCGTACAGGCGGTGAACGCCCGTCGTCGTCTCTTCGGAGACGCCCTTGATGCCGGCGAGCATCTTGGTGAAGCGGCCGGGGTGCTTCTTCTGCTCCTCGGCGAGGAGCGCGAGGATGACGCCCCATTCCTCGGGGTCGTTCTTCGCGTCGAACGAGGGGACCTTGCCCGCGGCCTCGAACTGCGCGCCCTTGTGGACGAGCAGCGTGATATCGCCGCCGTCGTCCAGGATCATGTTGGGACCGCTGCCGTCGGGCCAGGAGACGGTGCGCTCGCTACACCACCAGTACTCCTCCAGGGTCTCGCCCTTCCAGGCAAAGACCGGGATGCCGCGGGGGTCGGCGGGGCTGCCGTCCTTGCCCACCGCGACTGCGGCGGCTGCGGTGTCCTGCGTGCTGAAGATGTTGCAGGAGCACCAGCGCACATCGGCGCCGAGGTCCACGAGCGTCTCGATGAGCACGGCGGTCTGCACGGTCATGTGCAGGCTGCCGGCGATCTTCGCGCCGGCGAGGGGCTTGTTCTTCGCGTACTTCTCGCGGAGGGCCATGAGGCCGGGCATTTCGTGCTCGGCGAGGCGGATTTCCTTGCGACCGAGTTCGGCGAGGGACAGGTCCTTGACCTTGAAGTCGCTCGAGACCTTGCTGGGGGAGGGGCGGGTGGACATCGATGTCATCAGGAACTCCTTCGTGGTTGGGCTTGAGTCAGAGATGGACTTGATGGGACTGGTCTGTGGTTTGTGGTTGTGCAGGACGGCGGATCAGCCTTTGACCAACGCGGACGCGGCGAACAGGCCCGGGCCCTTGGCCTCGGCCTCCACCGGCATCGGCACATACCGGCACGCGGTAAAGCCGGCCTGCTCCAGGAGGTCGGTCATTGCTTTGCGGGAGAATCCCATGTGCTTGTGCCCCATGGTGCGACGGTACTCCTCGCGGTCGTGCGCGACCATGTCGACCACGAGCACGGTGCCCCCGCCCCGCGTGGTCCGCAGGAGGCGGTGGGCTTCGCGCAGCACCGCGCCGGGATTCTCCACGTGGTGGAGGAGCAGGCCGCACACCGCGGCGTCCACGCTCGCTGTCCGCAGGCCCGTGGATTCCGCGGGGGCCCGGGAGAAGCGCACGTTGGACGCGTCCTTCATGCGTGACTTGGCGGCGGTGATCATGGGGGCGGACGCATCGACTGCGTGCACACGCTCCACGTGCGGAGCCAAGGCCTCGGTGGCGCTGCCGGTGCCGCAGCCAAGGTCCGCGACGACCCAGTCGCGGCGGAGCAACGCGAGGAGCGCGAGCCCGGTGGAGCGGGGGCCAAAGAGCTCGGTCCGCAGGCCGTCCCATGCTCCGCCCAGAGCGCCAAAGAACGCGGAGGAATCGGTGCGGCGCTGCTCGATGAGCGCGCGGGCGCGGCGGTCGTCCTCGGCGCGGTCGCCCGGGGGGACGGCCTTCGCGCGGACGGCGTTCCACAGGCCGCGTGCGTCGGTGCTCAGGTCGTCCTGCACGAGCGAGAAGTAGGAGGCCGTCCCCTCGCTGCGGCGGGAGACGAGCCCGGTGTCCGCCAGCACCTTGAGGTGGCGCGACACCGTGGACTGCGGGAGCTGCGTCGCCAGGGCGATCTCTCCCACCGAAAGCTCGTGGGCCTCGATGAGGCGGAGCAGGCGCAGGCGCGTCGCGTCGGCGAGGGCGCCCAGCAGGTCGGTCATGGGGGTGGGGGCGTGCTGCTTCATCCGTTTATCCGGATGAACAGTATGAGCACCGCCCAGGCCGGGTCAAGGGCGTTTCCCACGGCGGCTACCGTTGCCCGTGCCGCACCCCCGGATACCCCTTGCGAGCGTCCCCTTTGACCAGGTTGACCTGGGGCTTATGCCCTACGCGGAGGCGTTCGAGCGTCAGCGCGAGGCATTGGAGCGGGTGGTGGCTGCCCGGGACGGCACGCAAGCGTCGGCGGGTGTGGTGCTGACGGTTGAGCACCCGGCGGTGATCACGGTTTCTCGCCGCGCGTCGGCCGGGTCGCACGTGCTGGCAACGCCGGAGATGCTCACCCGAGCGGGCGTCGAGGTGTGCGAGACCGACCGGGGCGGGGACGTGACGTACCACGGCCCGGGGCAACTCGTGGTATACCCCATCCTCGACCTGTCGCTCCTGAATGTCGGCATCCACGACTACATGCGGATGCTCGAGCAGGCGATCATCGACACGTGTAGCGCGTTCGGCGTCGCGGCGGAACGAGATCCCGCTGCGACGGGCGTGTGGGTGCGCAACTCCTCTGGCGAACTTGCGAAGGTTGCGGCGATGGGTGTGCGCGTGCGCAAGTGGGTTTCGATGCACGGGCTGGCGATCAATGTCACCACGGACATGTCGCACTTCGGGCTCATCGTGCCCTGCGGCTTGACGAGGCCGGTGACGAGCCTCTCGCAACTGCTGGGCGAGCGGTGTCCATCGTGGGCCGTCGTGCGGGCGACACTCCTGGAGAAGTTGGCGACACTCGTGGCCGAGAAGTGGGCCGCCGCGGACGCGAAGCGGTCTGCGCCGTAGGCACGCCGAGGGGCACCACTCCAAACGACGCGATCAGGGTGCCGGCGCGGCCGCGGGGTCCTGCGGGGCAGCCGGGGCAACGGGCACCTGAACAGCGGTTAGCCCGAGCTCTTCGATGAGCTTCTGCGTGATGTCGTCCTCGACGGGGGCCTTGATGACGGTGCGTGCGATCATCTCCTGCACCGCGAGGTTGACGGTGCTGGAACGCAGCGCGGTGGGGCCCGTGCGGCTGGCGATGACGTGCGTGTAGCCGAGTTTGTCGGCGAGTGCCGCGGCGGACTCGTTCACGGTGGTGAACGCCTCGCTGATCTGCTTGATGTTGAGGGCCTCCAGCTCCTGCTTGGCGGCTCCGCTAAGCTGCTCGAGTTGGCGCTCGGCCTGCTGGTACTGCTGCTGCAGGGTCTGTAGTTCCGGCGAACCGTTCTGCAGGAGCTTGGCCTTCGCCAGGATGTCGTCCATGGTCTTGGCGAGCGGCTCCATGGCCTTGTTCTTTTCAAGGGCGAGCGCATCGCGGGCGGGCGCGTACTTGTCGGAGAGCACGAGCTTCTCCACCACCGCGAGCGAGTCAAGCGTCGCGAGGCGGACGGGCGCGGCAGCGGCCTGGGGCGCGGCGGTGAACGCCCGCGTGGACATTACGGCGGCGCCCATGGCGACAATGAGGGCTGCGGCGGTGATGACGCGGGAGATGGAGGCTGGGGTCTTCGGGGTGGTCATGCGGCGAGGGTAGCGCGAGAGACGGGGTGGCTACCGATCCCGCGTGCGTGCTGGTTGACCCGCGGACTCAGGGGGCTTCACGGTGGTCAAGGTGAACGACACGAAGTCGCGTTCCGGCGGGCCCTTCGGGGCGTTGCGAGAGTTGTCCGCCGCGAACGAGTTGGCCGTTATGACCATGTCCATCGTGCTCCACTCGGGAAGGCCGTCCCACGCGAGATACCGAGTGGTAAAGGCCGCGCCCATAGTCATCAAGAGTGCATCTGCAGGCGTCTCGTCGCCCTCGATGATGCTGACCGTGCTGTGCTTGGTGGTCATGCATGTTTGCGTTTGGAACTGCCAGAATTCTTCTGTCACGTTCTGGGCAACGCCCGACCAGTCGATCGTCATGGACATGAACGACAGCTTGGGAAACTTCATGTTCAGCCGCCATTGGGCGCCGGCGCCAATGGACTCTGCCGGTACCCACTGCGAGCGGAGCCACTCAGCCGGTGATCGTGGTGTTATCGATGCTGGCTGCACGGATGACAAGTCTCGGGATTCTGGGTCGCCAAACTCGTTGGACGGTGGGGGGATCCGAACGATCCCCGTGTCACCTCTCCTGCCTTGGAAGAGAGTGGATGGGATGGTCCTTTGCTTTGCATCCTTCCCAGTTGACACTGGCTCGTCCGCGGATGACTTCAGGATGGTGGTGGCGATCACCAGCGTGCCGTCTGGCTCGACGCTTGTAACCTGGGCAGAGAATTCAACTTCCTCTGCCTTGTCAAGGCCGATGTCCCCAAGAGCCCTTCGCAACGACTCATTCCCGATGTCATGCTGCGGCTCGCGTCGCAGCCGGTACACCTTGGAATCCCCGACCTTGTTTTTCCAGGACGGCGTGATGCGTGGCTCCTGCCCCGCATCCAAGAGCACGAACTTCGGCGTCGGCATCGTGCCATACGCGCTCTCGATCTCCTTACGTGCGTCGTCCGGGATCTTGTACGTCGGCGGCGGGGCGGTGCCGTCCGGCTGGTTCGCACAGGCTAAGGCAAGGATCGCGAGCGTCAGCATGAAACCCTCCTTCGGCGTTGCGCCGAACGGGTTTCATGATACAGGAAAGCACCAGTCTCTACAACACCCGCGCCGGGATATCACCGCTCCCAACGCAATCTAGTCCAGCTCCCCATCCGGCGCAATGTGGCATGATTCGCCGCCGTTCTTGTCAAAGTACTTCTGGTGATACTCCTCCGCTTTCCAGAAGGGCTTGGCGGGAGAAATCTCGGTCACGATGGGCCGCTTGTACTTGCCCGCGGCGGTCAGCCGGTCGCGCACGGCCGTTGCCGTGTCCCGCTGCGCATCGGAGTATGTGAAGATCGCCGAGCGGTACTGCCGCCCGTAGTCCGGTCCCTGGCGGTTGAGCTGCGTGGGATCGTGCATGTGGAAGAAGTGCCGGACCAGCTTCTCGTACGTCACCTTGCTTGGGTCAAAGACGATGTGGATGACCTCCGCGTGCCCCGTAGTGTCATCGCACACCTGCCGGTACGTCGGGTTCTCGACCTTGCCGCCGCTGTACCCCACGGCGGTCTGCACGACACCCGGCAGTTGCTGGAAGTACGACTCCACGCCCCAGAAGCATCCGGCGCCGAACATGGCCTCCTCTGTGGTTCCCTTTGTTGCGGCGTCGGTCGGCATGGCGCGGGCTTCTCCTTGAGCGGCGTTGGGTGCGGCGTTGGCGGGCTGGGTTGAGGTTGGAGTCACGCGCGTCGCACCCGCGGGGGCTTCGGCAACGCGAGCAGTGTCCGGCGAGCGTGTGCACCCGGCGAGCATCGTGAGGGCGAGCAGAGCGACAGAGCCGACGACCACGCGGGCCATATGAATCTCCGAATCGGGAAAGTCCAGACTGCACGACAGGACGCGAGCACCCTGCTTAGTTGCCGCCCGACGCCGACGGGTTCGCGCCTGGCCCCGAACAGACTGTCTTACCCCAGCCAGCGGCCCCCGTCCACGCGGATGGTCGCTCCCGTCACGTACGGGGCCTCCAGGGCGAGCCACCGCACCGCCGACGCGGCATCACCAGGTTCGCCAGCGCGACCAAGAGGGATTCGCTTCACATACCGGCGTTGCTCTTCCACGGTGGCGTCCGGCCCCACCTCGGGCCATGCCACCACCCCCAGCGCCACCGCGTTCACGCGGATGCTCGGCGCGAGGTCACGTGCCATGCTCCTCACCATCTCATCGAGCGCTGCCTTGGACATCAGGTACGCCGAGAAGTTCCGCCTTGGCCGCCCTTGCGCGTGGATGTCCGTCAATGCCACCACGCACCCGCCGCCCCTCATCGGTGAGTCCGCGAGGATGGTCCGCAGGCGCGCAGTCAGCAACAGCGGCGACAGGGCATTGATTGTGTACATCGTGCTCGCATCGCCGGCGTCCAGGTCCTCCGGCGGCGTGGGGCCGTAGATCGACGCGTTGTGGACAACGATGTCCAGCCGCGGCAGCGTGCGGCAGAGTTCATCCGCGAGCGTCGTCACCGCTTCGGGCTGCGAGAGGTCGAGTTCCTTGAGCCACACCGTGCGGCCCATGGACGAAATCTGCTTGGCCAGTGCGGTCGCCTCGTCATAGGAGCGCAGGTACGTCAAGATGATGTCGCACCCGGCGCGGGCGAGTTCCAGCGCGATCTCCTTGCCCACCCGCCTCGCGCCGCCCGTGATGAGCGCGATCGGCGGATGGTCGTGCGGCTCGCGCGGCGGCGGCGCGAGCCGTTCGCGTGCTGAACTTCCCGGTGCAGATTCTCCCGGTGTTGGCGCGCCGGGCGTCTCGGAGCCGCCGCCGGGCGTGGGCATCCGCTTGCCGGCTTCCTCCCACGCGCTCGTCGTGTCCGTGCGCGCAGGCGGCGTCGGTGGTGAGAGCTCCTTGCGCGACTTGTCCCACCGCCACCACGCCCACCACGCCGTGAACAGCCCGACCGCGATGACCAGCAGTGCGCCGGTGAGCTTGGCCCATTCCTGCACGGCGGACTTTGCCTCGGGCGTCAGGGGCACCGGCTGTGCCGTGGAGTCCTGCACGAGGAGTTGGAAGAAGGAGTGGAGCAGCACGGCCATTGTAACAGAAAAGGGGCAGGATTACGCGCCAGTACCCCAGCCGTTCGGCGGGCTACATCACCGCGACCGGGTCCACGTCCACCGCCGTCTTCGCATCGCTCACCAGGAGCCCCGAACGACGCACCGCGGTGAGGGCCGCCCGCAGCGTGCCCGCGTCTCCGGCGATGACCCGCACTTCCCACCGCCAGTGGTCCGCGACGCGTGCGATGGTGCACTCGCAGGGAGCCGACACGCTCACGCCGGGCATCGTCCGCAGCGCCAACGCGATGGCGTCCGCGGCCTTCCGCGCCTTCGTGCTGTCCTTGTCGCGGCACACCACCCGCGCCATCCGTGTCGCGGGCGGCAGGCCCGCTCGCACGCGGATGTCCCATTCCCGCTGCGCGAAGCCCACGTAGTCGTGGGCCGCGGCGAAGGTGATCGCGGGGTTCCTGGGGCTGTGCGTCTGCACGATGGTGAGGCCCTGCTCGGCCGCGCGCCCTGCGCGCCCCGCGACCTGGCTCACAAGCTGGAACGTCCGCTCCTCGGCGCGGAAGTCAGGGAGCGCAAGCGCCGTGTCGGCGTCCACCACGCCCACGAGCCGCACGTTGGGAAAGTCCAGTCCCTTGGCGATCATCTGCGTGCCCAGCAGCACGCGCACCTCGCCGGATGCAAAGCGTGAGAGCGCCGCGTCGTAGTCCCGCGCATGCCGCATCGTGTCCGAGTCCAGCCGCAGCATCGTCTGCCCGAGCGTGATGCCCATGGACGCGAACTTGCGTCCAACCTCGTCCTCAAGGCTCTGGGTGCCCGTGCGCAGGCTCGTCAGCTTGCGGCCGCACGTCGGGCACAAGGATGGAATGCGCTGCTCCGTCAGGCAGTGGTGGCACCGCACGAGCCCGCCAGCGACCGCGCCGTGCTTGTGATGCACCAGGCACGCGTCGCACGAACCGCACATCAGGATGTACCCGCAGGTGCTGCTCGGGCACGCGATGCGGTGCGCGAACCCTCGCCGGTTCAGCAGCAGCATCACCTGCCCGCCCGCGGCAAGCGTCCGCTCCATGCACTTTTCCAGCGTGGGTCCGAGCAGGTGCTGGCGGCCCGCCTCCGCGGCGTCAGTCATCGTGCGAACCCGGCGTTCCTCCGCCATATCCACGATCTGTACGCGCGGCATCGCGGCACCCGTCGCGCGCTTCGTCATCGTGTGGCGCGTGAACCGGCCCGGCGCACCGCCAGGCCGCTCTAGCGTGTTGGCCCACGATTCCAGGCTCGGCGTCGCAGAAGCGAGCACGCACGGGCACCCTTCCAAGTGCGCCCGCTTCACCGCGACGTCCCTCGCGTGGTAACGTGGCAACTGGTCCTGCTTGTAGCTCGAGTCGTGCTCCTCATCGACGACAATGAGCCCAAGCCCCGCGAGCGGGGCGAACACGCACGAGCGCGCGCCCACCACGACGCGTGCGGACCCGTCCTCGCACCGCTTCCACTGCGCGTGCCTCTGCGCCGCCGTAAGGCCGGAGTGCAGCACCGCCACCACGCTCGGCCCGAATCGGCGCGTGAATCGCTGGCTCGTCTGCGGCGTCAGCGCGATCTCCGGGACCAGCACGATCGCCGTGCGCCCCGCGTCCAGCACACGCTGGATCAGCCGCAGGTACACCTCAGTCTTGCCCGAGCCCGTCACGCCCTGGATGACGTGCGTGGAGTATGACCCCAACGCCGTCGCGATTGCGCCCTCGACGCGTTCCTGTTCGTCGGTCAGACGTGGGGGGGTGTCGAGGTTCGTGGCCCCGGCCTGCGCGCCGGGCAGCGCGGCGCTCCGGACCGTTTCGCGCGTCTGCACCTCCAGCGCGCCCGCCTCGATCAGTTTCATTATTGGGGCCTTGGTCTTCACCCCCACCAGCGTGGCGAGTTCCGGCACCGCCATCGGGAACGCGCTGGCCGGCACCTCGCCGATCCGCGCAAGCAACTTGCGGCGCGGGGCCGAGAGCGTGGCGCTGTCAAACCCCGGCGCGGGCCGCACCAGGTCCATCTTCCGCGCGCCCGTCGCGTGCTTCACCGCCGCCGGCACCATCGTCGCCAGCACCATGCCCAGCGGCGTGATGGTGTACCCCGCTATCCACTTCGCGAGTTCGAGGACGGCAAGGGGCAGCACGGACTGTTCCACCTTCGCAATCGCCCGCACCCGGGACGGCGACAGCGACCCGAGCAGTTCAGGCCCACCCACGCTCACGACATACCCACCCACGTTCTTGGCGGCCTTCCCCCTGCCCAGCGGCACCAGCACACGCCGGCCGGGCTCCGCCGACATCCCATAAGGAACGCCGTACGTCAGGCCGTCATCGTGGGCGAGGGAGGCGTGCTCGATGGACCGTTCGACCGCCACCAGCGCGTACCGGTCAAACGATCCCCCGGCCACGCCCGACGCGTCGGGAACCTCCTCAAAATCCTGTGAAAAGAGCGACGGGCCCGGCACGCTTAGCTACACTCCATCTTTGATGACCAGCCCACGCAACCCCCAAGCGCCGGCCGCCCCCTCCAGCACAACCAGCAGCAACGACGACGCCGCTTTGCCCGTGGGCAGGCTGGCGCTGTCCGACGGTAGCGTCTTTGTCGGGCAGGCCTTTGGTGCCACCGGCCTCGGGCTCACCAGCCGCGCCGAGGTGGTCTTCAACACCGCCATGTGCGGCTACCAGGAGTCGCTCACCGACCCGTCGTACACCGGCCAGATCCTCACCCAGACCTTCCCCCTCATCGGCAACACCGGTGTCAACACCGAGGACGTCGAGAGCGTCAAGGTCCAGGTCGCGGGCTTCATCGTGCGCGAACTCGCCCGCCTCCACAGCAACTACCGCGCGACCGACAGCCTCGCGTCGTACCTCCGCAAAGCCGGCGTGCTGGGCCTCACCGGCATCGATACCCGCGCCCTGACAAAGAAACTCCGCACCACCGGCTCCATGAACGGCGTGCTCACCGACCGCGCCGACCTTTCCGACGAACAACTCGTCGAGCTGGCCCGCACCGCTCCCAGCATGGCCGGTCAGAACCTGGTCCCGCTCGTGGGCTGCAGCACCAAAGCCAGTTGGACGGAGACGCTCGGCGAGTGGAAGCCCGCCGACGCGCCGTCCGGAACCCACAAGTTCAAAGTGCTCGCCCTCGACTGCGGGGCGAAGGCCAACATCCTCCGCAACCTCACCGAGCGCGGCTGCGACGTCACCGTCGTGCCCCATAACACACCCTCCGCCGACATCATCCATATGTATGAGTCCGGCCAGGTCGAGGGCCTCTTCATCTCCAACGGCCCCGGCGATCCGGCCGCCGTCGAGGCGACGATCAAGACGCTGCGCGAAGTGATCAACGCCGACAAGGTCATGCCAACCTTTGGCATCTGCCTGGGCCACCAGCTCCTCGCGCTGGCCGCGGGAGCCAAGACCTATAAGCTCAAGTTCGGGCACCGCGGCGGGAACCAGCCCGTCCTGAACGAAGAGTCCGGCCGCGTGGAAATTACCAGCCAGAACCACGGATTTGCCGTCGATCCGGATTCACTCGTCGCGGTGGGGGGCACGCCCACACACCGCCACCTGAATGACGGCACGCTCGCAGGATTTCGACTGGAGGGCAAACCGGTGTTCTGCGTCCAGTATCACCCAGAGGCCTCGCCCGGACCCCATGACTCGGGGTACCTGTTCGACGAATTTGTGGGGGCAATGGCGAGTCGGCGTGGTGCAGGGTCGTTTTCGGGCCGATGAAGGCGGTGCAGCGCGCGGGCCATTACCGGACGACTCCGGGAAACGCCCATTGCCGTGACTTGTCCGCCGAGTTGAAAAATGGGCTTGCAGAATGCCGGAATTCAGTTAGACTACGCTGACTCGCGGGCGGTGCGGCGTGTTGTTTGTTCGTTCCAGCCTGTGTCTACAGAGTTGAATTGGGAAGGAATTGCAAGAATCCCGTAACCAGATTCGTTGATTGTCGGGGCGGGTGTATCCGCCCTGTGACCGTTTCACGTGTGCACGTGTTTTTTCAGTGTCCCGGGGAGTCGTGTCCCCCATCTCTCGAGAGGAGTGTTCGATGAAGATGCAGAAGTCTTTGGTTCTGGCCCTCGGCGCCGGCGCGGCGGTTTCGTCTGTTGCTATCGCTCAGACCGAAATCCCCACCCTGCCGATCGGCCCGAAGGTCAAGCTCGGTGGTACGTTCGGCGACCGCGCCATCGTCCCCGTGTACAACGCCATCTACGACGAGTGCCCGTCCACGCCCGCGGCGTTCGGCAACGGCTCTTCGTACACGATGGAAGACTGCTCGTTCGATCCGGGTCCCTGGGGCAACACCTACGCGGGCGCCCGCGACGTCGTCCAGGTCGACGCGATGTTCCAGACCGCTGGCTGGACCGGCACCGCGAACTACCCCGACACGAACACCCCCACGTTCAACATCGATCACATCTTTGAGTGGTACGAGCCCGGCTCCTACACCGCTGCCCCCATGCTGAGCAACACGACGGCCATCGCGACCCGCACGGTCGCGACGGACTTCGGCTCCGGCTACGCCTGGAACTACACCAGCGCGGGCTTCACCACGCCCGTGTCCCTCGGCACGCGCGTCAATGTGTGGGTCGCCATCAAGGCCGTGGACCCCACCACCGGCAACCGCATCGCGGACGGCAACACCGCCCTCGTGCAGCCCACCGGCCAGACCGCCGTCAATTACGGCATTTGGCTGGGTCGCGTTGGTCAGCCCTGCGTCGGCAGCACGACGGAGGACTGGGGTCGTGACCAGGATCCCAACGGCACCGTCGGTGCCCCCGGCGACTTCGCCGGTGGCAGCACGTGGTTCGGTAACGTGCCTGGCAACGTGAACGATCGCCGCCGTACGGCCGCGTCCTTCGCCGCCGGTGCACGCGTCCACACGCTCGGCATGCGTGGTGACGTCGTTGTTCCCGCTCCCACGACTGCGTTCCAGCTCTGCAACATCGCTGACGGCAGCACGGCTCAGTCTGTGACCGTGCCCGCCAACGGCGTTGTCTGGGGCCAGATCTGCACGACGGGCCCCGTGACCGACGACCTGCTCCGCTTCCTCAACATCGACACCGAAGGTTCGGTGGACGATCTCGCGATCGCTCTCTACGACAACGGCGGTGCCCTGCTCGCCAGCGACGAAGACAGCGGCTCGGGCACGTCCGCTCAGATGACCTTCGGCCTCGGCCGCGCCGCGGCCGTGGGTGATGGCAGCCAGTACGACGGCCGCGACGGTCAGCTGACCGCGGCCGGCACGTTCTACGTGGCCATCGGCCCCGTCGGTTCCTCGTTCAGCGGTGCCTTCACCGTTGTCCCGGGCACGGGCGGCGGCAGCAGCAACACCGTGAACTTCAGCACCAACGTCAACGCCGGCGGCGGCCTGCCCGTGGCTGCTGAGCCCGTCATCAACCACTTCGACCTCACGACCCTTGGGCCGGCCTGGACCTACCCCGGCGCCGACACCTTCCAGGGCACCACGGGCGACGGCAACCCGAACCCCAACGACGACAACAGCTCCGCAGTGCTCTGGTCCAAGTTCGCCATCGAGGACATGGGCAGCAGCGGCTACCTCGACATCGACTTCGGCACCAGCGACTACGGCGACAACATCGCCTACCTGTTCAACAGCAACGGTGACCTGATCTCCTACTCCGACGACCAGGTTGCGACCGTCAACTTCCTTCCCCTTATGTCCTACGGTGCGACCAACCCGCCCCGCAGCACCGGCACCGGTCAGACCCGCGCCGCTGCGAACGACGCGTCGGTCACCTGGGCCGGCCAGAACGGCCTGCTCGCCCCCGGCACCTACTTCCTCGCTCAGGCGGCCTGGCCGGCTGACGTGATGACGGGCCAGGGTGGTGCGGCCCCGACGGCCGGCACCGCTCGCCGTTGGCACGTCCGCGGCCTCTCCGGCAACAACATCGGCTTCACCTCCGAGTTCTACACCGGTACGGGCCAGGCCTGTGACAGCATCGACTTCAACAACGACGGCCTCTTCCCGGACACCCTGGACATCGACGCCCTCCTGAGCGTCTTCTCCGGCGGCCCCTGCCTCCTGTAATGACCACAGCCTCCTGAGCAATCAGGAGGGGACAACTCAAACACACACAGCCCCCGGTCGCAAGGCCGGGGGTTGTTGCTTTTGAAGAAGTAGAGTTCTGCGATGAAGCCGGCGATGGGGCGCACGCAACCGGAGTCAGATCAGCCGCGAGCCCGACGGGCCGCGCTCATACCGACGCACGGACGGGTCCGCCGCGAGCGACCACGCGTCGATGCCGCCCGCGACGCTGAGCACGTCGCCATGACCCAGCGCCCGCAGGGCGAGCGCGGCCCTCATCGAGCGAACGCCGTGGTGGCACAGCACCGCGACACGCTGGCCGGGCTGCGGCTCCACCTCGTCGTGCCGCTTCTCGATCTGGTCGAGCGGGATATGCACGGTGCCGGGCACCCGCACGACGTCCCACTCTTCCTGCGTGCGGCAGTCGATGATGAGCAGTGACCCCGAGGCGAGCTGGGCCTTGGCGTCGTTCACGGTGACCTCGTACTGAGGCTTGAACGGATAGCCCGCGGGCAAGCCGTTCTCGTTGTGGCCTGGGGTGGGAGTGGGGGTCGTCATGGGTGATCGCGCGAACCTATCGCGGGGCCGCCGCCGCGTCGGTCTCCGCGGCGGCTTCCGGCGTGCGCTCATCGAGCGTGTAGCGTGCCGTGGACACCGGCGCTCGCCAGTGCTCCTGCGGCGTCGCGCGGACCTCCTCGCACGGCGGCACGAAGAAGAGCCGCGGGATGAGCACCAGCCCCTCGTAGAACGCGTACGGACCTGCGGCGAGGATCTCCACCGCCTGATCGTCACGTGTGCCGCCCGTGAGCTCAAGGCTTGAGAGCGGCGTCGGGAAGTCTCCACGCTGGCGGGCCGTGGTGTCGGTGATCTGGTACGAGCGGGCGTAGCGGCGCATGGCGTACGTCCCCTCGACCGGCACCACGATCGACTGGCGGCTCCACGCAGCGCGGGAGAGGCCCGCGATGGACGGCGTGTCGTCTCGCCGGGGCGTCTCGCTCCGGGTGCCGGCCCCGTGGATGTTTGAAAGCACCACGGCGTTGGGAGAGCCCGGCGTCCCCAGGGCGGAGCGGTCGTTGCCGTCGGCCCGGCAGCCCGCGAGCAGCGCGCCGGCGGTGCAGAGAAGTGTGAGTGTGGTGCGTGCGTGCATGGTTTGACTTGTGGGACGTGCGGTGTCGGTACGCCGCCCGGGCCCGGGCGGTTGCCCGCTGCTCTCCGCAGAGCGGTTGTGAAAGGCCTATTCCGGCTCTGCACCCAGCAGCGACCGGGTGGCGGAGCGGGCGGTGTCCTCGTCGAAGCCGCGCCGTGCAAGGCCGGACATGACGCGCCGCCACTTGGTGGTCTTGGAGAGGCGGCCGTCCAACTTCTCGACGAGCTTGGCCGCGGCCTCCTTGGCCTGCTTCTTGTCGCTCTTCACGGCGACGTCGGTCGTCGCGCCGGCGGACTTGAGGCGTGCCTTGACCTTGGACGCGGCGGAGCCCTTCTTGCCCTCGGAGTGGACGATGGCTTCGGCGGCACGCTCGTCGTTCACCACGCCCTCTTTCTTGAGGTCGTCCACGACGCGGCTGGCGATGTCGTGGTTCACGCCCTTGGCCTTGAGCTTCGCGACCAGCTGCACCGAGGTGTGCTCCTTCGCGGCTATCAGCTTGATGCACGTCTCGCGCGACTCGTACGTCAGCCACACCTGCTCGCACGTCTTGGCCAGCATGCTCGACCAGGTCGCGCCGACGCGAAGGCCCAGGCGGTCTACCTCGATGAATGGAACGCGTGCCACGACTTGGCCGGCAACCTTGACAAAGGTCACGGTCGGGTTCTTAAGGTCCGGAGAGATGGCGCTGATGCGGCCCGCCGTCGTGATGTCCCGGCTGGGGACGTTGTCACCGAACAGGCTCGGGCGAACCTGCGGGCGGAGCGGAGGGACATTGACGCCGGTGGAACCCCAGTTCATGCGAGTTCGTCCATAAGGGTTTGCAGTTCGGCAAGGGCGTGCGCATCCTGCGCTTCCTTGGCCTTGTTGATACCGGCCGTCACAGTGGCCAGTGCGTCGTCGATCCGCGAGCCCTGCTGCAAGGCCCGGGCTTTGTGGTAATAGGCGTAGAGGTACATGGGGTCAGCCAGGAGGCAGCGGTCATAGTGCTCGACGGCACGATCGATCTGCCCGCACTTGGCATACTCCTGGGCCAACCCGTAGAGGACGAAGGCGTCCTGCGGGTCTGCCTGGAGGAGTTTCTCCAGTTGCGCGATAGACGGCATGCCGGGGATTATAGAACCCCTATCCCGTTCTCGCCGGGGAGTTTGTGGTCTGGTTGGGTGTTTGGTCGCTGCAGCGCTACGCTGGCACCGTGAAGCCCGTGGGAACGCCCTCAACTGTTGAAAAGCCGTCGCTCCGGCGTCGGTTCTCGGCCCTCGCCAAGGATGCCTCGCCGGCGTTGCTGGGTGGCCTGCTGCACGCCGCCTTGGCGGCGGTCGCGCTGCCTGGGATTGCGCAGCCTGGCATTGCGATCTCTGCGGCGTTCCTGTCCCTGCTGCCCCTCTTGTGGGTCGCGAAAGGGCGGGGCCGCCTTCTGCCGCTGTTCTGTGGGGTGTGGCTTGGGCAGGTGCCCCTGTGGGTGCTCCAGCAGTGGTGGGTGCTGGAGGTGTCGGAGTTCGGATTCTTCCCGCTCGTTGCCGTCCAGGCGTGCTGGGCCGGTCTGTTCGTCGTGCTGTTGCGTGTGGTCAGAGACCGGGTGCGCGGTGTCGCGCTGCCGCTCTCCGCGGCGGTGCTGTGGGCCGGAGTGGAGTTCTTCAGGGCTCAGGTCTTCCTGACCGGGTACGCGTGGGGGTTGAGCGGCGAAGCGCTCATTGACATGCCCACACTGGCCACTCCCGCACGCGTGGGCGGCCTGACGCTCGTCGCGTTCATGATGATGCTGCTGATGGCCGGGTTGTGGCGGTTGTGCGTGGGGCGGGTGGAAGCCCCCGCTCGCCGCTGGGTCGGCGCGGCCTGCGGCGGCGCAGCCGTTGCGGCATGGTCCGCGATGGCGTTGTGGGTGGATCCGACGTACCACCAGTTGCTGACGAGCGTCCCCGTTGCGGTGGTGCAGACGAACCTGCCCCAGAGCAACAAGCTCGCTTGGACCATCGCCGACGAGGTGCGCGACTTCCAGCGGTTCATGGCCCTTTCCCGCGAAGCCGCCGCTGCGAACGAGTCCCATCCTCGTCCGGTGTTCATCGTGTGGCCCGAGACGATGGCCCCGGGCATCACTCTGGAGCCGTCGGCACTGGACGTGCTCCGTACAGCCGATGTCTACTTCACCGTGCCCGCCGGTCTGGTAGGGGACGAGCCCACCAGGCTTTCCGCCACCGCGTTCGCCGAGGAACTGCTTGCGCAGCAGCGGGAGATCGGCGTGCCGATGCTCGTGGGTGAGGAGGCGATCGAGGGCCTCACCATCAACGAGGATGAGCAGGGGCGCGTGTCGTTCTCGCAGGACAAGCGGTTCAACAGCGCGTACCTGGTCAAGGACGGGGCGGTGCAGCCCGAGCGGTATGACAAGATGCACCTGACGCCCTTCGGCGAGATCATGCCGGTGATCTCTCGGTGGGACTGGCTGGAGGGCAACCTGCTTGAGCTTGCTGCCGGCGGGATGAAGTTCGATCTCGCGGAGGGCACGCGGCGCACGGTGTTCGACATCCCAGCGTCGGAGCTCAAGTCCGGCACCGTTCGGATAGCGACACCCATCTGCTTCGAGAGCACCGACCCCGCGCTCTGCCGACGGCTGGCCTTTGAGCGGGGTGCCCGCCGGGCGGACGTGATCGTCAACCTCACCAATGACGGCTGGTTCGGCGAGAGCGACCTTGCACGCCGCCAGCACCTGCGGCTGGCACGGTGGCGGGCCTTTGAACTTGTAACGCCGGTGGTCCGCGCGGCAAACACCGGTTTCTCTGCGGTGATTGCCGACGACGGCCGGGTGCGGGCACAACTGGGATCGCGTGCCGACGGTGTTCTCCGCGTGGAGGTCGGGATCCACCTCGGAGCGGCCGTCACTCCCTACGCCCGTGCCGGCGAATGGGCGGGATGGTCCTCGCTTGCCGGAACTGCGCTGCTGGTGGGTTGGGCCCTGATCCGACGACGCACGGACCGGTTGCGAGAGCACTCAACACAGGGGTGACGTAGGCGACTCGCGACGATGCCCGGCCGCGGCGACGCGCCAACCATTGTCCGGTTCGGAGCGCTTTGCGGTCAGATAAAGGGCACCTATGCAGCACTCACTCTTGTGGCGGCGGACAGTGGCATTGGCGGGCGTTGGATTCACGACGCTGGGCGTGTTGGTGGCTCCATCCTGCCAGATCGCGGACCCCAAGCCGCGCAGCCGCGCCGCCGAGGTTCCAGCGCCGGTGATGCCCGCCAGGGAGCCAGCGCCTGCGGCGGTTTCGGGCGAAGAAGCGCCGGTGCCCAAGCCCCGCGTGCAGACCGCCCGGTCGGCACCGGTGATCGCTCCTGGTCCGGCCAACGTCTCGGAGTCTCGCGAGAAGGCGATCGCGATCATCGAGTCGTTCGCGCGCAGCAACGACGCCCAGCAGCGGGCCAACGCGGTGGAACTCGCGGGCATCGCGCCCAAGCGGCTGCACGACGTGATCCAGTCCGGCCTGCTCGACACGAACCCGGGCGTCCGCTCCGTGGCGCTCATCACCGCGGGCCGCAACAAGATGGTGGAGTTCCGCGAGATCGTTCGCCCGCTCTCCCGCGACCCCAGCGGCATGGTGCGAGCCGGCGCGATCTACGCACTGCACCGCTTCGGCGATGAGCCCGACCAGACGCCCCTGGCCAAGATGCTCCTGACCGATGATTCGCCGTGGGTGAACCGCCAGGCGGCGTTTGTTCTTGGAGAGATCGGCAACCCGTCGTCGCTGCCGCTGCTCCAGAGTGCATCATCGCAACGCGTGGCACAGTTGCCTCCGGCCCAGCAGCCCATTTTTCAGGTGCAGCTCACCGAGGCGATGGTGAAGGTGGGGGCGGAGGAGCAGCGTGCGGCCCTCGTGGCTGCGTTGTACCCCACGCAGTCCGACGACGCGGAGGTCGCGATGCTCGCCGTGCAGGCGATCGGTGAAACGGGGGACAAGAGTTCCATCGCGCAGCTCCTGGGACTGGCGCAGTATCGAGACCGGCAGGGAAACCCGTACCCGGCGGAGCTCCGCATCGCTGTCGCATCCTCCCTGGGCCGCCTGGGCATGGACACGGGCCTGCCGATCGCCCAGGAGTTCCTGTCATCCAAGGACGAGGGGCTCCGCGCCCAGTCCGCCCATGCGCTTGGGTTCATCGGCGCGGGGACGACCAAGGGGCAGGCAGCGCTCTCACTGATCGCGCCCATGCTGGACGATCAGAGTGAGCTTGTGCGGCTCGCGGCAGCGGGGGCTGTGCTGCGGTGTACGAAGTAGAGCAGGTTCGGGTTTCGATCGGTCCTTCGCTCGCCTTGCGCTTTGGGGGCGCGAAAAGGTGGTCATTTGACAGACGGGGGCAGTTTCGGGTATCTATGCTCTCCCCTCTGAACCCCGCCGGGCCGCCTTCGGGCTGTGTTTGGTTGGGTGTTTGGACAGACCCGGGAACCGCGCGCGGTGTTGCGGCGGATTCTGGGAATAGCAGCGGGCGGGCTTCGGCCCAGCGCTGCTTCCATGTCACGTCCGCGTGGTCGTCGCCGGTATCCGTAAGCAGGAGTTTCTTGTGCACATTCTGACCAAAGCGTTCATGGTGATTGCGACGCTGCTGAGCGTTGCTCTTTCGGCCCTCGTGATCGCGTACGCCGCGAACACGGACAAGATTCGCCAGGACTATTCGGAGGTGAAGGTCGAGCTGGAGGCGACGAAGGCCGCGCTCTCCGCTGGCACGTCCACCCAGAGCCAGCAGATCGTGCGCCTCGAGCAGCAGGTGGGCGACCTCACCAGCCGCCTCTCCGATGCCAACAGCAAGGTGACGGCGCTCCAGGACGAGCGTGCGACGCTGCAGCGCGACAAGGCTCAGGCCGTCGCCGACAAGACCAGCGCCGAGTCCAAGATCAGCGAGCAGACCGAGGTCGCCCGCACGCAGGCCACGCTGCTCACGAACCTCGGCGACGAGGTCCGCACCCTCCGCAAGAACGAGCTGGTCTACAAGCAGCGTCAGCTCGAGATGGAAGACCGCCTGAACGACCTGCAGGCCCAGCGCGATGTGCTGGACCAGAACTACCGCGCTCTGCAGGAGGAGCTCGCGCAGCTCAAGCAGGGCACGACCACGACCGTCGCCGGCGGCGGCGCGGCGACGGCCCCGTACCAGTACACCGGACCGGTCATCATGGGCAAGGTCGAGAGCGTGCAGCGTGACCCCGGCACCAACCGCACGCTGGCCAAGCTCAGCATCGGCAGCAACGACCGCGTCGCCAAGAACATGCTGATGCGCGTCGTCCGCAACAACCAGTTCATCGCTAACGTCGTCGTGACGCAGGCTGACCTCAGCTACTCCATCGGCGCTGTCGACACCCTCGGCAAGCAGGTGGAAGTCCGCGAGGGCGACACCGTCGTCAGCCGTCTCCAGTAAGCCCGAACTTCCCCCAAGGAGAACCCCATGAGCAAGTTCGGCATGCAGATGCCCGCCCAGCGCGGGAAGAAGGTCGCGACGCCCGACGTCTACACCGCGATGGCCGTGATGGCGTGCCTGTTCCTCGCCGCCGCGTGCTTCGTGATGTTCCAGGCCGCCGGCAAGGTCGGCAAGGGCGGCAGCCCGTTCGCCTTGCAGGACGACGCCCGCATCGAACTGAAGCCGTAAGCCCCATGCGGCACGGGTGATGGGCGGTGCATCCGGCTGATCGCTGTGCTTGATTCCTGCCGCACGTGACCTACATTTCACCCCCGCGTCTCACGATGCGGCACAATCGACCCCCGCCGGCGTGCGACAACCGGTGGCCATAGTCCGAATGGGGCGGTAGCTCAATTGGTTAGAGTACCGGACTGTCGATCCGGTGGTTGCGGGTTCGAGTCCCGTCCGCCTCGCTTAGAAACAGCCTCGCAGCAATGCGGGGCTTTTTCGTTGGCAGCGGTGTACGGAATCCCGCGACTACGATGGGTCTTCCAGGGTGTAGCTCAGCTTGGTAGAGCGTGTGGTTTGGGTCCACAAGGCCGCAGGTTCGAATCCTGTCACCCTGACTTTCTTCTTGCGTGATTGAGAGCGGTGATTTCCGAGAGTAGTTCCCTCGCGTTTGGAGTGGGCCGGCCATTCCGATGATCAATGAAAGTCACGCGATTTTGACCTCACGCCCTCGTTGAGTTCGTCGAGCGAGGCAAGTTTCGACACCAGCACATGAACGACGGTGCCGCTACGCTCCACACGCCCCCACGCGCAAAGCGAGGCGCTGAGCTTGGCCACGCCGCGATGCCGCTCATACACATCGGGTTTGACGATCAGGTTGGCGATACCGGTTTCGTCTTCGATGGTGTAGAAAACGATGCCCGAGGCCGTCGCGGGGCGCTGGCGGACAAGGACCAATCCCGCGACGGAAACCCGCCTGCCGTTGGGCGCGGCCGCCTGGTCTTGGATCGACCTGGCCGTGCTGACGCGGCGGACGTTCAACGCGTCGCGGACAAACGACATCGGGTGGGCCTTCAGCGAGAGTCCAGTCGCGGCGTAGTCGTGGCGGACGCGCTGCGGTTCCGATATGAACGGGAGCAGTGCCTGGGACGCATGGTCGTCCTGCGGCGCGTGCTCAAACGCATCGTCAAAGACAGGCGCGGGCGTGTCGTCGAGTGCCTGGATTGACCAGAGCGCGTGCTGACGGTCGAGGCCCATGGAGGCGAAAGCGTCCGCGCGGGCGAGACGGCGCAAGGGCCGGGTGTGGAGGCCTGTCCGCCTGCGAAGATCGTCGATCGTTGCAAAGCGGCCACCCAGCGCCCGCGCCTGCGTGATCAGATCGGCGTCGGCCTCGGCCAGCCCGTTCACGAGACGCATCCCCAGCCGGATCGCCCCGTCCTCGAGCGTGCAGTCCCAGCCGCTGTGGTTTACCTCAATCTCACGGACCGCAACGCCGTGCTCCTTCGCGTCGCGCACGATCTGGGCGGGCGCGTAGAACCCCATCGGCTGGCTGTTGATGAGGGCGGCGGCGAACGCGGCGGGGTAGTGGTGCTTCAGCCAGCACGAGACGTACACCAGGAGGGCGAAGCTTGCGGCGTGGCTCTCGGGGAAGCCGTACTCGCTGAAACCCTTGATCTGCTCGAAGCACCGCTCGGCGAACTCCCGCGTGTACCCGTTCTTGAGCATCCCGTCGATGAGTTGTTTGCCGAAGCGGAAAATGAGATCGCCCTTGCGCTTCCATGCCGCCATCGCACGCCGGAGCTTGTCGGCGTCGCCGGGGCTGAATCCACCGGCCACGATCGCCATGGCCATCGCCTGCTCCTGGAAGAGCGGGACGCCGAGAGTGCGCCCGAGGACCTTCTCGACTTCCGGGCTTGGAAAGCTGAACTTCTCTTCCCGGTTGCGCCGGCGCAGATAAGGATGAACCATGTTCCCCTGGATCGGGCCGGGACGCACGATGGCGACCTCGATGACAAGGTCGTAGAACGTGCGAGGCTTCAAGCGGGGCAGCATCGACATCTGCGCCCGGCTTTCGATCTGGAAGACGCCGATGGTGTCGGCCCGGCAGATCATGTCATAGACGGCCGGGTCCTCCTGCGGCACGTTGGCGAGGGTCAGGTCGTGGCCGTGATGGTGCTTCACCAACTCAAAGCACTTGCGGATGCAGGTGAGCATTCCAAGGCCAAGGCAATCGACCTTGAGCATTCCCATCGCGTCGATGTCGTCCTTGTCCCATTCGATGATGGTGCGGTCGTCCATCGCGGCGTTCTCGATGGGGACGGACTCGCACAGGGGTCCACGTGTGATGACGAAGCCGCCCACGTGCTGGGAGAGGTGGCGTGGAAAGCCCTGGATCTGGTCGGCGAGCAAGAGCACGAGCCTGAGTGTTCTGTCGTTGGGATCGAGGCCGAGCTCGCGGAGCCGGTCGGCGGGGATCTCGCCCTTCTCCCACCAGCCGAGCGTCTTTGCCAGATTGTCGACGCAGTCCAACGACAGGCCCATCGCCTTGCCCACGTCACGTATCGCGCTCTTGCCGCGGTAGGAGATAACTTCGGCGGTCAATGCCGCCCGCTCGCGGCCGTACTTGCCGTAGATGTACTGCAGGACTTCCTCGCGGCGTTCGTGCTCAAAGTCGATGTCGATGTCGGGTGGTTCATTGCGCTCGCGGGAGACGAACCTCTCAAAGAGCAGGTTGATGCGGCCCGGGTCTACGCTCGTCACGCCCAGGCAGTAGCAGACGGCGGAGTTTGCCGCCGCGCCGCGCCCCTGGCAGAGGATGCCGCGGGATCGGGCGAAGCGGACAATATCGTGGACGGTGAGGAAGTACGGCGCGTACCTGAGGTCGGCGATGAGGGCCAGCTCGTGCTCGATTTTCTCGCGGATGAGGTCGGGCAGGCCGTCCGGGTATCGCTCGCGGGCACCTTCCTCGGTGAGGGCTCGAAGGTACTGGTCGGGTGTCAAGCCTTCAGGGCAGACCTCGTCTGGGTACTCGTAGCGGAGCTGGTCGAGCGTGAAGCCGTTTGTTTGCTGGGCAATGGCGAGGCTGCGTGCCAAGGCCTGCGGCCGCGCCCTGAATAACCGGGCCACTTCCTCGGGCGGCTTGAGGTGGCGCTCGGCGTTGGCGTGCAGGGCATACCCCGCGGCCTGGATGGTGGTGCCCAGGCGTATGCAGGTGACTACGTCCTGCAACGGTCGGCGCTGGGGAACTTGGTAGAGTACGTCGTTGGTGGCTACGAGGGGGGTGCCTGTTCGACGGCTCAGGGCTTCCAGAATGTCCAGACGCTCCGCGTCGGTCGCACCAAGTACGATGCTGGCGGCGAGGGAGAGGCGGTCGTGGTCGAAGATGTCACGGAGTAGGTGGAGTGATGGTTCGTACTCCGCCTTGACCACTGACGGTGGGATCGCGATGGCCACGAGCCCGGTTGCGTGCTGGGCCACGTCGTCCAGCGTGAGGTGGCACTTGCCCTTCGGGGCACGGCGCTTGCCCGCGGTGAGAAGCCGGCACAGCTGTCCATAGGCCGCGCGGTCGGTGGGGTAGACCGCGATCTCGATGCCTGCGGGGTCGGCCAATATCAGCCGGCTGCCCACGATGCACCGCATCCCCGCGTCCTTGGCGGCGCAGTGGGCACGCACGATGCCGGCGAGCGTATTCGTGTCTGCGATGCCGAGGGCACCGTACCCATGCGCGGCCCCCTCGGTGAAGAGTTCTTCGGGGTGGCTTGCTCCGGTCAGGAACGTGTAGTTGCTTCGGGTAACGAGTTCGACGAAGTCGGGCGACGAGGAGGAAGAAGGAACGCTCGGTGGGCGCTCCTTCGCCCCGAGCTTGAACGGGTGGACGCGGGCTTTGGGGTCGCTGTCGGGCATCAGCACCACTCCCCATGCACGAACCACCGCGTGCTGCATGCCTCGCGGAAGAGCCAGAGCCAGCGGCCATCCTCGGTCTGCACCCGGAAGTAGTCACGCGTGGGCTCGCGCCCCTTCCACCATTCGGGGGCCAGACGTTCGGGGCCGATGCTGGTGTGGATGGTGTGGTCATGGCCGCGCCATCGAACTCGGCTCACGGGGCCATCGGGCGTGAGGGTGAGAATCTGAGCCGGGCACGGCGGGTCGAGGAGACGCGACGGACGCGGGCCGACAGGTGAGAAGAAGAGCGGGGGGGCAGTACCGGATGCATCGTCGATGGGCACCAGCCGGAATGCACGCTCGGGACGGTGACTCTGGACCAGTTCGGTGCGCAGGACGTTCGTGCGGCCCAGGCGTGAGGCCAGTGTGTCGAGCATAGCGGCAAGTTCACCATTGTGTTCCCGTGCACGCTCGCCCGCGAACGAGCCTTGGCGATGGACGAGGCGTGTGATCCCACCGACCCGGAGCGTGACGCGCTCGACCCCGAAGCCCATGTTCAGACGCTCGACCTTCGGACGCAGGAGTGACCAGAGGTGCCGATCGTCGCGCGTGGGGCGGCTGACCTGGATCGTGATGTGCTGAGATTCGGCGTCGAGGCGGTCAAAGACCGCGTCGAGCCGGCGCAGGCCCGATTCATGGCTTGCCAATGACGCAGCGATCTCGACAAGGAGCATCGTGATGACCAGTTCGATCGTCTCCAGGTGCGTCGTGCCTCCCGGCAACTCGCGCGATGCTTGGATCGCGAGCGATTCGCACGTGCGGTCCACTATCTCGGGAACCAGCCCGAGCGCCTGGTCAAGGCGCCGGATCAGGTCGGTGCCATAACGGGCCGGCAGAGCGTTCCGGGGCAGGTCGAAGACCTGACCGACACGCTCGATACCAACTTCGGCGAGTGCCTCGGTCGTCTCGGGTTCGAGGCGAAGGGCCGCGGTGGGGAGGTGGGCGAGCGCGGCACGCTCAGAGCCGCGCGGGACGAGAGCATCCTCCCTGTCCGCGAAGCGTGCCACCGCCCAGGCCGTGCCGACCGTGGAGGCGATCCCCGCCCGGGGTGTCAGGCCCAGACGGGCAACACCCGCTTCGACCGAGGCGAGTAGGCCATGCTCGCCGTTGAAAAGGTGGGCACAGCCGGTGATGTCCATCAGCAATCCGTCGGGCGGATCGACACTGACGGTGGGTGACCAGCGCTTGGAAGCCCAACGAGCCAGGGCGAGCAGGCCATGGGCATCGGCGTGTTCGTCGTGCTCCTGGACGTGGATGTGTGCGTCTGCCAGCATGGCACGTGCGTGGGCCACACTCAGGCCGGGGCGCACCCCAGCGCGGTGCGCAGCGGCATCAATGCCAGTAACAATCTGCTGGCAGTCCTTCACACAGACCAGCAGCACCCCCTTAGGCGCTGGCGAGCCAAGCTTGCGGATCGCCCGCTCGGCCGGCCACCAGGGTAGGAACAGCGACAAGACCATCGTTCCACTCCACGGCCCATGCCCGAACGTCGTCCGTGAGCGTCGGTAAGTCCTTGTTGCGGAGAAGCGTCAGCATCCAGCCGACGCGGGTATTCGAGGTGGGTCGGGTCTCCGTGCGCCAGCGCGTGGTGGCGGCAGAGAGGATCTGCGACTCGGTCGATGGCCGAGCGAGCAGGCATATCCCGCGTCCCGCGCTCGCCGCGAGCTGCAGGCGGCGGGTGTTGGCGAGCGTGAACCCCTGCCCGTCGGCGATGACGGCGGTGGGTGTGGTGGTGCGCAGAGCAAGGTCGATAGCCCAAAGACGTGCAGCGGCGTTGGGCGGGTCGACAAAGACCGAGGCGCAGAGCAATCCGTCTTGCCGCGTCAGCGCGAGGGGGTAGGGGAAGACCCGTCGCCCGATCCAGACCAGGTGTGAAATCCGTCCGCTCGCGAACCCGCGCATGACTACATCCAGCAGCGGAAGCAGGCATGCCGACCAGTCCCGGCCGTGAGGGTCCGTGCTCCCGGCGAACCATTCATGGAGCGTCCGCATGCGCAGATCAACTTCGGCCGCGGTCGTGATGACCTCGCGGCCGACCTCGCATGCGTGGATCGCCCCGAGTCGATCTTTGAGGGCTGCAGTCTGAAAGGATCGGTTCATGTTCGGTATACTAACGTATACCGATCATTGTGCAATCTGAATTAGCCCTTCTGGTCAAAAATACTCCCAAAGTCCTGTCTTCCAACATCTTGGATGCACTGCGGAGAATCGTGACGGGGGCTGTTGACGAAGGTCGAGACCGGCCGCGTGGTCACCCATTCGGATGGGCACGGACGCAGGAGTGCAAGGACATCGACGAGAGATTCGGCACCCGCGCGGATGTCCATCCAACGGTGGGCGCTGGGTGGGTCGAGGATCACCGGCATGCGATGGTGGACTCGCGCCATGACCTCATTCGACTCGGTTGTAATGATGGAAAAACTCTCGATCACTGGCGCATCCTTCGGCAGTGATGGATCCTGCCACGAATCCCAAAGGCCCGCGAGCAGCCATGGATCCGACTTACGATCCTGAGATGGCCCCGCGGGTGTCACGTAGTACGGTTGGTCTGACTTCCCGCCGTCAACGTCCTGCCACTCATAAAATCCACTGATCGGGATAATGCAATGCCGGTGCCTGAATGCGGTGCGGAACGACGGTTTGGACTGAACCCCGTCTGCCCGTGCAAGGATGAGCGGCTTGCCCGTCGGCATGACCTTCGACCACGATGGAATCAATCCCCAGCGCATGAACCGGAGGACGGTCATCTTGGAGTCCTGTTCACGAAGAACGACGGGCGCGGCCTGCGTCGGCGCGATGTTGTAGCGCAGCGAGAGCGGCACTTCGGGCGAGGTCAGAGAGAGCAGGCGGTGGAGTTGCTTCCACTCGTAGAGATGTGTGTAGCGACCGCACACGCGGGAGGATAGGATGTGCGCGACCGCGGGCGCCACAAACGCACCACTGAACGCGGTGCCCACCACAACTCCGCGAAGCATGAGTGGACGCAGTACCAACACGCGGGAGCAGCGATTCAATCACGATCGCCGATACTTCGCATCGCGCTGCAGCTTGCGTCACGCCCCCTGATCGGCACTTGGGATGAGTGCCTCCACATCAGCCTAGCAGTTCCCGATTCGCTGGCACGGCACTCCCAGCCAGCAAACGCCGCATCGCACACCCTGACACTCGTCAAGAAAGGTTCCATTGGCGTACTGTCACCCTGATTCATCGCTATGAGCGTCCCCGAACGAGACAACGTGTTTCCAGAATGGGAACCGATCCCCTGGAACGCGACGGGCCCCGAGGCCGGTGCTCAATCGCAGGGCTTTCTCGTGCGTGCTGGCAAGCCGCTGGTGTGGATGAAGGTGGACCTGCAGCAGTTTCCTGCGGACGGGATTTTCGGGCAGGGTCGCGATTGGTTCGTGCGTCATGACATTGCGTACGTCACCACGTTTGAGGATGAGGACTTTGTGCTCATTCAGAACACGTGGTTTGGTTTTCCAGATCCACCCGAGTGGGGATTGGCATCGCGACCCACGGGAAACTCGGACGCGAAGTGGTCCATGTGGGGTCACTTTCCGCACGTGCCGAAGGCGTGGTCTTTGCCTGATGTCAGCTGAGTGGAACGCTCGCCACCGGCAAGGGGGAGGCTTTGGCAACTGATTCAAGCCTCGTTCGACCACCCGAGGCCCGGTCACCGAACTCGTCCATGTATTCCTGACTTGGTCATCAAATCCCCTCGCATGGGGGTCGCTTTCGAGTATCATGCCCGCTTCGTGGCCCCCCGCAAAGCACGCACACATCGCCCTTGACCAACACCGCTGCCGCCGGTTTGGGGTGGCGCATTCGCCGTTCGGCGGAATCCGGAGCTTTCATGCAAATCGCTCGGTCCTTCCTGTGCTGTCTGATCTCCTTTGCCGCGGTGCAGGCCGCCAGCGCGGATGACAAGATGGGACATTCCCGGCACGGCAGTGCGTTCGACACGGGTCTTCGGCAGAAGCCGTGGCGTATGGAGGGGATCGGCAAAGCGCACTTCCCGATTACGACCAAAGTTCCCGAGGTGCAGGAGTGGTTTGACCAGGGCAATGCGCTCCTGCAATCGTTCTGGTACGAGGAAGCCGAGCGGTCCTTCCGCTGGTGCCTGAAGCTCGATCCAGAATGCGCCATGGCCTACTGGGGGCTGGCCCGCTGCGGGATCAACTGGTCGACCGGGCTTTCCGACTTCCCCGAAGTGAAACGCTTCAAGGACTTCCTCAAGGAAGCCGTTCGGCGCAAGGACGCGGTTACGGCGCGGGAGCGGATGTACATCGAGGCATTGGACGAAGCGATGCGGGCCGACGCGCCCGACCGCGTCAAGGTGCTGACGGAGAAGCTGCAGGAACTTGTCCTGCAGTACCCCGATGATCTCGAAGCGAAGACACTCTTTGCGATGTCCACCATTGGTTCGGGCAATGCGCTGGGCACCGAGATGATCGTCCGTGACATCCTCAGTAAAGACCCCGGCCATCCCGGTGCACACCACACGCGCATCCACAACTGGGACGGTGTGCTCGCGGAGCAGGCAATCCCCAGTTGCCAGGCGTACGGGAGGCTGGTCCCGGGCATCGGCCACTCCAACCACATGCCCGGCCACAACTACTCGAAGATCGGTATGTGGCACGAGGCTGCCCGCTCGATGGACGCGGCGACCCGCGTCGAGCTGCGGTACATGAACGAGCGGCTGGCGCTGCCGTTTGAGACCTGGAACTACGCCCACAACCGAAACTACCTGTGCTACATCCAGGAGCAGCTCGGCATGGCCGCCGCGTCACTCCAGGGCGCGGGCGACCTGATCGCGGCACCGCGTGAGCCCAAGCGGGGCACGGGGCCGGAGTATGGCACTCCTGAGCAAGGAATGGTGGCGCAGATACGCGCGCTGGTGAAGTTCGAACGATGGGATGACATTCTCACACCGGGCACGATCCAATGGCGCGAAGGGGACGAGGACAAGTTGCCGCGGGCATTTGTAGAGACCCTCGCGTACATAGGGCAGGGCAAGACCGTGGACGCGAGGAGCCGCCTCGCTGAAATGAAGGAACTGCTGCAGTCACCGCCAGGCCAGCCCAAGGTCGGCGAACCGGTCGACGAGAATCCGTACGCGGATTCGTTGAAGATCGCGGAAGGACTGCTGTACGCCGCTGAGGGCGACCTGCTCGAGGCGACCCGCCTCCTCACTGCGGCGGCCGCACAGGAGAAGAAGCAGCGGGACGCAAACATGTATCCGAACGATCCGCCGGACGCTGCGTGGCCGGTGATGCGGCTGCTCGGAGACGTCTACCTCCGTGCCGGGGAGTATCGCCTGGCGATCGACGCGTACGAGCGCGCGCTCAAGCAGGAACGCAATGACGCGTTCTCGCTCGCGGGACTTGCGCAGGCGTACTTCAAGTCGGGCGACCGCGAGAGGGCGACGGAGTATGCCGGCCGATTCGCCTACGTCTGGTCCGGCTGCGACTCGGGACTGAGGTGGAAGTCGGAAGTGGACGCGATGGGGCTCAACGCCGCCCCGATCGCGATGACCCCAGCGCCGGAGCGCCCGTATTCGCTCGATGCACAATCGGATATCGGCCCGCTGAACTGGGAGCCGTTCACCGCGCCGCAATTGGAGTGTGCGGATACTGATGGCAAGACCGTCCGTCTGGAAGACTTCCGCGGCAAGAACGTGATCCTGGTGTTCTACCTCGGCGATCAGTGCCCGCACTGCGTGGAGCAGCTCATCGCGATCAACGGACGCGCAGGCGATTGGGTGGGCGAGAACGCCGTCGTCCTTGCGGTCAGCAGCACGTCCCCTGAGAAGAACAAGGACTCGGAGAAGCTGGGCACGCTGTCGATGCGGCTTCTGTCGGATACCGACCACACCAACGCCCGCCGCTTCACGTCTTACGACGACTTCGAAGAGATGGAACTGCACTCGACGATTCTGATCGACACCAAGGGGCGCGTGCACTGGAAACGCACCGGCGGAGACCCCTTCGCCGACATGGACTTTCTGCTCAAGTCGCTGAAGAGGATGAATGGAAAGTCTGAGACTCTCCCCGGTCAAGACACCGGCAAGGCCACCTGAGCCTGTTCATCGCCCTCATTGATTTTGCAGGTCTGCGCTCAGATGACCTAACCCTTTCATTCGATCCCAATCTCTTGGGTCGCTATCACACTTGTCCAGACCAGGCTCCTAAACAGAGCCCACGCGAAGCCATTGCACGTAGCGAGATCACTAATTGGTTGTCGTCGGGCACCTTCCCGCTCTGATGGGAACCCCGCTGTGGACGAGGGTGTCCACTGGCGTTCCGTCGACCCCTCCCCGGTCAAGACACCCGCAAAACTGAAGAACCCTGTCAACCAGAGTCTTTTGCTTAACAGCAAAGCGCTCTTTTGGTGTTAACCCGTCTTTTTGATCCCCTTCTCTCGGGTCGTTATCACGCTCGTCCTGACCGGGGGGGCGGTCGGGACGAGCAGACGGGCCGCGCTCTTTTGGGCGCTCTTTTGAAGGCGATCGTCGCGCAACTTTCCGCTCGTCCTGATCGGTCCCCCGCTCGGGACGAGCGGACGCCCTGACCTGTCCTGGCCGGACCCCCGCTCCGCGCACGCTCCAAACTGATTTTAACTTCGAGTGCCTGGACAAGTTCCTTGTGCTAGGCACCAGGCACCTGGACTACCTCGTCGCCGAGTACATTGACCACTACAACACCGAGGGGCCGCACTCGGGGATCGGGTTCAGAGTGCCGGGGCAGCCGGACGCGCCGCCGAAGTTGAAACTCGTACGGGACACGCCGACCTCGGTTAGTCGCGTGCGGTGCCAGGAGCGGCTTGGGGGCGTCATTAAGCACTACATGAGGATGGCCGCTGATCGCGAAATGCCTGAGAGCACTGCGGTTCGCGAGCGACAGAGCTTTTGACCAAGACGCCAGTTGACCTAACCCCGAGTGGACCATATACTCCCCAGCAGTATGCTCCTGCGTAGTGCCCAGTTCCGGAGTTTCATCGCCATCCTCTTGGTGGTGGCGATTCCGTTGTGCTGCTGCAACTTCCGCTCGCTGTTCGCCGGGAACCTAGCGTGCGAGGGAACTTCCATCTCGGAAGATGGGCTCGTGCGGGCTTACATGATCCCGGAAACGGACCACGGCCCCTCGGCCCACGGGTGCTGCCACGGCAAGTCGTTGACCAAGAGCGGGGCCTCCGACTCGGAGCCAACGAACAACCCGTCAGACCAGCCGCGTAACTGCTCATGCGACAAGAGCGGCGGGAAGATGCTCTCGGTCGAGAAGACCGGCCTGGAACTCCCGGCGCAGGTTGCTGTGGCGGCGCTTGAGTGGGCTCAATGGCCCGAACTCCGGCCTCTCGTCCCGGTCAGGGAGCGTGAACAGCTTCCTCACGCGGTTCTCCGACCCTTGACTTCGCTGGTGCGCATGCACTGCGCGCTCGTCGTGTAGCAGGCCAGGTCCGGCCGTTGCCCCCCGAGCGTCTTGTTGCGACGCATCTCGCGGGGCACTTGCGCCGGACGTCTCTTCGCGCCCACATGTCAACTCGCTCTTCGCGTTCGCGCGTTCACTGCTCATTCCTCGATTGACGGAGGTTCATCATGTTCATTCGCCCTGGCACTATCTTCGCCGGACTTCTGGCGGCTGGCACTCTGCTGGCCGGTACCGCCCAACTCGGACACCAGGATCATTCAGTTTCCAAGACGACGCAGCCCAGCCCGCAGTTGGCCAAGGCGGTCAATGACCGCTGCCCAATCCGGAGCGAGGAGATCGACGAGGAAACTCCGATGCGCCAGTGGAGGGGGCACGCGATCGGCTTCTGCTGCCCAGGCTGCGACAAGAAGTGGGACGCCAAGCCCGACGCGGAAAAGGACGCGTTTCTCGCGAAGTACGTAAAGCTCGCGCCGCCCACACCAGCGGTCGATCTCGCGCGACGGTTCCAAGCCGCGAGGGCCGCCGGAGACACGGCTGCGCTGGACCGGTTGTTCTTGGGGGGAGGAAGAGCCACGGTGCTTCAGAACGGGAGTGATGCGGGCACTTGGGAGCGGTACCGTGAAAGTCACCTCGAACCCGAGTTCAAGGCTATCGGCGTGACGACCTGGCGCACGGTGACTGAGTCCGAGGTTTCACTCGGCGCTACGACCATCGTCAGTCAAACCGTGACACTCACATTGGGCGAAGGTTCGACCAAGCGCGAGCTGTCCGCCGCGGTCACCCTAGTTGTGGTGAATGATGACGGCACGCCCAAGGTCGCACACATGCACTGGTCTTCACACGAGGTCGCAGCGAGCAAGAAGTGAGGCGTCCCATGAGAATCACCATCCTCCCAATGCGATTGTTCGCGGCGGCGCTGCTTCCCGCCGCGCTGCTCGCGGGCTGCGCGGGTACACCCATCGCTGCCGAGCGTGACGCGCGGGCGAACCTGGAGAGCGTCCGGTCTGCTTACCGACCCGGGGACGCGAAGCCCGAGCTGCCGACGCTCAGCACGGAGTCGCCGCTAGCGGACTACCTGCGGTACGCCATGCTCAACAACCCGCGGGTCGAGGCTGAGTACTACGCGTGGGCGGCGTCGGTCGAGCGGATCACGGGGGCGAGGTCGCTGCCCGACCCGCGGATCACCTTCGAGGCCGACATCACAAGCGTGATCGAGACGGTCATGCCGGGTCTGATGATCGATGTTCCCGGCGCTGGCAAGTTGCGGGCCGCGGGCGATGTCTCGGCGGGTGAGTCCCGCGCGTCGTACTTCAAGTTCGAGATCGAGGTGCTCAGGACCGCGATGGCGCTCAAGTCCGCGTATTTCCGCCTGCACTTCCTCGAAGACACGCTCCGGGTGCAGCGGGAAACACTCGCACTCTTGGGAGACCTTGAGACTCAGGCCCAGCAACAGGTCGCGGCGGGCCGCAGCGGCATCCAGGATGTGCTCCGCGCCCAGATCGACCGGGAGCAGCTCACGACGCAGATCGCCAATCTTGAAGACTCCCGTGGTGTTCTGCTCGCGGAGTTCCGCTCGGCTCTTGGCCTCCACCCCGATGACCCGACGGTGCCGGTCCCCACCACCTTTGAAGCGTCGCCACCTCCGCCGCCAGCGGACCAGATCCTCGCCCTCGCCGCGGCCCACAATCCACAACTCCGGCAGATGGAGGCGGAGGTGCGGCGCGGCGAGGCGATGCTCGACCTCGCGAGAACCAGCCGCGTGCCGGACTTCTCGATCGGCATCGAGGCCGATGTGAAGGCCAGCCCGGTGATGTGGCGGCCCACCGGGAGCATCACGCTCCCGATTTGGCGCGACAAGATCGCCGCCGAGATCGCCGCGGCACAGTTCGAGAAGCGGTCGTCAGAGGCGAGGCTCACCGCTGAGCAGATCGGGTTGGCCGCGGAACTGGCGTCGATGCTCTACATGTACCGCGAGAGCACTCGGAACAGCGAGCTCTACGCCACGACCCTTCTGCCAAAGGCCCGTCAATCGCTCGACGCCGCACGGTCCGGGTACGCGGCGGGGCGCTCATCCTTCCTCGACGTCATCGACGCGGAGCGTCAGCTGCTCACCTTCGACCTCACGCTCGTCGAGGCTCGCACGCAGCGCGAGCTGTCTCTGGCATCACTCTCGCTGCTTATCGCCGGTACCGCGCCCGAGGGTGCTCCCATCTTGCCGACCGCTCCTGCGCCATCCACGGAGGCCAGCCCATGAATCGTCGCACCGCCATCGTTGTCGTATCACTGATCGTCCTCGTCGCGGTTGGGGCTGGGTACCTCCTCGGCTCTGCCCGCTTGGGCTCCGGCGGACGGCCGAACGTCCCCGGAGCCGCTGGAGATACGGCCGTCGCTCCATCGGCGGCCAAGCAGGTCTATACGTGTTCGATGCACCCTCAAGTACGGCTCGACCAGCCCGGCAACTGCCCGATCTGCGAGATGCCTCTGATCCCTGCCGCGTCGGCCACCACGGCGGCCGGAGAAGCGCCGATGCTCCAGCTCTCGGAGCACGCCGTGTCGATGGCCAGCGTCGAGACCGTCGCCATCGAGCGCCGGCCTCTCTCTCGTGACCTTCGTGCCGTCGGTCGCATCGAGTACAACGAGTCGTCGCTCGCGACCATAACGCCGCGCGTCGACGGCTTCGCCGAGCGGCTCTTCGTGAGTTTCACCGGTGTTGAGATCCGCAAGGGCGATCACCTTGCGGAGGTCTACAGCCCCGAGCTGCTCGTCGCGCAGCAGGAACTCCTCATCGCCCTGCAAGCCAGCGCGGGTGGGCCCGGCAACTCGCTTGCCGAAGTGGCCAAGACGAAGCTGCGGCTGCTGGGATTGACCGACCAGCAGGTCACGGACCTGGTCGAGAAGAAGGAGACCACCGACCGGGTGACTCTGTATTCGCCCATCAGCGGCACAGTCATCGAGAAGAGCATTGTCGAGAAAGCCTCGTTCAAGGCCGGCGACGCCCTCTACCGCATCGCCAACCTTGACAGCGTGTGGGTCTACGTGGAGATCTACGAGTACGACCTTCCGTGGGTGCGCTACGGACAACAGGTGCGGATCACAGCCCAGGCGATCCCGGGGCGGACGTTCGATGGCGTCGTGACGTTCGTGCAGCCCGTCGTCAATGAGCAGTCCCGCACCGTGCGCGTGCCCGTCTACGTGGATAACAAGGACCATGCCCTCAAGCCGGGCATGTTTGTGACGGCGATCATTGCCGCGGAACTCACCAGCGAGGGCCGGGCCGCGCCGACGGGCGTCGAGGGACGGTACTCGTGCCCGATGCACCCCCAGGTGCTCGCGGATGAGGCGGGAGAGTGCCCGGTCTGCCAGATGCCGCTGGAGAAGATCCCAGATGGCGCGGCCGACGCCGCTCCGGACCAGCACGCCGACCACGACACTCCAACCACCGCTACGTCAGTTCCGGTCGCGGCCAGGTACTACTGCCCCATGAAGTGCGAGGGCGACAAGACGTACGACCAGCCGGGGCGCTGCCCGGTTTGCAACATGAAGCTCAAGGAGGTGCCCGTCGTGCCCGCGGCTGCCGCCCAGGGTTCGTGGGTGCTGGCCGTCCCCGTCTCCGCGGTGCTGGACAGTGGAACGCGGCAGATCGTGTACATCGAAAAGTCGAGAGGGCTCTTCGAGCCGCGAGAGCTCACGCTCGGTCCACGCGCGGGCGAGTACTTCGCTGTGCTTGCGGGTCTCGCCGAGGGAGAACGGGTGGTCACGCGGGGGAACTTCCTCATCGACAGCCAGTTCCAAGTGACCGGGCACCCAAGCCTGTTCTACCCCGGCGGTCTGCACGCGACGATGGGCCACCAGCACGGAGGGCCCGCCGCGCCCAGCGGCCCCGACCTATCAACGTCCCCGGCTCCGCCGCCGTCATCGGACGACAAATCACCCCCGCCCTCTCAATCACCGGCTGGCCACCAACATTGAACGGAGGAGCGACCCATGGTGAATGCCATTATCAGTTGGTGCATGAAGAACACGTTCCTGATGCTCCTGATCATCATGGGCATCTGCGGGGCGGGCTACTGGGCGGTGACGCGAACACCCGTCGATGCAATCCCCGACATTGGAGAGAAGCAGGTCATCGTTTACGCCGACTGGGAGGGTCGCAGCCCGCAGGATGTGGACGATCAGGTCACCTACCCGCTGACGACGAGCCTCACCGGGACGCCGGGAGTCAAGTCCATCCGCTCCATGTCCGGCTTCGGCTTCTCGATGGTCTTCGTGATCTTCGAGGACAGCGCCGACTACTACTGGGCGCGCTCGCGCGTGCTCGAACGCATGAACGTGGCCCAGCAGCGGTTGCCCGCGGGCGTCACGCCCGTGCTCGGGCCGGACGCCACGGCGTTGGGGCAGGTGTACTGGTACACCGTTGAGGGTGAGGGGTTCGACCTCGCCGAGTTGCGCTCGATCCAGGACTGGTACGTTCGCTATCAGATGCAATCGGTCCCGGGCGTCAGCGAGGTCGCCAGTATCGGCGGATTCGTCAAGCAGTACCAGATCGACCTGAACCCCGACAAGATGCGGGCCCACCGCGTCACGATGATGGACGTATACGACGCCGTCCGCAAGAGCAACATCGACGTGGGCGCGAAGGTTGTCGAGAAGAGCGGCGTCGAGTTCTTCATCCGCGGGCTGGGCTTCATCAAGTCCATCGAGGACCTTGAACGGGTCGTCATCCGCCAGGAGGGCGGCACGCCGCTCTCCCTCAAGAGCGTGGCCACGGTGCAGCTCGGCCCGGACTTCAGGCGCGGGGCGCTGGACAAGGGCGGAGTCGAGGCCGTGGGCGGCGTCGTGCTGATGCGCTATGGCGAGAACCCTCGGGAGGTGGTCGCCCGCGTCAAGGACAAGATCACTCAGTTGGAGGCGGGCCTCCCCGCGAAGACGCTGGCGGACGGTCGAATCTCCAGAGTGCGACTGGTACCGTTCTACGACCGCACCACCATCGTGCGCGAGACGATTGGCACGCTGAAAACGGCCCTCTTCGAGGAGGCGATCATCGCGAGCCTCGTCATCGTGTTCTTCCTGATGCACCTGCGGACGACCGTCGCCGTGCTTCCGACGCTCCCGCTCGCCCTCGCAGGTTCGTTCATCCTCATGTATTCCTTCGGCATCGACAGCAACATCATGTCGCTCGCCGGGCTGGCAATCGCCATCGGCGATATTGCCGACATGGGCATCATCATGGCGGAGAACATCTACCGCCGGCTCGCCGCGGCGACGGAGGAGGAGAAGAAGGAGAAAGGTCACTTCGGGATCGTCTACGAGGGCGCAACCGAAGTCGGCGGCGCGATCATCACGGCCGTCACCAACACCATCGTGTCGTTCATTCCCGTCTTCTTCCTCACCGGTCAAGAGGGGAAGATGTTCGGGCCGCTCGCGTACGCCAAGACCTTTGCCATCGGCTCGTCGGTGGTGCTGGCCGTCACCGTCGTTCCCTTCCTGTGCTACCTGCTCTTCCGACCTGTCAAGTGGAAGCACCACGTCACGCTGCTCGTCGCGGCGGGCGTCGGCGCACTGGCCATGTTCGCCACGCACTTCGCGTTCATGTGGGGTCTGGGCGGCGGGCACGACCGCGGGTGGCTGGTCGCCGGGGCCGTGGGTGTCGCGATTGGTCTGTGTGTGGTGAGGATGACCCGCGAGAAGTTCATCCCGCTTGACCGCAACCCGGTCTCGCGCATCATCGCCCGGACGTATGTGCCCACGCTGCGATGGGTGCTCAACCACAAGAAGGCCTTCATGATCGCGCCGGTGCTGATCCTCTTCACCGGACTGACCGTGTGGCTGGGCGTTCACCGCACGCTGATGCCGGTGGAGTGGGCGGTCAACATCTTCGCCCGCGAGAAGGCGTCGCCGGAGATCAAGAAGGCGATGTACGTCGACGAGGACGCGGACTTCACACGCCCGCTTCTCGAACTCGATCAGCTCCGCTGGCAAAGCGTCCGCGACTCGGGCGGCAGCTCATACACCCGGCTTCTCTGGCGGAGGCAGGACCCCGCCGAGCGCAGCGCGGAAGCTGCCACCGGCCTTGCCGTCCTGAGAGAGGGCCGAATCCTCCCCGGCCTCGGCCGCGAGTTCATGCCCCCGTTGGATGAGGGCTCGCTGCTCTACATGCCCTCGCTTTTGCCGCAGGCCTCGCTTTCGCAAGCCGTGGAGGTCAACAGCAAGCAGGACCTGGCGATCGCCACCGTGCCCGAAGTGGAGAGCGTGGTGGGCAAGATCGGCCGCGCCGAGTCCGCCCTAGACCCCGCGCCCATCGGCATGATGGAATCGATCGTCATCCTGAAGCCTGAGAGCGAGTGGCGCACCAAGAAGGTGGAGCGATTCTTCTCAGGCTGGCCCGGGTTCCTCCGCACACCGTTGTCGTGGGTCTGGTCCGAGGAACGCAGGATCACCAAGCAGGAGATCCTCGCCGAGCTCCAGGAGCGCAGCGCCATCCCCGGCGTGCTCCCCACCTGGCTCCAGCCGATCCAGACGCGGCTGGTGATGCTCCAGACAGGCTTCCGCGCCATGATGGGCGTGAAGATCTACGGCAGCGACCTCCGCGAGATCGAGAAAGTGGGCCTGCAGATCGAGCAGCTGCTCCGCGAGGTGCCGGGCGCCACCGACATCGTCGCCGACCGCATCGTCGGCAAGCCCTACATCCAGATCCAGATCGACCGCGAGCGGATCGGCCGCTACGGCGTCAACATCCGCGATGTGCAGGACGTTATCGAAATGTCCCTGGGCGGCATGAATCTCATGGACTCGGTCGAGGGCCGCGAGCGTTATCCCATCCGTATCCGGCTTGCCCGCGACTTCCGCGAGGACATGGAGGCCATCCACCGGATCAACGTGCCCTCCTCCACAGGCGCCCAGGTGCCCCTCGCACAACTCGCCGACATTTCGACAGTGCTCGGCCCGCAGGAGATCAAGGGCGAGCGCGGCCTCCTGGTTGGCTACGTGACCATGAACACGCGCGACCGCGATGAGGTCTCGGTCGTACAGGACGCCGAAGCCGTGCTGCAGCAGGCCCTCAAGGACGGCCGGCTCATGCTCCCGCCCGGCTATTACTGGGAGTGGTCCGGCCAGTTCGAGAACCAGGTCCGGGCCACCAAGCGGATGCAGGTGCTGGTCCCGATCACCCTGGGCATCATGTTCGTGATGCTCTACCTGGGATTCCAGCGTTGGTGGATCGCCCCGGTGATCTTCTTCGGCGTGCTGGTCTCGGCCTCGGGCGGCTTCATCATGCTCGCACTGTGGGGTGTGAACCTCTCGGTGGCCGTGTGGGTCGGGTTCCTGGTGCTCTTTGGCGTGGTGGACGACGACGGCGTGGTGATCGGAACCTATCTTGAGGGCGTCTTCAAGGACCGCGAGTTCAAGTCCGTCGCGGAGATCCGCGAGGCAGTCATCGACGCGGGGCTCAAACGCATCCGCCCGTGCCTGATGACAATCGCCACGACGGTCCTGGGCCTCATGCCCATCTTCTGGGCCACCGGCCGAGGCTCGGACGTGATGCAGCCGATGGCGATCCCGTCGATGGGCGGCATGGCTATCAGCCTGATCACGCTCTTCATCGTGCCGTGCGTGTTCTCTGCCGTGGAGGAGTGGAAGTGGAACCGCGGCCGGCGCAAAAAGTTCGCGAAGTGAGACCCGATGTGTCGCGGGCTGGCGGTCCGAGAAGGTACCAAGCGTCTTTCGGTGTGTGGACGGCTTTGAGCAATGTGCGGTAACGGGTACCAAGGACTGAAACCCCGGCCGAGCCCAAGCATCAGACACGTTGTAGATACAGGGGGGGAGTATAATTGAAAGGACGATTCACGTGAGTATGACGACCAAATCACAAACGGCTGAGTACACGCTCTTGATCGACGGCATGACCTGCGGACACTGCGTCCGGACCGTTTCCTCGACGCTCAACAAGGTTCCGAGCGTTGTTGTCCGTTCCGTCGCCGTGGGCAGCGCCGAGATCGAGGCGCCCGACGGGCTGACCGTCGCGGCGGCCGTCGTGGCGCTCGACGAGGCGGGATACCCGGCCCGAGTCCGCGACTCGAAGACGCTGACCGCCCAACAGCACATGACGCGGAAGTCCTGCTGCACCTCCGGCGGCGGCGACAACGCTGGCCAGGGCTGCTGCGATTGAAGTAGGTGATCGCCCGAGTTCGTTCGCAAGAGTTCGTCGGAAGGAACATCAGCCATGAAGAAACGCAAGAAGACTCAACCGGGCATCGAGACACAGAGCCCGTTACTCAACGGCCACGGTGCTCCCGGTGCTTCGGACGCGGAGGCCACGCCTCCGGCGTGCTGCGGCTGCGCGGCCGCCAACTCAGAGACAGGCGCACACGAAGGCGTGGGCCCCGGCGCCCACGCCGCGGGTGTCGACTCTGGGCTCAAGGCAGCCAACCTCAAGCACCTCAAGCGCATTGAGGGCCAGGTCCGCGGCATCGCCGCGATGATCCAGGAGGACCGCTACTGCGCGGACATCATCCAGCAGTGCGCGGCAGTGCAGGAGTCGCTGCGAGCCGTGGCGAAGAACTTGCTGCGGAACCACCTTGGGCATTGCGCCAGCCGCGCCATGCACGGTGACAAGGAACAGCAGGACGCGATGGTCGAGGAACTGATCGAACTGGTCGGAAGGATTGCACGCTAAGCGCCACCCCGCGCCGCGCGGCAACGCACAAAGGCCCCAGCCATGAACACCACGAACGTCGGCGACGACCGTGCGTCCGCGCACAGCAGCGATACCTCGCACTCTTCAGCACCGTCGCACCCTTTACAGCCCGCGATGGAGCGCTGCGACCTGCCCATCGAGGGCATGACGTGCGCCTCGTGCGCCGTGCGCATCGAGAGGCGCCTCGCCAAGCAGGCCGGCGTCTCGTCCGCGAGCGTCAACTTTGCCACCAAGGTCGCGACGGTGAAGTATGATCCTGCGGCTACGCGCCCAGAGGCCTTGGCCAAGGCCGTGGATGACATCGGGTACAAGGCGATCGTGCCCGCGGCCCCATCCTCCAGCCCTCATCCATCGCACGGACAGCACGGCCACGACCACGCGGCGATGATGCGTGAGCCGGCACCGCACGGGCCGCAGTCGCACGCCCATAGTCGGGACGCGGCGGTCGGCGAAGAAGACCACTCGGCCCACATGAACGTGGGCGAGGCGGAGGCAAGGCGTCTGCTGGTCAAGATCATCGTCGGGGCGTCGCTTTCGTTGCCGGTGCTTGTCATCGCGATGTCTCACGGCACGATCGAGGCGTTCAACGTCCCCGGGATCAACTGGCTCCAGCTCGCGCTGACCACGCCCGTGCTCTTCTGGTGCGGCTGGCAGTTCTTCCGCTCCGCCTGGAAGGGCCTCCGGCACTTCAGCGCGAACATGGACACGCTGGTCGCGATGGGCACGGGCGCGGCGTACGTCTACTCGCTGGCGGCGACCGTTTGGCCGTCGTTCTTCGCCGGCGTGACGTTCGGTGCGGCCCACGCAGGTGGCGAAGCAGGCGGGGCGCACACCGTGCCCGTCTACTTCGAGGCCGCCGCGGTCATCATCGTGCTCATCCTTCTGGGCAAGTACTTCGAGGCCCGGGCAACGGGGAGGACCACGGCGGCGATCAAGCGGCTCATCGGAATGCAACCAAAGACCGCCCGGGTGCTGCGGGACGGCATCGATGGCGATGTGCCCATCGAGGCCGTCGTGGTCGGCGACCGCGTGCTGGTGCGGCCCGGCGAGAAGATCCCTGTGGACGGCACGGTCGAGAGTGGCCAGTCAGCGGTCGATGAATCGATGCTGACCGGCGAGAGCGTGCCCGTGGAGAAGAAGGCCGGCGACAGCGTCTTTGGTGCCACGATGAACACGACCGGCGCGTTGCGGCTAGTCGCGACCAAGGTGGGGGCCGACTCGGCTCTTCAGCAGATTGTGCGGCTCGTGCAGGAAGCCCAGGGCAGCAAAGCCCCGATCGCCCGTCTGGCCGACAAAATCAGCGGCGTGTTTGTTCCCATCGTCATCGCGATCGCCCTCGCAACGTTTGTGATCTGGTGGTTTGCCTCGCCGGTGGACTCTCGGCTGAGCATGGCGTTGGTCACGGCCGTCTCCGTGCTCATCATCGCCTGCCCGTGCGCCCTAGGGCTGGCGACACCGACGGCGATCATGGTCGGCACCGGACGAGGGGCCCAGAAGGGCATCCTGATCAAGGGCGGCGAGGCGCTCGAGACCGCTCACAAACTCACGGCCATCGTGCTCGACAAGACAGGAACCATCACGCACGGCAAACCCGCCGTGACGGACGTTATTACGGCACTCGGGGGTCATCTCGATGAACGCGAACTGCTCCAACTCGCTGCATCGGCCGAGCAGCACAGCGAGCACCCGCTCGCCGCGGCCATCGTGCGTGAGGCCGCGGTACGCGGGCTGCCCCTCACCGAGCCGATGGGCTTCCAGGCCGTGGTCGGGCACGGGGTCGAGGCCAGCGTGGACGGCCGCGTTGTGCTCGTCGGCAAGGCGGCGTTGCTCGAGCAGCGCGGCATCCAGTCCACGCTGGCGGAGCGGGCCGCGGGTCTGGCGGCAATGGGACGCACGCCCATGTTCGTCGCGGTGGACGGGCGCGAAGCGGGGATTGTGGCTGTCGCGGACACCATTCGACCAGAGTCCAAGGAGGCCATCGAGACGATGCGCGGGCTTGGACTGCGCGTGGTGATGATGACAGGCGATAACCGCCTCACGGCGGAGGCTGTCGCGTCACAGGTCGGGGTCGACCAGGTCTTCGCCGAGGTCCTACCAAAGGACAAGGCGGACAAGGTCAAGGCTCTTCAAGCCGAGGGCCACATCGTGGGCATGGTGGGCGACGGCATTAACGATGCGCCGGCACTCGCGCAGGCGGACGTTGGGCTCGCCGTAGGCACGGGGACAGACGTGGCGATGGAGTCGGCAGACATCACGCTGATGCGCGGTGACCTCCGGGCCGTACCCCAGGCCATTGCCCTCTCGCACGAGACGATGAGAGTGATCAGGCAGAACCTCTTCTGGGCGTTCATCTATAACGTCGTGGGCATACCCATCGCGGCGGGTGTGCTGTTCCCGGTCACGGGCTGGCTGTTGTCGCCGATCATCGCGAGCGCCGCGATGGCGTTCAGCAGCGTGAGCGTGGTGCTCAACAGCCTTCGCTTGATGCGCCGCCTCCCCGGTCAAGACACCCGCAAACCTGAGCGACCCTGTTAACCCGCGCTCTTTTGGTTAACACGAATGCGCTCTTTTGGTGTTAACCCGTTTCTTTGATCCCCTTCTCTCGGGTCGTTATCACCCTCGTCCTGACCGGGGGGGCGGTCGTGACGAGCAGACGGGCCGCGCTCTTTTGGGCGCTCTTTTGGTGACTCCTCACGCGCAACTTTCCGCTCGTCCTGATCGGTCCCCCGCTCGGGACGAGCGGACGCCCTGACCTGTCCTGACCAGACCCCCGCTCCGCGCATGCTCCAAACTGAATGCTCTTTTGTTTACTCCCCCCGACTGATCGGGTGGAGGGTTGTGCCATGCGCACGGCGAACCGGCGCTGACGGAGGTGGTCGGTCGGGGCGCGGCGGGATTGGTTGAACGCGGTGCTGGGATGGACGCAGCGAGGGTGGCGTGCCCCTGATGGTGTCCGCCCGAGCTCGATGGGGCTCCGCCAGCGGGGGTCAAATACTCCGTCTCTGCTTCTGGAGCATTGCCATCATCTCTATCGGCGGTTTCTGTACCCGGTCAGGAGTCCCCTGTGACCAACCTGTCGGGCTGGCCACGGCGGGTTCGCTGGTGGGCATCATGCCCCCATGCGCATCCTCTTCCACAAGCTGGTTGAAGTGCTGGCGGGGTCGTCGGTGTCGCCCTGCGGCAGCAGGTGCAGTACCTGAAGGCGGAGAACCAGGTCCTCCGGTCCCGGCTGGGGGAGCGGATCAAGGTCACGCCGCAAGAGCGGGCGCGGCTGGTGAAGTACGGCATGCGGCTCGGGACGGCACTCGCTGCCATCGTCACCATCGTGAAGCCCATGACGTTTATGAAGTGGATCAGGGACGCCAAGAAAGTGCCCAAGGCTAAGAGGAAGGGACGCACGCCGGGTCGGCCGCGGACGCCCGAGGAGATCCGGAGGTTGGTCCTCCGCATCGCACGGGAGACCGGCTGGGGCTTCACCCGCATCCAGGGTGAACTGCGGAAACTCGGCATCACCACGGTCTGCCGGTCCACGATCATCAACATCCTCAAGCAGGCCAACATGCCCACTGCGCCCGACCGCAGCGACTCATCGTGGTACGTGTTTCTGCGGAGGCACGCCAAGACCCTGTGGGCGTGCGACTTCATGACACAGAGGGTGCTGACACCCACGGGGTGGAAGGAGGCTTTCCTGCTGGTCTTCATCCATCACCAGACCCGGCAGGCGATCGCCTCGACATGCACGTACAAGCCGAATGAGAAGTGGGTTATGGAG
>DATAKA010000050.1:0-8905 GCA_036261855.1 Phycisphaerales bacterium | reverse complement strand
CGGTGATTGTGGTTTGTCTGGGCGATTGCCGATCAAGTCTCGCGCGATGATCGCTCCGAGCGGCACTGGCACGACTTTAGATGATGGGATCATGTGCGCGATGCGGGAAGTTCTTGGATTTTCGGGAACGGGGAAAAGTGCGGCATTCGCGTCGGGTTGCCGTTCGTGTTGTGAACGCGATATGTGCGCGTTGGTGCCCTGGGCGGGCGGGTGCGATCGCAGTTTGTTTGCATGTATGGAGCTGTGATGCGGAGCGCAGGAGCGCGCGCGTCAGGGGGCGGAACTCAGTATGAATGCGCGCCAGTGATCGGAGTCGAGGGCCGCTTTTAAGGTTGCGCTGGTGGTTGCGCAGGAGGGAGCGCATGTGCCGGGTGACAAAGAGTGCGTCGGCGAGGTGACCGAGCGGGCCCAGGGGCGAGCGGAAGGTGAAGGTGTCGGTGACGCGGGTGGTGGTGGGGAAGAGGACGTCGAAGCGGTGCTCGTGGCGGAAGGAATGGAACGCGCCCTTCACCATCTCGTCGGCGAAGAAGTGGGGCGGGTCAAGCGCGGTAATGCGGCTGGTGAGGCGCTGGCGGATGAAGAGGTGGCGGGCTTCCCAGGTGACTTCATCGTGGAGGGAGACGAGGCCACGCGTGGTGCCGGCGATCGCGCGCTCGCCGGTGTGCTTCATGGAATCAACATGAAAGTCGATGGAACGCGCGAGGTCGAAGCAGCGGTGCTGCGGTGCGGAGACTTCAGTGACCAGGACAATTGTGGGCATAGGGGCAGTATTGGCGTGTGATCATCTGCTCGTGATTCGGGGCAAGACGGAATCGAGGAGCCGCTGCGATCACCCTGTTCCGCCGCACGGCGGCGTGTGCATCAGCATCAGTTCGGGGGCACGAGTGCAGGGCATGTGGAGCGCCGAGAATCGCGGAGTCTTCCTCTCTCGCCGCGTGGAAGTTCTGTGGCATGATGTACACGTCGCATGAAACGTGCGAACCAGGCATCGCCCCCCAGTATTGAGATGGGCGTCCGGGCGGCGCGGGAACGGGTGGGTGCGTCCAAGGTCGGAAGCACACAGTGCACAACACGCCGTGAAGACGGCGAGAATGGATACTGCAATGAAAACACGCACAGCATTAGTTCTGATCCTCCTGCAGGCGGGCTTCGTCATGGCGTCCTGCGAGCGTGCCCCGGGTGAGGCAACTCCCAATGCCACACCGACGAGCACGCGTGCACCGGCACCGGGCACCGCGCCCGACAACACCGCCCGCAACAAGGTAGACCGTGGGACCGAGACCAAGACCCCCATGGACCAGTCCAACACCAGCAGTGACATCAGGATCACTGCGGATATCCGGCGCGCGATCATGGAGGACAGCACCATGTCAACGAACGCGCAGAACTGCAAGGTCATCACCGACAAGGCGGGGGTGGTCACGCTCAGGGGTCCGGTGCAGAGTCAGGCCGAGAAGGACTCCATCGAGGCCAAGGCGGCCGCAGTCGCGGGCGTCAGCCGGGTCGTCAATGAACTTGAAGTCAAGCCCTAGCACGGGGTTGGCCGCGGGCGCCCTCGTTCGGCGCTGTCCGCTCTCCCTTGAGCCGCGGCTCCCAGCACACACCACACACTTACCTGGAGATACTCATGGCAACCTCAGTCTTCTGCATCGCGTCTTCCGAAACCATGGCCAACGACATCGTGTCGCGGCTCAAGTCGGGCGGCTTTGGCGACAACGACATTTCCGTCCTGTTCCCGGACAAGTCCAGCACGCGGGACTTTGCGCACGAGAAGAACACCAAGGCGCCCGAGGGGGCGACTGTCGGCGCGGGCGCTGGTGGCGTGGTTGGCGGCACGCTCGGGCTCCTCGCGGGCATTGGCCTGCTTGCGATCCCTGGGGTTGGGCCGTTCATCGCGGCGGGCCCGATCATGGCAGCGCTCAGCGGCATGGCCGTGGGCGCGACTGTGGGCGGTGTCGCGGGCGCGCTGGTGGGCATGGGGATTCCCGAGGTGGAGGCGAAGCGCTATGAGGGCAAGGTGAAGGACGGCAACATCCTGATCTCGGCCCACTCCGAGACCTCGGCGGAGATCTCCAAGGCCAAGGACATCTTCACTGCCGCGGGGGCTTCGGATATCAGTTCGACCTCCGAGAGTTCCGCGCCCAGCGTCACCACGAAGGTGCGCGGGATGGGTCAGGACACGACGCGCGTGTAGCCGGCGTTCACACGCTTCTCACTCGTTGGCGGCAGGCTGGCCCGTGGCGGAGCCTGCTGCCGGTCGTCCATCCGTCGGCAGGGCCCTGTTCCCGTACACACCTTACTGGCTCCACGCCAAAGCGAGACCGTCATGCTTGATTCCCTGAAGTCGCTGCTTGATGAGCAGATCAAAGACCTGTACAACGCCGAGAACCAGCTGCTGAAGGCCCTGCCGAAGATGGCGAAGAAGGCCAGCAACGAGAACCTCCGCGCGGCGTTCGAGGGGCACCTGGAAGAAACCCGCGAGCACGTGGAGCGGCTCGCGAGCGTTGCCGCGATGCTCGAGTCCAAGCCTGGGGGCAAGGTGTGCAAGGCCATGCAGGGCCTGCTCGAAGAGGGCAAGGAGGTACTGGAGCAGGGGGGCGAGGACGCGGTAGTGGACGCCGCGCTGATCGCGGCCGCGCAGCGCGTGGAGCACTATGAAATCGCCGCGTACACGAGCGCGTGCTCCATGGCCCAGCAACTGGGCGCGACGAAGATCGTCAAGGTGCTGCAGGAGACGCTCGACGAGGAGCGCGGGGCGGACGAGGCGCTCGGCGCGATTTCAGCCGGTGAAGTCCTTCCCGCGACGGGGGTGATGGCAGAAGAAGACGAAGCGGCCCCACCCGTGAAGGAGCAGCGGGCACCGCGCCGTGAAGCGCCCGCGGCGAAGCGGCGGTCGTAAGTCTCGGGGCATCGGGACCGCACAGCAGGTGTGCATCCCGCGGTCGAGTGAGCGAAGCGAATCAGTACCACGACCGGCCCGGCACTTGGGGCCGGTTGTCTCATTGATGTGGAGTGGTGGTGCTCGGTGCACTTTCGCGTGCTCGGGTGCATGGTGCGCGGGCTGCGGTTCGTTTCCTTCGTGCTGCTGGCGTAGCGATCGGCCGGTGGGGGTGAGTGACTGCTATGCGTCCGCCGCGTGGAAGCGCTGCCGAGCGAGCAGCGTGAGACCCGCCGCGAGGGCGGGGAGGGGCCAGAGGGGGATCATCGCGACCCAGTTGATCGGCGGTGTGCGCGTTTGGCCGGCGGGGAAGGTGTGGAGGGCGGGGATCCAGAGCACGGGTTGATGGTCGCGCTCGAAGCGGAGGCGCGGCGTGGTGTGCTCGGGTGAAAGGGGCTCGTAGCCCGAGACGACGCATGCGCCGCCGGAGAGGCCGAGGATGAGGCGGTTGGTGGCGACGAAGGTCAGGCTCAGGACGCAGGTCGTGATCCAGAGGAGCATGAGCAGGGCGCACGCGATGGCGGCGGAGCGGGTGCGGCGCGACCAGCGGTGTTGGGCCGCGGTCCATGTGCTGGGGTCGGGCGTTTGGCGTGGGCGGGTGCCGCACTCCGGGCAGGGTGCGCCGGGGGCAAGGCCTGCGGTGTCGTAGCCGCACGTGCGGCAGCAGCCGGCGAGTTGTGATGCTCGCAGGCGGCGGTGGAAGTGGGCGGTGGCGGCTGCGGCGGGCAGGACGAGGAGCCACAGCGGGATCATGACGGTTGTCATGGGGAGTGGTGGACCGGAAGAGCGCCACCTGGGCAGCACGTACGGTGCCTCGGGGCTCCATGAGAGCTGTGTGCGGCAGGTATCAACCGTTTGGCCGCCCAGGCGTGTGCCGGGCGCTAGGGGCGGGTCGAACCGTTCGACGATGAAGACGCCGCGGAGGAGGCCAACGGTCCAGGAGCCGTAGTAGGTGAACGCGGTGTGGAAGAGGGTGGAGAAGAGCCAGAGTGACACGCTGAGCGCGACCGCAGTCGCCGCGGTCGCCCGAGCCCGTCGCCAGTCCTTCGGTTTGCCGCTGGTGTGCATGCGGCTTATAGCGAGGAAGAGGCAGGGGGTTGCATTGCCGGAAGTTGGCGATTCCATGCTGAAGACACGGAAACGGGGAGCGGGTTTCCCGAAGCGGGCAGGAGTAGCCGCACTTTCTGGTATACTTCTTGCGTTTGCAATCGCGCCGTGTCGGCGCGCGGAGTCACCGAACCACCCGGGATGTCCGGGAGGAGGACCACTGCGTTGGCAAGCCTGAATGTGAACCTGCCCAGGTTCTATTGTCTGCTGCGGAAGGAATTTCTGTACGACGGTCAGTCACACCATGGCGAGTTCGTCAAGGTGTGCGTGTTCGGGGCGGCGTCCATACCGGGGCGCGCGATCGGGTTCCATGTGCTGACGGAGAACGGGGCGGTGATTTGGCGGTTGCCCTTGCACGCCCTGTGCCACAAGCCTGATGCTCCGGTTCGGCCGCTGGACTGGTTGCAGTTCTGGGACTGCTTCAGTTGTGAGGTGAGTTGCACCGTCTTCGATCGGCTGCGTGACTGCCGCGTGGGCGTGCGGCTTCGCGACCGGTCGAACGCGGGCGGGCAGTACATGTTCACGCTCGACTGGCACGGCAGCGAAGACGCGGAGGAAGCGGGCGACGGTGGGCACAAGTGCGCCCACGTCATCGCGCTCGACGAGGGCAACTTCGCGGCGCAGCCCAACAACCGTCTGCAGTGGTTCTGCCCCGCGTTTGTCACGCCGTTGAAGGAGCGGCCCGACTACGTCACCAACACGGCGGTGTGGAAGGTGGAGCGGGAGACGGAGACGACGCAGGCGTACTTCTATGAGGACCCGTCGCGTGGGTCGCAGGAAAGTCAGGTCAGGTTGTATGTGAAGGGGCTGCGGACGTGAGGGGGAGCAAGGAGAAGGGGGTGGGTCTCAGGCAGTGGCGGCGCGGAAGAGGTTCATGACGAGCGTGATGGCGCCGACGAAAGTGAGGAGGATGAAGGTGACGGTCATGGCGAGGTTGAGGGCGCGGGTGGAGCGGCCGGAGGCGAAGAAGGTGATGGCGCCGACGATGAGTGCGGCGATGGCGGGGCAGAGGAATGCGCCGAGGATGCGCATGACGGCGTAGCCGGCCCCGAAGTCGCTGGTGCCTTCCATGGGAACCGGGGCGATGAGCACGGCCAGAAGAAACGTGCCGATGGCCGCGGCGGCGGTGAGGACGGTGTACCAGCGCAGGCGGAAGCCCTTTGCTGGCGGTGGTGTGAGCGGTGGGGGTGGGGGCGGGGGTGGTGCGACTTGTGCCGGGGCGGCGGTGGGGATGGGGGGCGGGATGGGCGGGGGCGTGGTGGACATGGGTGCAGCGTACCGGAAGTTGGCGGGTGCGGGGGGAGGGGGATGCGGGCCCTGGAGCATCCTTTGGGAATGGGGGCGGGGGTTTCAGGGGGAGGGCGTCGTTGGCGCGACAACCCTGATTTCGTGTCAGGGCATGCGAGGGCTGAGTGCCGAGTTTGCGCGGGGATTGCTGATGCGTTGGGCCGGATTGTGGGAGGTGGCTGCGCGGAAGCACGGCTGTCGCCGGTGGGAGCACCGGCGACAGCCGTGGCACAGAGACGGAAGTCGGGCCACCCCTCCGGCATTCCTACTTCCCGTCTGTCCAGTTTGCGAGGGCGAGTTCCAGACCCGGCACAACCCCGCGGGCACCTGAAGCGATCTCCCAAATCGCCTCTGGCATGTTGGGTTCGTCCAATCGCCCGGCAGCAAACGTCCCGGCGAGATGGATCTTCGGCCATGCCACCATCGGATGGGCGAAGCGGGTTGATGTCCCAACGTGGCGGGCTTCATCCACCAACTCGCGTATCGCGTGCGCGAGCGCGCGGAGCAGCACGCGGTCGTTGTCAAGATCCGACTTGTGCTTGCCCGCGATGACGGATGACACTTCGCGGGCGATGGCGAGCATGCGCTCCACGCGCACTCTGTCGGGTACTGGCTTGGACTCGGGCTCGTCGGTGGCGTGGGGCAGGTCAGAAATGCCCGTTGCGAATCTGTCGGGCACTTCCGAAGTGGCGCGGACACAGCGGAGGACCGCGTCTGCCGGGGGCCGGGGAGGCTTCTCCTGCAGTCGCTGCTTGCCGTCGGGCGTCAGGTCGTAGGTGACTTTGAGCCCGCCAACACGACACCCATGCAGATGGATGATGACTTCGTCCCAGAAGAGGCGCTTCAGGAGATCTTCGAGCTTGGGAAGCCAGAGGTGTGCATCCTCGTCAAAGTACTTCTGATGGATCGCGAACGCGATCGCGCGGCTGCCTTGATAGCGGTGCCACCGATCATCAGTTGCGGGAAGCGAGAACATCGGACGGCAAAGGGGCGGGTACTCGGTGTCTGCATGGGGCAGATCATTGATGACGCGGTCGTTCCATGTTCGCATGAAGTCGTCATGCGACAACGGTTCGAGGATGCAACCCACCATTACGCCGGGCAGGGCCATGGTGAAGCTCCTTCAGGGTGCGACTTTGTGTCAGTTGGTATTGTTCTGATCCTCATGGTTCCACGGAAAGGTCATCGCAATGGGCTGCAAATCCGGTCATCCGTGCTCAGAGTCTCGACGGCCGCGACGGCAAGGCTCGGGGCTGGTGAGCATTGTTGTCTCTCGCGTCTTGCAGGCATGGCTAGCTGTGCCGGGTAGTGCATCAGGATAACCAAGAGGGAGCCGAATTGTGGCGGGTGGTTGAAGAAGGGAGTTGGGTCTGGACCGGCAGTTGAAGGGCGGAGGCTGTGCCACCCCGCCTGACACACACGTGCTGACGTGACGGCCGGGAGGGGGCATGGCCGCTGAAGCGATCCGCGGGCGGTGATGTGTTGTCGATTGGTGCGGTGTGATGGTCGCTCGGTCGGTGCGCGGAAGCACTGACTAGGTCCGGGCACGAAGGCAGCGGCACAAAGCGGTGCCAATTGCAGTGACTCACCTTGGAGTCCAACCCGCGACAAAGGAGAGCTCTGAAGAGCGAACCCCCAGTCTTTCCGTCTGATCCAATCGTGCGGGGATGTAGTCCCGCGCCGTGCCGCATCTTGGGCACTTGACGGTTTCCACGGCCGCTCCGACGCGGACATTTGCAGGCGCGGTGGTATCAACTTCCAACTGAAACATCGTCTCAAACTCGCCGCAGCACGCAAGGACTTGTTCGCACTGCGGGCACGCAAACAACATCAGCTCACCCTGCCCGCAATATGGGCACAGCACTCCACGCAGTCCGTAGATGGGGATGCCGGTCTTTGCCATTAGATCGATCCCACTTGTGGCCTTACCTCCAGCTCCGCGCGTTTGGTGTCAATCTCGGCCTTGATTCCCGACACGAACGCTTCCAGCCCCATCGCCCCCAGGTCTTTCTCTGTGCCGCGCACGCGGACCGAGACCTGGTTGCTCTCCGCATCGCGCGGCCCCACGATGAGCATGTAGGGGACCTTCTCGTCGGCGGCGACTTTGACCTTGCTCTGGATGCGGCCGTCGGAGTCGTCGAGTTTGACGCGCACGCCCGCGGCCTGGAGCGCGGCAGTGACTTTCTGGGCGTAGTCGTTGGTCTTCTCGCTGATGGGCATGACGCGGACCTGCTCGGGGCTGAGCCAGGTGGGGAACGCGCCGGCGAAGTGCTCGATGAGGACGCCGCAGAAGCGTTCCATGGAGCCGAAGGGCGCGCGGTGGATGACGACGGGGCGGTGGGGCTTGTTGTCGGGGCCGATGTAGGAGAGGTCGAAGCGGTTGGCCATCTGGTAATCGACCTGCACGGTGCCGAGCTGCCATTCGCGGCCGATGACGTCCTTGACGACGAAGTCGATCTTGGGGCCGTAGAACGCGGCCTCGCCGGCTTCCTGTGAGAAGGCGACGCCGAGGGACTTGGCGGCGTCGATGCAGGCGGCCTCGGCCTTGTCCCAGGACTCGGGTGAGCCGGTGAACTTGCTCGAGTCCTTATCGCGGAGGCCGACGCGGACGCGGTAGTCCTTCATGCCCAGCACGTTGAAGATGGTTTTGACGAGGGAGAGGCAGCCCTGAATCTCGGCGGGGATCTGGTCCTCGGTGCAGAAGAGGTGGGCATCGTCCTGGGTAAAGCCGCGGACACGGGTCATGCCGTTCAATTCGCCGGACTGTTCCCAGCGGTAGACGGTGCCGAACTCGGCGAGGCGCACGGGCATGTCGCGGTAGGAGTGGGGAGCACTGGCGAAGATCTTGGCGTGGTGGGGGCAGTTCATGGGCCTGAGCATGAAGCCCTGCACGAGTTGATCGTCGGGCATGATGCGGTCGGCCGCAATGGTGGTGGCCCTGGTGCGTTCGTTGATGCCCGCGGCGAGGCGCGCGGACACGCCCTCGACGCGGCGCATGACGTCGGCGCAGGAGCAGGTCGCGAGGCGGTCGAGGGTGTCGCGCTCGATGATGGGCGGGAACTGGGCGTCTTTGTAGTAGGGGAAGTGGCCGGAGGTTTTGTAGAGTTCGAGCGAGCCGATGTGCGGGGTGAAGACCTCGGTGTAGCCTTGCTTACGGAGTTCGGCGGCGATAAAGGTCTGGAGTTCCTTGCGGACGATTGCGCCGTTGGGGGTCCAGAGGATGAGGCCCTGGCCGACGTCCTCATCGATGTGGAAGAGGCGGAGGTTCTTGCCGATGACGCGGTGGTCGCGGGCCTTGGCCTGCTCGAGTTGGGAGAGGTAGGCGTCGAGTTCGGCCTGGCTGCCGAACGCGGTGCCGTAGACGCGGGTGAGGCGGTCGGAGTTTTCGTCGCCGTGCCAGTAGGACGACGCGAGTGACATGACGCACGCCGCGCCGATGCGGCCGGTGCTGGGGACGTGGGGGCCGCGGCAGAGGTCTTCCCAGTTCGTGCCGGGGGTGCCGGTGGCGTAGAAGGAGAGCGAGGGAGCGAGGGAGCGAGGGAGCGAGGAAGGGTCAGCGGCAACGGGCTTGCT
>DATAKA010000022.1:0-10923 GCA_036261855.1 Phycisphaerales bacterium | reverse complement strand
GGTCCTTGAACGAGCCCGCCGCGTTGCGCCGCAGCGTCTGGTTCTGCAGGTACATGTGGTACGAATTCTCGATCGTGCGGTAGCTGGTCGCAAAGTGCCCGTGCCAGAAGAGCGTGAGCTTCTCCTCCATCGGGTTCTTCGTCTCGATCATCCGCTTCAGCCACCACTTCTGAAGCTCGTTCATCTGGCGGCGATCGGCCTGCTCCGCATCCTGGCGGATCTTGCGGTACCGAGCCAGTTCATCCTCGTTCTGCGAGCGCTGCGCCTCGCGGAACGCGCGGCGTTCCTCCTCCGAAGGCGGCCGCATGATGTCCTTGTTGAACGCGTCGGCCTTCGGCGGCTCGAACGCTGCGGTGGTCGCCCCTTCGCCGAAGTTCAGCAGTGCATCGACAGACTTCTCTGGCCCCCACGCGACCAGCCGCTTGACCTGGTCGTCGGTCCCGCCAAAGCCCGCGCGCCACAGCAGGTGCCGCGCCTCGCGATACCCGAATTGTGCGTCCGGGATGGCCCCCAGGGACCGCTCGATTGGCCCGCCATCATCGCGTTCCGCCGCGGCGGGCGGCGGCGACACCTTCCCCGACTTCTCAGGCGTGACTGCATCGGGCTGTACCGGCGTGGCGTCTTGTCGCGGCATGTCGGGGGCCTCCGCGGAGCAGAACGATACGGCGGTCCGGAGCATTGCCGGTTCCAGACACCTGTTTTCACCGGGTTCTCGGCCCCGTTCACGCGGGCCTACCACACTCCGGGCACAGCGTGACACCCTGCGCGTTGGGCGGGCAGCCCCCCATGTCGTACCGGCAACGACGGCACTGACCGTCTGGAACGATCCAAGTTCGCAGCCCCAGGCACGCAATCGACATCGCACCGAAGCACACAACCGGGAACCAGAGCCGACCGCCGTAGACGTACCCCGTCTGCCAGAAAACAGGCCTGCCCCACCAACGCGAGATGATGTTGTCCAGGGTTGCCCACGCGAGGGCCTTGCTGTTCCGATCAGCGTGCGGTGCTGCAAAGGACAGCGTGTAGACGCTCTTCATGGTGTACCGGTACACGCCGCCGTGCCCGAACATGATGTGTGTCTCGTCACGCTCCTCAAGCATGGTGCCGGCGGGCGTGGACGCGGTGAATGCCGTGCCCGTGCTCGCCTTGGGTCGGACAGGCGTTGCGGTGAACGAACTCCACTCGACGATGTACGACAGTCCGCACACGCCTGCGGCGACCAACGCCAAGAAGCACGATACCCATGCACACGTGCGAAGTCGGCTTCGCCAACGGCTTCGGCGTGCCCCGGATGCCCATCTTCGGCGCGACATGGCTCTTGATACCGCCGGTCATTACACCGGTTTCGGTTCCTCAAAATGAACACCGCCCGGGCGAGCCCGGGCGGTGTGCGAAGTCCTCAATGAACTGATCTGCTTACTTCTTCTCAGCCTTCGCCTCGGCCTTCGGCGCTTCCGGCATCGCCACCACGCCCGCCATCGGGTCGTGCTTCATGCCGCGGCGGCGGTCACGCAGGCGGCGGCTCTTGCCGGCGCGGTCACGCAGGAAGTAGAGCTTGGCGCGGCGAGCATCGGAGCGGCGGACCATCTCGACCTTCGCCACGAGCGGGCTGTTGATCGGGAAGATGCGCTCGACACCCACCTCGTCCACCACCTTGCGGACGTTGGCCATCTCGTTGATGCCGTGTCCCTTGCGGCTGATGCAGATGCCCTCGAACACCTGCGTGCGCTCCTTGTCGCCTTCCACGATGCGGAAGTGGACGCGGACGATGTCGCCGGCCTCGAAGGCAGGGACGTCGGTCTTGAGGATGGACTTGTTGAGCTCGTCGAGGATGGCGTGCATGGCGGTACCTTCCGAGATATCCAGTCAAAACCCAAACGGACGATCGGCCCGGTGGGGTCGAGATATTAGGCGGCACCCGCACCGAATCAAAGGCGGGTTTGGCCCCAAGGAATCTGGACGAAACCCAGCACAAAAAAACCATCCCCGATATCTTTACCGTCCTCGCCCGAGTGCGTCCCCCTGGAGCGACCATGTCCTACAAGCTCGAAGACTACACACACACTGAAGGACGGCCCCACTCCCACGTCGTGTACGGAGATGCCCCGCTGCAGTTCCTGGAGCCGCTCGCGGGCAAACGCGTGCTGGACGTCGGCTGCGGCAACGGCTTCTGGGCAAGCCGCCTGAAAGCTGCGGGCGCGGATGTGATCGGCGTAGACCCCTCCGAACAGGGCATCGCCATCGCCCGCAAGAACCACCCCGCCATCCGCTTTGAGCAAGTGCACGTCCACGAAGGGCTCTGCACGGACCTGGGCGTCGCACCGTTCGACGCCGTCACCTCGTTCGAGGTTGTGGAACATCTGTACGATCCCCGCTCCTGGGCGCGCTCGTGCTTCGCGGCTCTGCGGCCCGGCGGCCTCTTCCTGTGCAGCACGCCTTACCACGGCTACCTGAAGAACGTCGCACTCGCCGCGTCGGGCTCAATGGACAAGCACTTCACCGTGCTCTGGGACGGCGGACACATCAAGTTCTGGAGCGTCAAGACGCTCTCGGCACTCCTCACAGAGGCCGGGTTCCGCGATATTCAGTGGAAGGGGTACGGGCGTCTTCCGTATCTGTGGATGGGGATGGTGCTCGTCGGGAAGAAGCCCGGCTGACCGACTACCCCAGCAGGTCCGGCCGCCGTGCGCGTGTCCGAGCGATCCGCTGCTCCAACCGCCACGCGGCGATTCTCTGGTGATCGCCCGAAAGCAGCACCTCGGGCACGGCCCGACCCATCCACTCACGGGGCTTGGTGTACTGCGGGCAATCCAGCAGCCGCAGGCGTCGGCCCGCAAGCGGAAGCTCGGGCGTTTCGGCGGCGGGCGTGATCGCCGCCGCTTCACCACCACTTCCTGAACTCCCGCCACGCTTCCGCTTTTCCGCCGGCACATCGACCGTGGAGAAACTGTCCTGGACGCTGCTCTCCTCGTGCCCCAGCACGCCGGGCAGCAGCCGCGCCACGGCGTCAATCAGCACGAGCGCCGCGAGTTCTCCCCCCGACAGCACGTAGTCACCGATCGAAACCTCCACCGGCGCGAGCGCCTCGATCACACGCTCATCGATCCCCTCGTAGTGCCCCGCGAGCACAAGCAGCCGCGGCTTCGTCGCAAACTCCTCGACCATTGCCTGCGTCAGGGGACTGCCCTGCGGTGTCATAAGGATGCGCGTGCATGGGCGGACCTCCGGCGTGCTGTCCCGGGCTTCCACGGCCTGCACCGCGTCCCACAATGGCTGGCACATCATGACCATGCCGGGGCCGCCGCCAAAGGGTCGGTCGTCGGTCTTCTGGTGCTTGTCGGTGGCAAAGTCCCGGATATTGGTCGCGCTGACTTCCAGCCTGCCGGCAGCGATCGCCCGGGCGGGGATCGACACGCCCAGCACGCCCGGCGCGGCCGCGTTGAACAACTCCGGGAATGTCGTGAGGACATCAACGCGCATCGGGGATCATATTGAAGCAGATTGAACCACAAAGGCACGAAGAACACAAAGAAGAGAGGCGGGAAAGGCATTGGAGCCTTGATGCCGCGTGCTTCGTGCCACCCCCAAGTCCACCCCCGCCCTCCTTGCCTCTCTTCATCTTTGTGTTCTTTGCGCCTTTGTGGTTCAAGGAGCAACAGCCACCCCCTCCCCAACTCGCCTACAACTCGCCACGATGATGCCCCCGAACGCCGAACGCATCCTCTGCTTCATCCCCATGTACAACTGCGAGAAGCAGATTGGCCGCGTCCTCGCCCGGTTCCCGGCGAATGCCGGGCAGTTCATCCACCACGTGCTGGTCGTGGACAACGGCAGCACAGACGCGGGCGTGGAACGCGCCAAGGAGGGCCTTGCCGCGCTGCACGCAAAGACCGGCATCCCCTGCGCCGTGACCGTCAACAACGAAAACGTCAATCTCGGCGGCAGCCACAAGGTCGCGTTCAACCACGCTCTGGACCACGGGTTCGACTACGTCATCGTGCTCCATGGCGATGATCAGGCCGACATCAACGACATGCTCCCCCGCCTCGCCCGCGGCGAGCACCGGCAGGTGGACCAACTCCTCGGCTCGCGCTTCATGCGCGGCTCCACACTCGTCGGATACTCATGGTTCCGCACGTTCGGCAACCACGTTTTCAACGTCTTCTTCAGCCTCTGCTGCCGCAGGCGACTGTGGGACCTGGGCAGCGGCCTCAACTGCTACAAAGCAAGCTACCTGCGCGACCGCTTTTACCTCAAGTTCCCCAACACCCTCACCTTCAACAACTCGATGGTCCTGGCCGGCGTCTACCGCAAGTCCGCGTTCACGTTCTTCCCGCTCACTTGGCGAGAAGAAGACCAGCGCAGCAACGTGAGAATGGTCCGCCAGGCGATCAAGACGGTGCAGATTCCGCTCCACTACCTCTTCGCACCCAGGTCTTTCGTCGAGGGCGACCCCGACGGCAACGCGGCGAAGAACTACGCGTCCACGGTCGCCGCGCAGTGGCCGTGACCACCACGACACGCGAAGGGACGCACCGGTTTCTTCCAACTTTGGCTTCGTCGTGCTCTTGGGTGCGATGCCTTCATTCCGACCCGACGACCCGCACGATCTCCTCGTACGTCATCTTCACGAACTCTTCCGGCCGCACCGCCTTGTCATCCACATAAAAACCGCCACGCCCCTGCCACGGCTTGCCCACGTGAATCTCGTCGTACGGCACGTCGTGCTTCTTCAGCCACTCGATGATCACCGGCAGCGTGTTGGCGTTGATCTTCCCCACGTTCCCGTCGAACGTCCGCATGTTCCGGGCCGTCGCGATCACCACATAGAACCCCTGCCCCTTGTACCGGCGCAGCTGTTCCACCACGTCGCGCCTGGGTTCCACGTCGGCGTACGCCTCCCCCTCACGCTTCTTCTCACAGAGCGTGCCATCCAGGTCCATGACGATGGTCTTGTCGCGGTGAATCATGAGGAAGTCACAAGGCCACGCCGTCCCGGAGTCACGGATCTCCTCAGTCACTCCGCCACTTTGTCACACGGTCACTGCGTCCTTCACACCGGCGCATCCGCCAGCGCCAGCGGGTCCGTGGGCGCCGTCCGTACCACCTCGCCCGGCATGGGGTTGAACCGAGAGCCGTACAGCGGCAGCTTCCGGTTCGCCTGGCTCTTGGGGATGACCGGGATCACGACGAGCACCAGGCCCATCAGCGCCAGGTTCGCCGCGAGCATCGGCAGGATGCCCGTCCAGCCCATGTAGATCATGAACGACACCACCACCACCTGCACCAGCGCCAGCGGGATGACCAGGTTCCACCCCGTCATCATGATCTGGTCGTAGCGCAGGCGGGGGATCGTCCACCGGATGACCATCGAGAAGATCACGACGCCCACCACCTTGCCCAGGTACACGCCCAGCTTGGCCAGGACCGCAAGGATGCTCGTTGCTTCCGGGCTCGTCAACGGATCGTGCACGAACGGCAACGCCTGGTAGCCGCCCATGAACAGCAGCACGAAGAACGCGCTGCTCGTCACCAGGTGCGCGTACTCCGCGAGGAAGTAGAGCGCAAACCGCATCGACGAGTACTCGGTGTGGTACCCGCCCACCAGCTCCTGCTCGCACTCGGCGTTGTCGAACGGTGCCCGGTTGGCCTCCGCCATGATCGCGATGAAGAAAATGAGCGCCGCCAGCGGCTGGCTGAAGATCAGCCACCCCTGGTGCACCTGATGCCGCACGATGGCGTCGGGCAGCACCGTACCCATCGCGAGCAGCGCGACCATCAGCGACAACCCCATCGGGATCTCGTACGAAATCATCTGGGCCGACGCACGCAGCGCCCCCAGGAAACTGAACTTGTTGTTGCTCGCCCACCCGCCCAGCGTCACGCCGTACACACCCAGCGCCGCCACGGCGAGCAGGTACACGAAGCCCACGTTGATGTGCGCCCCCGCGACGTGCACCGACCCATCAAACAACTGCTTCCCGAAGATCGTCCCGTCCCACACACCGCCCCACGGGATCACAATGAACCCCATGAGCGCGGGCACGATGATGATGATCGGCGCCAGCGAGAACAGCACCTTGTCCACGCGGGACGGCGTGTAGTCTTCCTTCAGCAGGAACTTGATGCCGTCCGCCAGCGGCTGACCCAGCCCCAGGCACCCCTTGAGCGGCGCCAGGAGCGGCAGTCCGAAGTCAAAGCCCACTCGGTTGGGGCCGACGCGGTCCTGGATGTACGCGGAGACCTTCCGCTCCGCCATCACCAGATACGCGACGCACACGAGCACCACGTGCACCATGACCGCGATCGTGACGACCGACACCACGAGTTGGGGCGTAATAAAGTCCGGCAGTTTCATGCGCGGCAAGGATAGCGGCCACCGCGGCCCGCCGCGAGCGTGTCAAACACCCCGCCGACCGCTGATCCACGACCGGATCCCGGCCGATTCCGACCGGATGTCCGCGCCCAGCCCTTCGACCGCATCCACCAACGCGACCACACCCAGCGCATCATCAAACAGCCCATGGTGCACCAGCAGCACCGCCCGCGCCAAGGTTACGAACGCCCAGGCATCCCCGGTGTACGCGGACGCGGCCCGCTCCAGCTTCGCAACCTGGTCCGGCACGGTCGTGTGCGCCCGCAAGTCCAGCTCAGAAAGGTGCCGCGGGATCGGCTTCTTCACGACGAACACCGCCGTGCCGCTGGGCACGTACGCCGCGAACTCCACAAACTCCCGCAGAAGGTCCATCCGCAGGTGGATCCACGGGCACCACACGTGGAAGTAGTCCTGCTGGATGAGCAGCGACCGACCCGGGATGAGCGCCGGGAGGAACGTCGCGCTGCAGTGCCGCTCAAGCTCCCAGTTCTTTGCCAGGTCCACGAAGAGGACCTCGACCGGCCCCCCACCACCAGACCCTCCCGCCCCGACCTCCCACCGCTCCTGAAGAAAGTCACCCGCGTGCACGCGGGTCACACCAGAGACTTCCGCCGTCAGCCGCTCGAACAGGTCGAGGAAGCTCTCCCCCACCGCGCGTCCACCCTCGCCGATCGTGCTGAACGCCCCGCGCATGTAGTCCTCGAACCGGAACAGGTCGTACGCGTGCAGCATCTTGGCCGCGCCGACCCGCGGGTTCTCCAGCAGCCCCAGCCCCAGCGCGTGCGTGGAACTCCCCGCAAGGCACCCCGCATCGATGATCGCGCCCTCGCCCTTGTAGTACGCGCTGGCAACCCAATACAGGAGCGCCCGCTCCTCCCACGTGGTCTGCGTGATCGGGAACACCAGCTTCGCCGGGTCCATCCGGCTCCACGGCCGCCGTGCAATGGTCCGGACCGCTTCCGCCGTCCCGCCCGCGTCCGGATGAACATCAACTTTGGGCATGCTGGGAATCACGGTGTGGGTACCGGTTGCGGTGCTCATGTGGTCCACTGTAACGCCAAAGGCTGCCCCGCTGGACCTTCTCAGCCCATAACTCCCGCCAATCCCTTCCATACCCCTCACGAATCCGCCGCGACGCGACATTGCATGCCCCCACCACTACCCTAGATAGCACACCCCTTCCCAGACCCCGATCCCGCCGCCACCCCATGCGCATCTGCCTCGTTTCCCGCGAGTTCCCCGGCTTCATCTCTGGTGGCATCGGCACGTACGTGGCCGAGGCCGCCCGCGCGTGGGCCCGCTTCGGGCACGAAGTCCACGTCCTGACCGAAGGCGACACCCACCTCGCGGAAAAGGGTGCCAAGTCCTGCCCGGGTGTCCACTTCCACCGCGTGGAGCTCGACCCGGCGGTCACCCCCGCGATGAAGTTCGACGCCTACCCGACGTGGCACATGCGGTACAACATGGCGAGCAGCCAAATCCTCGCCCGCCTGCACACCAAGGCCCCCTTCCACTACATCGAGTTCCCGGATTACTGGGGCGAGGGCTACTTCCCGCTCTTGGCCAAGCGCACCCGCGGCGAGTACGCCCACGCTGTTCTCGCCGTCCGCCTCCACAGCCCCAGCCGCATGGCCTGGGAGCTCAACCGCATGTACCACGCAACGAGCGAGCTGCAGTACCTCCACCACATGGAAGTCACGGCCATGCAGCACGCCGATGCGCTGCTGAGCCCGTCGATTTCGCTCCTCAAAATCACCCAGCAGCAACTGGGCCCCTGCCCCTTCGGCCACCGCTTCGAGGCCGTCCTCCCCTACCCCCTCGATCCCGCCCCCCTCGACGAGGTCGCCGCCCGCGCTGTCACCGTCGCACCGTCTCACTCCTCACCGTCTCAAGTTCCCGAAGTCCTCTACTTCGGCCGCCTCGAGCACCGCAAGGGCGTCGTCCAGCTCGTTGAAGCCGCCAAGCGTCTCATCGCCGCCGGTTCCGACGCCCGCTTCCGATTCATCGGCGGCGACACACACTCCGGCCCCTTCGGCCGTTCCATGCGTGAGCACCTGGAACGCATGGTGAAGGGCCAGCCCGAGGGTCGCATCGTCTTCGATCACGGCCGCCCGCGAGAACAGCTCGCCGCGGCGATCGCCGAGGCCTCCGTCTGCTGCTTCCCGAGCCTCTGGGAGAACTTCCCAAACGTGTGCATGGAAGCCATGGCCCAGCGTGCTGTCGTCGTCGGGAGCCGGGACGGCGGCATGAGCCAGATGATCGAACACGGCAAAACCGGGTTTCTCGTGCCCGGCGGCAATGTGGACGCCCTTACCGCAACGCTTGAGACCGCGCTCGCACTCCCGGCTCCGGCCCGCGCCGCCATGGGCAACGCCGCCCGTGAGTCCATCCTCCGTCTCTGCGACCCGCGCAGCGTCATCGACCAGACGCTCGGCCTCATCGAAGAAATCAAACGCCACGCCGATGCACGCGCTTTGGCCGCGGCAAACGCCTGGCACACGGTGCGCAATGCGTCCCACGCAAAGACCGCCGACGCCGGCGCGTCCTGGAACGGGCTGTCGCGCCGCCCGACCGCGCTGGGCTCGCCGCTCGTCTCGATCATCATCCCGTTCTACAACCTGGGCGAGTTCCTGCCCGAAACCCTCGCCAGCGTCCAGCGCCAGAGCTTCCGCGACTTTGAGCTCCTCATCATCAACGACGGCAGCACCGAGCCCCAGAGCCTCGCCCTTCTCAACCAGCTCCGTGCGCAGGGCCTCCACATCATCGACCAGAACAACGGCGGCCTCTCCAACGCGCGCAACACCGGCGTCGCGGCGGCCCGCGGCAAGTGGATCCTGCCCCTCGACGCCGATGACATCCTGGACGACACCGCCCTGGAGAAGCTGGTCGAGGCCCGCGTCCGCGTCCCGCAGGCTTCCTACAGCACGTGCCTGGTCCGCTACTTCTTCGAGCACCCGGGCGAGACCGGCGGCGGATGGGTCCCCTTCGGCCTGGACGCCGACGCACTCACCGTCCGTAACTGCGGCGGAACCCCTCTGTGCCTGATGGACCGCGACTTCCTCGCGGAGGTGAAGTACGACGAGTGGCTGACCGCCTACGAAGACTGGGATATGTACTGCGCCCACGCCGAACGTGGCAAGCTTTCCGTGGTCGTTCCCGAATTCCTCTTCTACTACCGCGTCCGGCCGCAGAGCATGCTCCGCGTGGACGGCATCCCCAAGCACGACCAGCTCCGCTCGTACCTCATCAACAAGCACCCGCGCCTCGCCAAGGACCCGGCGTTCGCCATGCGGCTGCTCTTTGGCGAATCCCTGGAGCAACGCCTCCAGCTCGCGTGGTACCAGGAAGAGCACAAGCGCCTCGCCACCCGCGTGGCACAGCTTGAAGGCCACCCGGTGGGCGACCTTCCTCACCCACCACACGCGCCCAACTCCCTGGACGCCATGGCAGACCTCCGCGCCAAGGCGATCATCGAAGAGAACATCCGCTACCGCCTGGCGGACCACGTGAACAACATGCTCAAGAGCCTGGGCGTGCAGCGTGGCGTGAAGAATGTCATGAAAAAGGTCTCGAAGTAACCGCTACGGGTTCGTTCCGTCCGGGACCTCGTGCACGATCCGGGCCGCGCGCAGCACGCGGTACCGCACGCCCGCGCGGTACGAGTCGATCGAGCTCCTGAGCCCGCGCAGCGCCCCCTCTACTTCCGCCAGCCGTGCCCGCAGCACCTCGATCTCCCGAGTCAGGCGATCACGGTCCGCCGATGTGGCCACCACCTGCCGCCGCTGCGCCTCGGCCTCCTGCGCCGCCTGCTCGAGCCTGGCTGAGATCGACTCGTTGTCCTGCCGCAACTGGCTCCAGAGCGCCGCGATCCGCTCCTTCTCGCGCCAGTTCTCGTCCCGCTGCTGCTGCGCGGCATCCAGCGACCGCTGCAACTCCGCGTTGAACGTCCGCAGCTCGTCCCACAACTTGGAAAGTCGCTGCGCCTCGCCGAACACTCTGTCGCGCTCTTCGGCAAGGTCCTTGAGGCGCTGCTGCTGCTCATTCCACACGCGCTGCTGCTCGGCCTCCATCGCCGTGAGCGCGGCCTGCTGTTCTTCCCACAACCGGGTCTTCTCGAACTCGAGTGCCTGCACGCGCGCCTCCTGTCCGCGCCACGCTTCGCGCAACCGTTCTGCCTCCTGCCGAGTATGCGACAACGCGCCCGCGACGCGCTGTGACTCGTCCCACAGGCTCTCGCGTGTCCGCACCAGTTCCGCGATCGTCCGCTGCTGCGCGCCCCACGCGTCCCGCAGGTGGTGGGCCTCGCGCTCCAGCAGCCGCCGCGCCGCGGAGGTGTTCGTCGCTGCCGCGCCCCACGCCAGCCCGGGTTCGTGCAGCCACGCATCCCCGAGCCCCAGGGCCCACGCGCACCGGGACGCCTGGTCCAGCACCTGCGACAACTCGGGCAGCCCGAACGCCAGCGGCCGCTCCGCATCACCGATCACATCGCGCCAGTCCGCGCGCGCCGCGCGGTGGGATTCCTCCACGCCCGCGAGCCAGTGCGCACG
>DATAKA010000015.1:0-35721 GCA_036261855.1 Phycisphaerales bacterium | reverse complement strand
CCTCCACCACGTAGTACCGAGACTGGTTCGCCGGGCTCACCACCGGACCCAGCACGATCGTTTGCCCCGAGGCCCCCGCCGAGCAGGCGATGATCGCGGCCACCGACACCCACACGTTCTTTGCACCCTTCATGACGTTCTCCTTTGCACCCACCTGGGACTGTGTTGGGTCGCCCCGTGCGGCCCGTCATGGGCACCAGCGGAAGGCCGGCGTACGACCCATCACGGACTTTCGAGAAAAGTGATCACCGGCGGAAACCCGGGCCAAGGCCTGTTCGGGTCGGGTCAGGGGCCGGGCGTGGACTGGTACGATCTCGCCATGACCGGGCCGCGGGAAGTCACAGCGATCCTGAGGGAGTTGAGTGCGGGCGACGCCGGCGCCGCGGATCGGCTCGCACCGATGCTGTACGACGAACTACGGGCGCTCGCGGGCGCGCTGATGCAGGACGAGCGTGCTGCCCACACGCTCCAGCCCACCGCGCTGGTGCACGAGGCCTTTGTGCGGCTGGCCCGCCCGGACGGCGCGGGCGTGCACGCGGGGGACCGTGTGCACTTCATGGCGATCGCGGCCAAAGTGATGCGGCAAGTGCTGATTGATCACGCCCGCGCGCGGCGTGCGCAGAAGAGGTCCGGCGGCGCGGGCGTGATGGCCGACGCGACGATGCTGGAGCGCACACCGCACCCCACGCAGGCCGCCCCGTCCGAACCGCTGGACGTGCTGGACCTGGACGGTGCGCTCGACGCGCTCGCTCGGGAGTACCCCCGCGCTGCCCGCGTGGTGGAACTGCGGTTCTTCGGCGGGCTCTCCACGCCCGATGTTGCGTCGTTCCTGGGCGTCAGCCTGCCCACCGCGGAGCGCGACTGGGCGCTCGCTCGGGGATGGCTGCACCGACGGTTGTCGGCGGAGCCCGGGCGATGAGCACCGGGAAGGGCACACCGCTGCACGAGCGTGTCGCGGCCGCGATGGACAGCGCGGGGGATGCCACCGGTGCTGCGCTCCTGCACCACATCGAGCAGCGCCACGCCGACGACCCGGAACTGATCGCGGAAGTGCGGGCACTCCTTGGAGCCACGAATGCCGCGGTGCCCGTGCTGGACACGCCCCTGGACCTTTCGATCACGCCGACGCTGGTGCGCTCGGCAGCGGGCGTGCTCGCGGGCGCGGAAGCCGAGTCGCGCGCAGTGCCTGCGGAGATCGCGGGCTACCGCATCCTCCGCGTCGTGGGTGAGGGCGGCATGGGCGTTGTTTATGAGGGAGAGCAGCGCGACCCCAAACGGCGTGTGGCGATCAAGGTGCTGCGCCCGGCTCTCAGCCTTTCTGCGCTCCAGCGGCGCTTCCGTCAGGAAGCACAGGTGCTTGCGCGGCTGACACACCCGGGCATCGCGCACGTCATCGAGAGCGGGGTGGACCAGAAGAGCGGCGGGGCGTTCTTCGCGATGGAGTTTGTGGATGGGACGGGCCTGCGCGAGCACGCGGCGGGACTCACTCTGCGAGGCCGGTGCGAGCTCGTCGCCCGCGTGTGCGAGGCCGTGCAGCACGCGCACCAGAAGGGTGTGATCCACCGCGACCTCAAGCCGAGCAACATCCTGGTGGAACCGGAGCCGGGCGGTGCCGGGCGGCCCCGCGTGCTGGACTTTGGCGTCGCGAAGTTGCTGGAAGGCGACGATCAGGCGACGCTCTCCATGGGCGAGGGAACGCTGGTGGGCACGCTGGGGTACATGAGCCCCGAGGCGCTCGCGGGCAGCGTGGACGCCGCCGACACCCGCACCGACGTGTACTCCCTTGGCGTGGTGCTGTACGAACTGCTTGCAGGCCGCCCACCCATCGACATCAAGGGCGTGCCACTGACGGAAGTCGCCCGGCGCGTGCGCGAGCAGGAACCGCCCGCGCTGCACACGGTGAACCCGCGGGTGGCGCGGGACCTCTCCACCGTGGTGCACAAAGCACTGGAGAAAGACCCGGAGCGTCGGTACGACACGGCCGGCGCACTCGGCGAAGACCTCCGGCGCTTCCTGCGGGATGAGCCCGTCACCGCGCAGCCGCCGTCCGCGATGTACACGGCGCGGAAGTTCGTCGCGCGGCACACGGCCGCGAGCGTGGCCGCGGGTGCGGCGGTTCTGGTGCTGGTCGCGGGCCTCACGGTGTCGCTCGTGCTCTTCTCGCGTGCCGAGCAGGCCCGGCGCGAGGAGCAGGCGCAGCGTGAGCGGGCGTCGGCGATCCTGGACTACCTGGTGAAGGACATGCTGGGCGCCGCGTCGCCCGAGCGCGTGGGCAAGGACGCGAAGATCATCGATCAGTTGGACGAACTGGGCAGAAACGTCGGTGCTCGTTTCCCGGGCCGGCCGGACCTGGAGGCCGAGGTCCGCATGCAACTGGCGATGGTGATGAACACGCTGGGGATGCGCACGCAGGCGCTCGAGCAGGCGCGGGCGGCGCGCCCGCTGCTGGAATCGCTCTACGGACCCGACGACCGGCGCGTGATCGACAGCCTCGCGCAGGAGACCACCACGCTGCTGGACGGCGCTGAGGCCGCCCGCGCAGCGCCGGTGGCGGAGGAGGCCTTCGTCCGCGCGGTGCGTGGCCTGGCGCCCAACGACCCGACACGGCTGTCGGTCGAAGGACTGCGTGCCAACTGCATGCACGCGCAGGGCCGCGCGGAAGAGGCCCTGCCGCTGCTGCGCGGTGTGCTGGAACGGGCCGACCGGGTGGGCACGATGGACTCCAACGTGCTGTTCGCGCTGCGCGGCAACTACCTCGCGGCCCTCGTGCAGTCCGGGAAACTGGAGGAAGCGGCCCCGCAGTTTGCCGCGTGCCTGCGGGAAAGTGCCGCCCTCAAGGGCGAGGACCACCCGGCCACGATCAGCCTGAGGAACAACTACGCCAACTGCCTGATGAAACTCGGCAGGCGCGAAGAAGCGGCGGAGGTGGTTCGTCCCCTGGTCGGCCTTGTCCGCACGCGGTTCCCGGAGGATCACCAGTTCCTCGCGATCGCGCTGCACTCCACGGCGAGCATCTACATGCAGGCGGGGCGGGCGGATGAGGCGCTCGCGCCGGCCCTCGCGGCCGTGGACGCGTTCACGCGCGTCAACACCGAGGACCATTGGCAGACCGAGCGCGCGGTGGCGACCGTGGTGAACACACACGCATCGCTCGGAGATGCCGCGGCGGCCCGCGCGTGGGGCATTCGGCTCATCGTGACGAGGCTGCGCATCGCGTCGCCGGGCGAAGGGGAGAGTGTGCGCAACGTGTGGGGAGACACCGCAAAGAAGCTCGCACGCGTCGATGCGGCCGCGACCCCCGAGGCCCTGCTGACCGACGTGCTGGTGGCGAAGGACACAGGATGCCCACCCACGCACGCGCGGCGGGCGGTGTTCCTGGCGAACCTCGCCCGCGCCTGCGCCACCATGGATCGCACGGATGACGCGCGGGTGCTGATTGCGGAAACCAGATCGCACCCCAGCGCCGAACACAGCGACGTGAAAGAGATTCTGGCCGCGACCGAGGCGCTGATGCAAGGCTCGTAACAGCTCAGCACGGCCCGCCGCCAAAGACCCGGATGAGCGAGCCGATGTCGGCCGCGTCCGGCAGCAGCGAGTCGTTGTTGAAGTCGATGTCGCTGTTGCACGGCACATCGCCCGGTTGCTGACCAGCGCAGACGCCGCCGGCGAAGACACTGAGGAAGTCGGCGATGTCCTGAACATCCGGGAAGAGCGCGTCGCCGTTGAAGTCGATGGGGTCGCACGGGAGCGGGACGACCGCGACGAACGGCACGTTATAGACGGGCCCGGAACGCTCGCCCGATCCGATCACGACAGAACCGTTCGCGGACACTCCGTGCGCGACGTTGAGCGAGTCCCATCCGGATACGCTCACGCCGCTGGAGGTCAGCACGTCATGCAGGCTCCGCATGCCGGACGCTGGCTCGTAGTAGAACGCCCTGAATGACGTGGGGCCACAGAAGGACATCGTGCCCACCGCCACCGTGCCCGGGGCGGACACCGCGGCCAGTTCAGGCTCGGACGCCACCCCGCACGCGTTGGGCACGGTGGTCAGCACGCCGCTTCGGTAGAAGAACAGGCTGGCGTCGTACCCGCCGTAGCCCGTGCCCGCTTGCCGGATGACGCCAGCCCATGTGGAGCCGTCGGCGCTCATGTCACTGGAGCTAGGCCGCGTGTACGAGTTGCTGGTGCCGCAGCCCACGAGGGAGCAGAGCTCCTCGATCCCGCCACCACCGGTCTCGCGCGCTGCGAGGTACGGGTACGCGGAGCGCCCACCGACGACGTTCCCTCCCAGTGCGTCCATCCCGCTGGGCGTGAACCCCTGCGGCATCCACCGCACGACCGAGTTGGTCGCCGCGTTCCACAGGCTGCCGGCACCAGAATCGTTGTCGATCAGTACGAGGCCGCCGTTGCTGGAGCAATCGCGCGGCATGCCGGAGGTGCCGAGATTCGTGAAGCCAGCGGAGGTCCACTTGAACGCGCTGCCGAATGTTTGCCCGGGCGCGCGACCGGCGCCGAAGACCGTGCTCCCGTCCTCCGAGATCGCGGTTGGCGTGGTGTTCGTCCAGCCCGTGGGGTTGTGCAGGGGCTGCGCGACAAACGCGTTCGGGCCGGTCAAGGGCCATCGGACGGCGGTGCGCGTCGGGAACGAGGAGTGGTACCCGATGGCCCAACGCCCGTCCGCGCTCACATCGGTTGCCGTGAGGTTGAACACTGGTGGTCCAACTGGGGGCAGCAGTTCGTGGAGCCCGGGCACGACCTGGGCGGGGACCGCACCGGCGAGTGCGCAGAGCGCAGCAGCGCTCGCGAGTGGACTGAATGCGCCATGGAACATGCGGACCTCCAGGCACATTCTAACATTGGGTGCGGATCGCGCCAAGGCGTCTCTGGTGGCTCGCGGTATGAAGTTTGTGTGCGCGGCGAGCGATATCGGCCTCAAACCGGGCCTCATGTCTTCCGCCGGATGGAATACCGCCCCTCGATCTCCACTTCGAGCTCGTACTCCGCGTCGTGCCCCCGCCGCGACATGGCGGCGCGGATGGCCCGCGCGGACTCCTCGATCTGCTCGACGCGCCGTGCGGAGGAGATCGCCCCCGGGGTCCTGCGGTAGAAGTACTGCACGCCCGGCAGGTGGGTGATCGTCGCGACCTCGGACACGCGCAGGCAGAAGTCGTAGTCGTGAGTGGATGGGTATGACGTGTCCACGCCGCCCACGCGGTCGTAGACCTCGCGCCGGAACAGGCGGAAGTGGAAGGTCATGAAGTCGATGAGCAGGCGCTCCTCGGAGTAGGGAATCTGGCAGCGGGCGCCGACGCCCAGCACGCTCCCCGCCGCGTCCACCACGGCGTGATCCGTATAGACCATGCCGGCGTCCGCGTGCTGCTCCAGAACACGCGCGGTGGTCTCGAGCGCCGTGGGAGCGAGCCAGTCGTCGCTGTCGAGCCATCCGATGAAGCGGCCCGAGACGTGCCGGTGCGCCTCGGCCATGGCGCGCGCGACGCCCTGGTTCGGGGCGCTGATGACGCGCACGCGCGGATCGTTCGCGGCGGTGCGCCGGGCTTCGTCGGCGGAGCCGTCGGTGGACCCGTCGTCCCAGACAAGCAGTTCCCAGTCGTGGCGCGTCTGCGCCAGCACGCTGCCGATGCTCTGCGCGAGGTAGGCACGGCGGTTGAACACCGGGAGCAGGAGCGAAATGGCGGGGGGTGACGCGGCGGGCACACCCAACGCTAGAACACCTTGCGCAGGCGTGCGGGCTGGATGTTGAGCTGGTCGCGGTACTTGGCGACGGTGCGGCGGGCGATGTCCATGCCCTTGGCTTTCAGGGCGTCGGAAAGGGCGTCGTCGCTGAGCGGCTTCTTCTTGTCTTCGCCGTCGATGAGGTCCCGCAGGGCCTGGCGGATGGCCTCCCACGCCATGTCCTCGCCGCCGTCGGTCTGAAGGCCGCCGCTGAAGAACTTGCGGAGGGGCATGACGCCCCGCGGCGTGGCGATGAACTTCTCGGAAACCGCGCGAGAGACGGTGGCGACGTGAACGCCAAGCTCCTCGGCGACCTGGGTCATGGGCAGGGGCTTGAGGGCCTGGGGGCCGTAGTCGAAGAAGTCGCGCTGGTGGTGGATGACCTTCTCGACGACGCGCAGCAGCGTGTGGCGGCGTTGGCCCACGGCGTCCAGCAGCCACTGGGCGTTCACGAGGTTGGTCTTGATGAAGTCGCGGTCGCGCTTCTGCATCGACTTGTCGCGCGTGAGGCGTGCGTATTCCTCGTTGATGCGGAGGCTGGGCAGGTGGGCGTCGTTCAGGTACGCGATGTAGCGGTCCTGCGTTTCATCGTGCTCCACGATGGCATCGGGCACGATGGGGCGCTCGTTGGCGTCGATGAGGCGGCGGGCAGGGGCGAGCGACAGTCGCTTCAGGAGCGTCAGGCCTTCCTTGATCTGTTCGAGCGTGAGACCTGTTTTTTCCGCGACCCGCGGCAGCCGGTTCTGCATCAGGTCGTCCAGGTGATCCTTCACCAGCGTGCGGGCGTTGTGGTACGTCGCCTGGGGCCAGCCCATGCTCGCACCCTCGTCTTCCAGGGCGTCCAGCTGCAGCAGCAGGCACTCGCCGGGCGTGCGGGCGCAGACACCCGCGGGCTCAAGGAAGAGTTGCAGGGCCTGGAGGGCGCGCTCCAGGTCCGCCGTCACCGGCTTCTGCCCCAGCACCGCGCCGGCGAGTTCGCCATCGACCGTGCCGTTGACGGAAGTACCCACGGGCGCGCGGTCGGCGATCGTCTCCAGGGGCGTTCGGAGGTAGCCATCTTCCTCAATGAACTGCAGGATGAGCTCGCCCAATGGGCGGAGCTTCTTGTCCACATCGCACAGGGCCCACTGGCCGCGGAGTTGGTCGACCAGGCTGGCGCTCCTGGCGGGCGTCTGCGCGAAGGCGTCCATCTTGGCGTCGCGCTCGCCGTCGGCGCGGACGCGGTGGACCATCGCCCCGTCGTCAAACTCGCGGGGGCTCTGGCGGGGCTCGTCGAACTCGTTCTCGGCGATGTCAGGGTGGTCGTTCTCGTAGCGGTCCAGACGCTCGAAGTCGGCCTCGCCGTGCTGCTCGTCTACCCGCAGAGGGGCGGCCTCGACGTCCGCGGAGGCGTCCTCGGCGGGCACCTCCACCACAGGCTCGCCGTCGCCGTCCCGCAGTTCCAGCGTCGGGTTGTTCTCCAGTTCCTGCGCCAGCCGCTCTTCCAGCTCGGCGAGCGGCATCTGCAGGATCTCCATGGACTGGATCATCCTGGGGGCCAGCTTCATGGACTGGCCGAGCTTCAGGGATTGGGAGGTTTCGAAACGCATGGGCCCGGAAAAGTGAATGGTGAGGAGTGAAGAGTGAGCAGTGGACAAGCTCCACCTGCGTCGCCGGTCACTGTTCACAATTCACTGGTCACTCCTTCTTGTTCCTTCTCACCCTTCACTCCACCTTCTGTCTTCCATGTATCGCATCGGCAAGAACGGCCTTGTTTGCGTACTCCAATTGGCTGCCACTCGGCAAGCCGCGTGCCAAGCGGCTCACGCGGATGCCGCCCGGAACAGTAGATTGCCCAGTTTCACGATTGGCGTTGGCCACCTGCTCACCCAGGTACAGCGCGGTGCCGTCACCTTCCAAAGTGGGGTTCAGGCCGAGGATGACCTCGCGGACGGCGACCCCGCCGGGGTTGGTGGCGGGGTCTTGGACCCGCTCCATGAGCCGCCCGACGGTGAGGTCCCCGGCGGTCACGCCCTCCAACGGGCTGATGTGCCCCATGAGGACGTGGTAGAGGCCCTTGTACATGGCGGTCTGTTCGAGGGCGATCAGGTCCTTGGGCTGTTCGACCACGAGCACCGTGGTGCGGTCGCGGGAGGGGTCGGCGCAGACACCGCAGAGCGGGCCATCGGAGAGATTGAAGCAGTTCGTGCAGTGGCGAACCGTCTTCTTGACGTCGGTGATGGCCTGGGCAAGACCGAGTGCGGTGGGCTCGTCGCTCTTCAAGACATGGAAGGCCAGACGCTCGGCCGTGCGGCGGCCGATGCCGGGCAGGCGCGCGAACTCGGCGATGAGGCGGTCCACGGCCTTGGGGTAGGCGATGGCGCGGCCCCCCGCCCCGCCGAAGGCGTCGGAGCCGGAGGGTTTGGATTGCTTGGCGGCGCTCACCGGGGATGGTATGAGGCTTCCGCCGATTGTTAGGGAATGTCAGAGGAACGTCGCAACGACGTACGCCGCGGAGATGACTGCCAGCGCAACCTGAACCCAGCACATTACCCACAGCGGGGCAGCAGTGATTCTCCTATTCCGCACCGCAGCCAGCGCGAGAAGTCCGGCGACCAGAAACGCTGCCGCGCCGGCGTGCGAAGTCCACGTCCAAACCTGGTTTACATAGCCAAGCGTGGCATTCCCACCGAGGTTGACTGTTCCGAACTTGAATCGCAGCGTGATCGCAACATACATGAGCCCAGCCAACGCTGCTGCGAATGCGGCGAACACCACCGGAAGCATCACACTTCGCGCGGCCGGCAGATCCTCCTTGACCCCCACTATCAGCGGGCAGGCACACTCCGGGCACGCGGCGGACGTGTTCCCACGGAGGTTGTAGTTGCATCGCGGGCAAGGAACGTCGCGGTGCGCGAGGAATGCCACCAATGGCGTGGCGTCGGAAGCTTCTTGTACAGCCTGATCCATACTGAAAGATTACCCGATCGCTCCAATGTACCATCCGCCCTTGCAGCACGAGCCGCCCAAGTCGTTCCGCCATGCCTTCGTGGTGCTGGTCGTTGCGATCGCCCTGTACTTCCCGTTCCTCGGGTTCTCCGGTTTCGCGCACAGCGAGGGGTTCCGGGTGTACCCGGGGTGGGAGATGCTGGAGGGCGGGGACTGGGTGGTGCCGCACCTGTTCGGGCAGGTGTACCTGCGGAAGCCGCCGCTGGTGCCGTGGCTGCACGGGGGCGCGGCGTGGGTCTTCGGGCAGAGCGAGTTCGTGGCCCGGGGGGTGTCGAGCACTGCCATCGTGGCGATGTGCATGCTGAGCTTCGCGTTCGCGCAGCGGTGGTTCGGCAGGCCCTGGGGGCTGGTGTCGGGGTTGGCGTGCGCGGTGATGCCGCTGATGTACTGGTACCCGCCCGGGCGCTCGGCCGAAATTGAGCCGATCCACAACCTGTGCACGCTGCTCGCGGCCTGCCTGATGATCGACCGGGTCTTGGGGAGGTCCCGGGGCACGCTGGGCGGGGTCGCGCTCACCTGGGCGCTCGCGCTGGCGTTCGGTGGGATGCTCCTTTCCAAGGGCCCTGCGGGGCTGCCGGTGATCGCCGGTGTTCTCGGGGGGATCTTCCTTGTCACCCGCCGCTGGATACTGGCCCTGTGGCCGGGCAGCATGCTCATGCTGCTGGCGGGGGGTCTGCTCTTTGGCGTGTGGTTCATGTCGCTGAAAGCAGCGCTGGTGGACCAGACCGGGCCGGCGGTGGTGGAGCCACCCGAGCGATTCCTCTTTCAGGATGGGAAGTGGCTGCCGGTGGTGCTTCTGCCGCTGAGCGTGCTGACGGCGGCCCTCCCCCACTCGCTCGCGTTGGCGTGGCTGCCATGGCGCACGGAACGCTTGCCCTGGAAGGTGTTTGTGCCCGCGGGTGACGTCAACCGGCGCCGGATCGCCGGGGTGCTGGCGTGGACGGTGGCGATTGCCATCCTTCTTTACACCGTCGTCGGGATCGGCAATTCGCGCTATGTCACGCCCGCGCTGATGCTCCTGCCGTTGTGCGTCGCCGCGGCGGGCCAGCGGTGCTGGGGCGTGGCGGCGTTGGCGCGCACGGGGGAGTACCTCAAGGCGAAGCGGGCCGGGCGCACGGCGTTCATCGTGCTGCTCTTCGTTGCGGTCGGGCAGATGGCGTTCGCGGAATATCGGCGGACGGCTCGAACCAGCGGGAAGCCCGGCGCGCTGCGTCTGGGCGAGGTGCTGGTGGGCCGGCGCGCGGACCACATCGAATTGTGGGGCGATCACGTGGTGGACACAAGGCCCGAAGTGCTGCGGTACGCGTGCGACCGGGCGTACGAGCGGGGGCAGTTCATCACGCCGCGGTGGAAGCCACGCGTCGTCGGCGACCCTGCGTACCTGCCGCCGGGGGGTTCGTATGTGGTGGTGCGGCACCTGACGCCGGAGGAAGTCGATCGCGCGCGGGCTGCCGGGGAAGACCCTGAGTGGCCGGTGTACCAGATGGCGGGCGTGGAAGCCTGGCCTTTGGTGTTCGAGGGCAAGGCCCATAACTTCCGCTATCGGGTGTACCAGAGCCCCGCCCCATGAGCGTGGGGTGCGTGCGTTGAGCCTGCTTTTGCAGGCACTTGTGCGCGATGCGCGGGGCTGAACCGGTCCCCAAGAAGTTCGCGCACAGATGTGCAAATTCGCTTGCAAGGCTGCTGGGTTGCCTGTAGCCTTGTGTGATCATTCCGCCCGTGGCATCCGCCCGGGGACGCCAGGATTCGTGGGAAGGCCAACCGACCCAACCCCTGCGCAGTCCCGACGGAACCCAGTGACAGCAGCCTTTGGAGAGAGGGGCTGCTGTCATGCTTTTTGGGGCGGGGCCTTTTGGGGTGGGGACACTTTGGCTACTTGGTGGCGCGGGTCTTCTCGTCGAGCAGGCGCTTGGCCTCGCCCGCGAGGGCGAAGGAGCCGGTGACGAGGATCATGTCCCCCCGGGCGACAGCGCGGGCGGCGATGTTGATGGCGTCCTTCACGGTGGGCGCGGTCTGGGCGACCTTGCCGCAGATGTCGGCGAAGCGCTTCTGAAGATCGCGGGGCTCGGCGGCACGGTCGCCGGCGCTGGCGCGCGTGAAGATGATCTTGTCTGCGCCCATGCTCATCGCGCCCAGCATGCCGTGGACGTCCTTGTCGGTGTTGCAGCCGAAGATGACGACGAGCGAGTCGTAGCGCATCTGCTGGCCGACGGCCTTGACGACGGCCTGGATGGATTCCTTGGTGTGTGCGCCGTCAATGACGATGCGGGGCTCGCGGTAGACGATTTCGAGGCGGCCGAAGTTGGGTGTGCGGGCGAGGCCATCGCAGACCTGTGTATCGGGCAGGAGCATGCCGCGTTGACGCAGGGCGTCGATCATGGCGAGCACAAGGCCGCAGTTGCGTGCCTGGGGTTCGCCCTTCAGCGGGACGGGCACATGCTCAAACGTGCTGGTGGGCGTGGCAACCGAGACCTTGTAGTGCGGGCCGAGGTCGGGGCTGCTGGCGAACGCTTCGGAGTATGTGATGTCGCCCTGGCCGATGACGGAAAGGTGCGTGCCCGCGGCCTCGGCGGAAGCGCGGAGGAGTTCGAGCACGCTCTCGTCCTGCACCGCCGTGAGGGCGGGGACGCCCTCCTTGAAGATGCCGGCCTTGTGGCCCGCGATCTTGGCGAGGGAGTCCCCCAGCAGCTCGGTGTGCTCAAGCTGCACGCTGGTGACGGCGGAGACATCGGGCACGACGACGTTGGTCGCATCGAGCAGGCCGCCCAGGCCCACCTCGATGACCGCGATATCCACCGCCTGTTCGGCGAAGTAGAGGAGCGCCAGGGCGGTCAGGCACTCGAAGTACGTGGCGTCGCCGTGCTTGCGGGGCAGGCTCGCGGCGGCCTCGAGGACGCGGCGCGTGAGGACGGTGAACTCCTCGGGCGAGATCTTGCGGGGGCCGATGCGGATGCGCTCGCGGACGTCGATGAGGTGTGGGCTGGTGTACAGGCCCACGGCGTAGCCGCAGCCGCTGAGGGCCGCGGCCATCATCTCGCACGTGCTGCCCTTGCCCTTGCTGCCGGTGATGTGGGCGATCTTGAACGAGGTCTGGGGGTCTCCCAGGGCGCGGACGAGCGCCCGCATGCGGTCGAGCGTGAAGACCTTCGGTGCGTCCACATCGGCGGGGCGGAGCTTTTCGACGTTGACGCGGGCCTCGAGGAGGGCGTGGGCCTTCTCGAAGGAGTCGATGGTGGCGGGCGCGATGACGGGCGCGGGGCGGGCGACGGGGCTCTTGCTCTCGATCGTGGACGCGGGCTCGCGGCGCGGGGGCTTCCTGGCAGCGCCGTCATCGCCCGTGGGGCGGTCCTCATCCTTGCGGCGCTCACTGCTCATGCGTGGTCATGGTAGCGGATTGGCGCTGCGCGCCAAGGAGAAGTTGATCCGGCATAGAGGTTGATCTGCTCGTCAATGGTGAGGGAGCGTTGCGCCACTCCCTTTGACAAACGCCGCCATGACTAGATCGTCGGCGTAGCGGCCCTCGGCGAGCTTGAAGAACCGCACGCGCCGGCCTTCCTCCACGAAGCCGTGCTTCTTGTACAGGGCGATGGCCGGGGCGTTGTCCGCGTAGCAATACAGTTCGACGCGTTCGATCGCTGGGTGCGCTGCTGCCCAACTGAGTGCTGCTCGCATCATCGCGTCGCCAAGGCCCACCCTGCGGTAGTCGTGGTGGATGTCTATACCAAGGGTTGCGCAGTGCGCCAGACGCTTCCACTGGTGGGCGCTGATGGAAAGATCGCCCACGACGTGGCCCGCATCGTGCGGAAAACCACCGGAATCGGCGATAGCGAGCAGGCGCAGTTCGTGCGGATTGCCGATCGCCTTGGCGACACGCTTGGCGATGCGCGGGCCAGAGAGCGCTGCCTCCGCGGGCTCGGAAAGTGTGTACGCCTGCTCCTTGGCCACGCTGATGGTGAGCAGCACGAGGGCATCGACATCACCGGCCTCGGCGGCACGGAGCGTGACGGCGCGGCCGTCGCGGAGGCGCACGGGTATGGGAGTGATGCGGGCCACGGCTCAGGTCTGTGTGCGGGTAAAGATGATGAAGTCTGTCGCCGCGCGTTGGCCGCCGGACTCGGCGACGAGGCGGGCGATTTGTCCCCGGTGGTAGGTGCCGTGGTTGAAGACCTGTGTGCAAATGTCGTAGACGCTGCTGGAATACTGGCGGCCTTCCGAAGCGGTGTAGGGCACCGGGCGTGAAAGATCGGCGTCGGTGAGCGGCGCAAGAAAGTCGCGCCACTGGGCGTCCACGGTGGAGAGTTGGCGGCGCGTTTCTTCCACGGGCCAGGAGGGGAACCAGTCACGGGGGTGGTCGTGCGGGACGGCCCGTGCGCGCATGAGCCAGAGGGTGCGGGCGAGGAAGATGTGCGGAAGGAGCTGCGTGGCGCGGAGGAAGGGTGGGCGGGTCCGCATTTCCGGCGGCACCGTCTCAAGAGAAGCCAGGGAGCGTTCATTGGCCCATGTTTCATAGGCCATCATCGTGCGGAAGTGGGTGGCGAGGGCGTTGCTCATGGTTCCCCCTCAGATGCCAGGGCGGACGGGAGGTCTGCGTGCTCGCCGGCCTGCATGGCATGGACCATTTCGCGCGTGGCGGACCGCAGGCCGGTGTAGATCGCTCGGCTGACGATGGCGTGGCCGATGTGCAACTCTGCAACGCCGGGGGCACGGGCGATGAGGCCGACATTGTGGTAGTTGAGGGCGTGCCCGGCGTTGAATCGCATGCCCAGACCCCGGATACGCGCACCGGCACGCCAGACCTTCGTAACTTCGGCCACCAGCGCGGGAACTCGGAGGTCTCCGCCGTGGGCGAGGAACGCCGCGGCATATGGGCCTGTGTGGACCTCGCAGACGTCAAAGCCCGCGGCCTTTGCGGCGTCCACCTGACGGCCGTCGGCATCGATGAACGCGCTGGCGATGCAGCCGGCGGCGTGGAGGCGTGCGACGACGTCCTTCATGCGTGGCACCTGGCCGGCGACATCGAGGCCGCCCTCGGTCGTCACTTCGTTGCGGCCCTCGGGCACCAGCATGGCGGTGTGGGGCTTGACGCGCGCGGCGACCGCGACCATCTCGTCGGTCGCGGCCATTTCGAGGTTGAACTTGGTGCGGACCAGGGCGCGGAGGAGTTCGACGTCACGGTCGGTGATGTGGCGGCGGTCCTCGCGGAGGTGGACGGTGATGCCGTCGGCACCGCCGAGCTCGGCCTCGTGGAACGCGCGGACGGCGTCGGGCTCACCGAAGTCGCCGGCGGAGCGGTAGCGCGCCTGGCGGAGGGTGGCGACATGGTCGATGTTGACGGAGAGGAGTGGCACGGGCCAAGGGTAGGAAAGTGTCCTCAAGCACAGGGCAGCAAGGGGGGTTCCGTTGGCGTGGTGCGCCGCTTTCCGTCGGCCCATTCCTATCCTGCGTCATGCGTGTGCTGCTCTGCTCCGTCGGCTCGCACGGCGACATTCATCCGTATGTCGCGGTGGCGCGAGCCCTGACGGCGCGCGGGCACGGGGCGGTGGTGGTGGCAAACCCGTACTTCAAGAGCGTGGTGGAGGGGGCCGGGGTGGACTTTCTGCCGCTGGGTGAACACATCGACCTGGCGGAGGCGATCCGCGAGACGCCGGGGGCGATGGCGCAGTTCGGCGGGTCGCTGAAGCTGGTCCGGCGGTGGTTGCTGCCGCTGCTGGAAGAGCACACGCGGTCGCTGCTTTCACACGCCCGCGCGAGCCGCGCGGACGCGATCGTGGGCCACACCATCACGTTCCCGGTGCCGATGGTGTGCGAGAAGCTGGGCCTGAGGTTCATCGCCAGCAGCCCCGCTCCGGTGGGCTGGATGAACGCGAACGACCTGCCGTGCTACTCGGCGTATGACCGCACGTGGCCGCCGCTGACGCTGTGCAAGTTCAACCTGTGGCTGGGGCGGTTGATGATGCGGTGGCGGGTGGACGCGGAGGTGAACCGTGTGCGGAGGGGGCTGGGCATCAGCGAGGTTCGTGAAGCGTGGTACACAATGACGCGGGGCGGTGCATTGAACCTCGGGATGTGGTCGCCGCTCTTTCGGGGCACGCACGAGGGGGACCCGGAGACCGGCGTCATCTGCGGCTTCCCGTGGGAGGACCGTGCGCACGGGCACGAGGATGACGTCAAAGAGATCGACCGGTTTCTGGATGACGGGGATCCGCCCATTGTCTTCACACTGGGCACAGCGAGCGTGCACGTTGCCGGGAAGTACTTCGGTGCCGCGGCGGAGGCGGCATCACGGCTGGGCAAACGGGCGATGCTTGTCGCCGGGCGGCGTGAGTATGTGCCCGCGGACCTGCCAAAGGGCGTGCGCGCGTTCACCTATGCGCCGTACTCACGGGTTTTTCCCCGAGCGGCGGCGAACGTCCACCACGGCGGCATCGGCACCACCGGGCAGTCCTTGCGGGCCGGGCGGCCGGTGCTGGTGACACCGATGTCGCACGACCAGTTCGATAACGCCGCCCGCGTGAAGCGGCTTGGGGTGGGTGACCGGATGAACTTCGCTTCGATCACGCCCGTACGGCTGGCGAAGTCGCTGTCGCACATCATCCAGGACGCCACCATCAACGAAGCTGCCCGGGCGCTGGCACCTCGGGTGGCGGGCGAGGACGGCGCGGGGGTTGCCGCGGACGCCATCGTCGCGTGCCTTACGGGCGGGGCGAAAGCGTCCGGGAAGTGATCCCAACAAGGCACCCACGGGCGTGGGTGGGGTCGTGGAGTTGCTTCGGGGGCGATTCGGTAACGACCCGTGGGGACGTGAATACAGAATAGTCCCGACCAGTTGGTGTTTGTGCGGTATTGAGGCAACGATGGAGGGCGTGCGGGGCGAACATCGCAAACGTGGGAGTGTGCGTGCGTGTGGAAGTGGCTGCTTATCGCGTTGATCCTCGTCGCCGGCATGTTCGGCGCGGCGTTCTACTTTGCGCATGAGTCGGGCGTGCTCCGGAAGATAGAGGAGCAGTTCAACCCCAAGGCCAAGGCCATGGAGGTGAAGTTCGGCACGGTGGATCGCGGCGTGCTGATCCGGACAATTTCCGCGCCAGGGCAGGTGGAGCCCAAGACGCTTGTGGAGATTTCCGCGCAGGTGTCGGCCCGCATCATCGAGATGCCCTTCGACGAGAATGACCTGGTGAAGCGGGGCGACGTGGTGGTGCGGCTGGACGACCGCGATTTGAAGGCGAATGTGGACGCGGCCAATGCGTCGCTGCGGCAGGAAGAGGCGCGGCTGGCTGGTGCGCGGGCGGGGCTCGCGAACTCCGAGATCGAGCTGAAGCGCGTGCAGGACCTGGTGGCCAGCAAGGACGCGCCGGCGGCGGACCTGGACACGGCACGGCTGGAATACAGCCGTGCGGAGAGCACGCTGCGGCAGGTGGAGCACGCGATCGAGATCGCGCGGGCGAATATCCAGCGGGCGGAGAAGGACCTTTCGAACGCGGTGATCACCGCGCCATTCGACGGGGTGATCACCGCGCGGAACGCCGAGGTGGGCGAGACGGTGGTGGTGGGCACGCTCAACAACCCCGGGAGCGTGATCATGGAGATCGCGGACCTCTCGACGATGCTGGTGAAGGCGCGGGTGGACGAAGCGAACATCGCGCCGATCCGCGACGGGCAGGGCGCGCTGATCTATATCAACGCGTACCCCAACCAGCGTTTCACCGGGAAGGTGGAGCACGTGGGGCTCAAGCGGATGCTGGACCGCGAGAACACGCCGTACTTCGAGGCCGAGGTGCTCATCGACCGGCCGGGGGACATGGTGCTGCGATCGGGCCTGACGGCGAACGTGGACATCCAGGTGGAGACCTTTGCGCAGGTGCTCAAGGCACCCACGCAGTCTGTGCTGGACCGCGCGGTGGACGAGTTGCCCGCGGATGTGACCAAGGACAACCCGATCATCGAGGCCGGGAAGAAGTACACGCGCGTGGTCTACATCGACGACGGCGGCAAGGCACGCCCCGTGCCGGTGCGCGTGGGCGCCAGCGACGACACGCACACGATCATCACCGACGGGCTCTCCGAGGGCGCGAAGATCGTGGTGGGTCCGTTCAAGGCGCTCAGCAAGATGCAGAACGGCCAGTCCATCACGGCCGAGACGATCAAGAAGAAGGACGACGCGACGACCACAGCCACGACCGCGAGCACGAAGTAGGCCCCCACTGCCGTGAGCACCATCAACATCAAGAACCTCCACAAGGTCTACCGCCTCGGCAGCGAGCGGGTGTACGCGTTGCGCGGCGTTGACCTGTCCATCGCGAGAAACGAGTTCGTCGCGATCATGGGCGCCAGCGGCTCGGGCAAGAGCACGCTCATGAACATCCTGGGCTGCCTGGACCAGCCGACGCAGGGCGAGTATGTGCTGAACAGCAAGCCCGTGCACCGGATGACGGCGACGCAGCTCTCCATGGTTCGCAACGAGGAGATCGGCTTTGTCTTCCAGAGCTTTGAGCTGCTGAGCCGGAGCACGGCCCTCAAGAACGTCGCGCTGCCCCTGCTGTACTCAAGGAAGTACTGGTGGGGTGCCAAGAAGCGGGCCCGGGCGGCGCTGGAGACGGTGGGGCTCGCCGACCGCATGCACCACAAGCCCAACCAGCTGTCGGGTGGTCAGCGGCAGCGCGTGGCCATCGCCCGCGCGCTGGTGAATGAGCCGAGCATCCTGCTGGCCGACGAGCCCACCGGCAACCTCGACAGCAAGACCAGCGACGACATCATCGCGCTCTTCAAGGACCTGCACAGGAAGGGCCAGACGATCGTCATCGTCACGCACGAGGAGGACGTCGCCGGCAACGCGGACCGGATCATCCGCCTGCGCGACGGCAGGATCGTGTCGGACTTCCCGACCGCCAGCGACCCCATCCACCAGGACTACCTGAAGCGCGCCCTCGACGCAGCCAGGTCCGCCGTGGGCGTGCCCGCGCAGGCCGGGGGTGCCGCATGACGCTGGTGCGCCTGCTCACGCAGACCGTGGTGCTTGCACTCACGCAGATCTGGGTCAACAAGGTCCGGGCGATGTTGACCACCCTGGGCATCATCATCGCGGTGTTCGCGATCGTGGCGCTGACGGCGGCGGGCGAGGGGTTCAAGGTTTACATGGTCGATCAATTCGCGTCCTTCGGAGCGAACAAGGTCTGGATCTTCCCCGACCGGCCCGACGACCAGCCCGGGCGGTATACGTGGCGGCAGATCCGCCTCAAGACGTGGGAAGTCGAGGGGCTTCTTGAAGCGGCCCCCAGCCTGAACAAGCTGACGCCCATCATGGAGTACACCGCGCGTGTTGAGGCGGGGGAGCGCGTCAAGGACTTTGTGAAGGTGACGGCGTTCAAGCCTGACTGGCACGACATCGAGCAGCGGTATGTGACGGTCGGCCGCACGTTCCAGAGCGTGGACGACGAACAGCGCCGGCACGTGATGCTCATCAACGACAAGGGTGTGCAGGAGCTGAACCTTCCGGCGGACCCCACCGGTATGGCGATCCTGGTGGGTGACCGACGGTTCACGATCATCGGCGTTGTCGAGACGCGCAGCGTGTCCCCCATGTTCGGCGGCGGCGAGGCGCAGACCGAGCTTTTCATTCCGTTCAACACCGGGCTGCTTATCGACCCTGAGCCCCGCTTGTACTGCGTCGCGACCACCAAGAAGGCGGACATGTTCGAGGACGCGCGTGAGGAAGTGACGTTCTACATGCGCCGCGTGCGCAACCTTGGGCCCGGCGACCCCAATACCTTCGGCGTGCAGGCCATCGAGCAGGTCATCGAGCAGGTCAAGAAAGTGCTGAATGCCATCACGATGTTCCTGGGGGGCGTGGTCACGATCGCGCTGCTGGTGGGCGGCATCGGCATCATGAACATCATGCTCGTCAGTGTAAGTGAACGCACACGGGAGATCGGCCTGCGCAAGGCGGTAGGCGCCAAGCCCAGTGTCATTTTGCTGCAGTTCCTGGTCGAGGCGGTGACGCTGTGCCTGGTGGGCTGCGGCGTGGGCCTTGCGATGGGCTTTGTCCTTATCCTGGCGCTGCGTGCCAACCCGGACTCGCCCGTGGCCAAGGCCGCGGTGCCGACGTGGGCCGTGCTGCTCGCGGTCATCTTCAGCGCCGGCACGGGCATCATCTTCGGCATGTTCCCGGCGATCAAGGCTGCCCGGCTGGACCCGATCGAGGCGCTGCGGCATGAGTAACGAGCATCAGCAGAGTGGCGCGGAGGCCGACGAGGGAGGCAGAGTGAAGACGGCAGAACGCAATGCAGTTGGTGTCCGCAGGACTCAAGAAGCGGTGGGGATGCTCGCGCGCAGGCCCGCCGCCTTCATCCTCATTTGCGTCTCTATCCCTGTGTGCAGTGGCCTCCTGGTCGCGTGCTCGCCCAATCCCTTCGAGCGCGACGGGGGTGACTACGCCCGGCGCATCGCGCTGGAGCGGCTGCGGAGCATCGCACCCGCAACTTTGGATCAGTACAAGACCACGACAGAGTCTCACGTGACCGCGCCAACGGCGGAATCCCTGAAGGCCCGGTTCGAGGGGCCCGAGTCGCGATCGATCTCGCTGGAGGAGGCCCGGGCGAGCGCCCTCGCGAACAATCTCGACCTGCGGGTGGCGATCATCGAGCCCGCCATCGCCGCCCAGCGCGTGACAGAAGAGGATGCACGCTTCGAGACGGCGTTCACCCTCCGCGCCAACTACATCGACTCCCAGGCCCCCACCGCGTCCAGCCTCTCCTCCGCGGAATTCAAGTCATTTAGCGTCACGCCCGGGGTGCGCTACAAGACGCGCACCGGCGGCACGCTCGACATCACCCTTCCCAGCAGCCGCGACGAGACCAACAACTCGTTCACGTTCCTAAACCCCGCGTACGAGAACGACCTGGTCTTCAGCCTCAGCCACCCGCTGCTTCGGGGGGCGGGGCGCCGCGTCAACACCGCGGCCATCCGCATCGCAGGCTACGAGGAACAGGCCGCGGGGTCTCGCGCAAAGCTGGAGGTGATGCGGCAACTGACCAACGTGGACCGGGCGTACTGGCTGCTCTCGCAGGCCCGCAGCGAGCTGGACGTCCGCCAGCAGCAGCTCGGCCTTGCGCAGGCGCAGCTTGATCGCTCCCGGCGAAGGGTGGACGCCGGCGCAGCGTCGGATATCGAGGTTGTGCGGGCGGAAGAGGGCGTCGCCCAGCGGATCGAGGCGATCATCGTCGCGCAGAACGCCGTGCTGCTCCGCCAGAGAGAATTCAAGCGCGTCGCGAACATGGACGGCCTCTCGGTGGAGTCGCCCACGATGGTGCTGCCCGCGACACCCCCGGACCCTGTTCAGTTTGAGTTCGACACCCCCGCCCTGATCACCCACGCGCTCGACAACCGGATGGAACTGATCGAGCTGGAGCTCCGCCTCGCCGCGGATGCCGCGCAGCAAGGGGTGGACCGCAACGCCCTGCTCCCGCTGGTCAACCTCACCTATTCCTACCGCTTCAACGGCCTGGGCGACGACGTTGGCACTTCGCTGGAAGAGGTCTACGAGACGCGCTACCCCGAGTGGACGCTCGGCATCGACGCGGAACTCCCCTGGGGCAATGAGGCCGCCAGGGCGCGCCTGCGGCAGACGATGCTGCGCCGCGTCGCTGACATGGCCACGCGCGACTCCCGTGAACTCACGATCCGGCAGGAGGTTCTGAACGCCATCGACCAGATCGACACCACGTGGCAACGCATCTTGGCCGCGCGCCAGAGCGTTGTCGCGAGCACCCGCACATTCCAGGGTGAGCAGAGGCAGTTTGAAGTCGGCCGCGCGACTAGTACCGACGTCCTCGATGCCGCCACGCGCCTCGCCGAGGCGCAGCTGGCCGAGGCCCGCGCCCTTGCAGACTATCAGATCGCCCAGGTGGACCTTGCGTTCGCGACCGGTACGCTGCTTGGGGCCGACAAGGTGTCATGGGACTCTGTGCCCGCGCCCAGCATTGATCAACCCGATCCCGCTGAGGAACTCCCTGCGCGGCTGACTACGCCCGCGGATGCGCCGCACCACGACACCGAGTAATTGCGCCGGTTCTTCGGGCTTTTCCCCCGGTGCGTTCCACGGGCGATGCTGTACCCTTGGGTGATGCCCACCCAGCCCTCGCAACCCGTCGGCGAGCACGCACACGATCACGCACAACACTTCGCCGCGTGGTTCGCCGGCCCGAAGGCCGAGAACGGCGACTGGTTCGTCGCGGTCCTCCGCCGCATTGCGGAGGACTACTACGCGTGGCGACGCAACTACTTCCCGGGCGATGGCGTCGTGATCGACTCCGTTGTCCGGCGCGGGAACGAGCACTTTCAGGACGCGTTTGAGGATCGGCTTATCGAACTGCTCGGGCGCCTCAAGGCGGACTTCCCGTTCCACAGCCCGCGGTACGCCGCCCACATGCTGAGCGAGCAGACACTTCCCAGTGTCGCGGGCTACTTCGCGGCGATGCTCTACAACCCCAACAACGTGACGAGCGAAGCGGCCCCGGTCACGGTGCGGCTCGAGCACGAGGCTTCCGGCATGATCGCGCGGATGCTGGGGTATACCGACGACGCGTGGGCTCACATTACCAGCGGCGGGACGATCGCAAATATCGAAGCCTTATGGATGGCCCGCACGGTGCGGTACTTGCCGTTCGCCGTGAACGACATGCGACACACCCTGTCCCTCCCGCCCCTTCCGTGGGGGTCGGATGAGCACGCTTTGCTCGGGATCGTGCCGGCAGTCACGCTGGCGGAGTTCTCCCGCGTCTTTGACGATGCCCAGGCCACCCACGGCGCGACCGAGACAACAACCCGCCGTGTCGTGGACGCGTACCTCGCCTCTCCGTTCTGCATCGTCGAGACGGGCGTGACGAGTGTGCTCTCGCGACTTTCCTCTCGGCCTGTCGTGCTCGTCCCTGAGACTCACCACTACTGCTTTGAGAAAGCGCTGGACCTTCTGGGACTGGGGCGCGATGCGCTCGTGAACGTGCCCGTCGACCACGAGTTCCGAATGGATACCGGAGCCCTGGACGCGGCGCTCGAACGCGTGATGCAGGACAACCGCCATGTGCTCGCCGTCGTCGCGGTCGTGGGCACCACCGAGGAAGGTGCGGTCGATCCCGTCGATAGGATCCTCGCGCTCCGAGAAGCCCGGGCACGCGCGGGCAAGGGTTCCTTCTGGATCCACGCCGACGGCGCGTACGGCGGCTACCTCCGCACCATGACCGTGCCGTACCGGCTCGGCCTTGGTGATCCGCACGCACCCGTCCGAGTCCGAGGCCTCGAGCGCAGCCTCCCGATCCACCTCCCGGAGAAGTACGCGTGCGACGCATTGGAGCACCTGGGGGAGTGTGACTCCATCACCATCGACCCGCACAAGCTCGGCTACGTCCCGTACCCAGCGGGCGTCATCTGCTTCCGCAGCAGCGTCGTGAAAGCCCTCGCGCGTCAGGAAGCGCCTTACCTCACCGACAGCGCGGGCGACGTCCGCGCGGAACGCACCTCCACGGGCATTGGCGTGTACATCCTGGAGGGCAGCAAGCCCGGCGCCGCCGCGGCGGGGGTCTGGCTGAGTCACACGCTGATCCCCCTCGACGCGACCGGCCACGGCCTGCTCATCCGCGACACCATCCGCAGCGCCTGTGAACTGCACGCGTTGCTCGAACGTTTCGAGGAGTTCGACCCATCGTGCCCGGTGCGGGCGGTGCCGCTGTGCGCCCCTGGCTCCAACATTGTCTGCTTTGCCTTCGCCCCCAAGGCCGGCGGCATGCCCCTCTCACGGATCAATGACCTGAACCGGCGCATCCACGACCGCTTCAGCGTTGCGGAGGGTGAGAACGTTCAGGACCAGACGTTCTTCGTGAGCCGCACCACGCTCTCACCGAGCCAGTACGCCCTCCGGACGGTGAAGCCCTTCCTCTCGCGCCTGGGCGTCAAGGAAGAGGAGTACGCAACCCAGGGTGTCTTCCTGCTCCGCAGCGTGCTCATGAACCCCTGGCACACCCTCGCCAAGCGCCGCGGCCGGTACTTCCTCAGCGAGCTCGCGGAGGAACTGCACCGTGTCGCCACCGAGGAATGGGGTGCCAAGTAGGCCATTGCATCACGTGAAATCTCGGCCTCTCACGCCGGATTCAGGGCCATGGACCCTGGCGGACTTGCCCCTTGTGGTAACATACTCCCCGGCATGCACAGCGACCGCGCACAGTGTGTTCGGCGGTGGGCGGCGGGCTCTGTGCTCGCCGCGTCGGTGGGCATCGCCGCGACGTGCAGCACCCCACGGGCACACGAGCGTGCGGGCACGCAGGCACACCCGGACGAACTCGCTCTTGAGCTCGACCGCCGCTTATCGGCCGACGTTGCGCCCCTGCTTGCAACTTATTGCTTCAAGTGCCACACCGGCGATGACGCGAAAGCGGACCTGCACCTCGACCGACTCACCAGTACCCACGAGTTCCTGACCGGCGACGTCGATACCCGCCTGCTCCGCGACATGGTGAGCAGCGGCGACATGCCGCCCCGAAAGCACCCCCAGCCCTCGGACCATGAACGCCTGATCATGACCCAGTGGATGGACGCGATGATCGCGTACGTGCCCGCCGATGCGCCCATCGACCCGGGCTGGTTCACCCCGCACCGGCTGAACCGCACGGAGTACCGCCTCACGATGCGCGACCTGCTGGGCATCGACCCGCAGGAGATCGACATCGCGGCCAAGCTGCCCGCCGACGACACCGGCTACGGCTTTGACAACATCGCGGATGTGCTCTCCACGTCGCCGCTGGCGGTTGAACAGTACCTGGACGCGGCGGAACGGGCGGTGGACCTTGCACTGGGCCCGATCGTGGAGTTCGGCGACTCGCCGCGTGCGTTGCGCCCGCTGGAAGGCAGCGGCGGGCAACCGCTGCCCAGAGGAGGGTTCTTCCTCTACTCCCGCGGCGACGCTACCGGCACGTTCGAAGCACCGCTCACCGGCGAATACCTCGTCCGCGTAAAAGCGTGGGAAACGCACGCTGGCGACGAGCACGCACGCATGAGCCTGCACATCGACGGCGGCGAAGTGCAGGCAGTCGACGTGACAGGCACCCGCGCCGAACCCCAGGACTTCGAGTTCCGCGTACGACTGGGACGGGGTGCACGCGCAGTCTCTGCTCGCTTCCTCAACGACTACTACGTCAAGGACGTCGCCGACCGGAACCTCGGCATCGAGTCCATCAGCGTCGCCGGACCGCTCGACGAGGCGACCGCTGAACGCCCGACGGGATGGGCAGCCGTCTTTGCTCCGGCGGCGAAGCACCATCGCGATGAGGACCGAGCCCGCGCCGTGCTCAAGGCGTTCGCGTCCCGCGCATACCGACGCCCCGCGACTCCTGCCCAAGTGGACGCCCTGATGCGCGTCTACCAGTCCGAGCGCGACGCCGGGGGCGGCTTCGAGACCGCCGTCCGCACCGGGCTCACGGCATCGCTGGTCTCCCCGCACTTCATTTTCCGCACCGTCACTCCACCGGACAGTTCCGCCGCAGACGAACCTTCCGCGCTCGACGCGTACGAACTGGCCAGCCGCCTCTCCTACTTCCTCTGGAGCAGCATGCCCGACCAGGCGCTGTTCGACGCGGCGGCCAACGGCTCGCTGCGGACCGACGCCGGGCTCACCGCTCAGGTGCACCGCATGCTCGCGGATCCGCGCTCGGACGCGATGGTCGAGCACTTCGCCGGGCAGTGGCTGCAGCTCCGCACGCTGGACACCGTCGCGATCGACCGCACGAAGTTCCCCGAGTATGACGACGCCCTCCGCGCCGCCATGAACACCGAGGCCATGCTCTTCTTCCGCGATGTTGTGCGGTCCGATCGCAGCGTGCTCTCCTTCATCGATAGCACCGACAGCTTTCTCAACGCGCGCCTCGCGTCCCTCTACGGCGTGCCCGGTGTCGAGGGCGATGAGTTCCGCAGAGTGACACTGCCCAAGGCTTCGGGCCGCGGCGGCGTGCTCACCATGGGCGCGGTGCTGACGCTGACGAGCAACACGACGCGCACCAGCCCTGTCAAGCGTGGCCTCTTCGTGCTCGACCAGATGCTCGGCGCACCACCACCGCCGCCGCCGGCGGATATCCCGCCCCTGGAGCAGGCAACCCGCGCAAATCCGGACGCCACCGTGCGAGAACGCCTCGCAGCGCACGTCGCGAACCCCACCTGCGCCGCGTGCCACAACCGCCTTGATCCCTTGGGCCTGGCGTTCGAGCGCTTCGACGCCATCGGCCGCCTGCGCGACACGGAAAACGGCAAGCCCATCGACGACAGCGGCACGCTCCCCGGCGGAGAACGGCTGCAAGGCGCGGATGACGTCAAGCAGGCCGTCCTGAACCGGGCCGACCAGTTCGTGGAAGCACTGTCCGCCAAGCTGCTCACCTACGCCACGGGCCGCGGCATCGAGCCGTTCGACCGGCCCGCCATCCGACAGATCGCCGCTCGCACGCGCGCCAAGGGCGACCGGTTCTCGGCGCTCGTCGAGTCCATCGTGCTGAACGAGACCTTCCGCACCTGCCGAGAGAGGACGCGTGAACCATGAACGAGGGCCTTTCCCGCCGCGCTGCCCTGCGTGGGCTTGGTGTCTGCATGGCGCTCCCGTGGCTGGAAGCCATGACGGGCCGCGGCTCGCGCGCGCAGGCCGCAGTCGATACTCCTCCTGCACCAACCCCGGACGCCGTGTCGGGCACACCGCCCGTACGCCTCGCGTTCATCTTCATGCCCAACGGCGTGAACTACGAGGCGTGGGAGCCAACCGGTGGAGGTGGTGAGTTCGCACTCTCCCCCACGCTCGCGCCGCTCGCGCCCGTCCGATCGCACGTGAGTGTCATCACCGGCCTCACCAACAAGCGGGCCCGCGCCAACGGTGACGGGCCCGGCGACCACGCACGATCCTCCGCCGCGTTCCTCACCGGCTGTCAGCCCCGCAAGACGGCCGGCAACGACATCCACAACGGCATCAGCGTGGACCAGTTTGCCGCGGCGCAGCTGGGCCACCGCACCCGCCTGCCGTCCCTCGAACTCGGCTGCGAGCACGCCCCGCGCGCGGGCAACTGTGATTCGGGGTACTCGTGCGCATACACGTCCAACATCGCGTGGCGCGACGCGGCGACGCCGGTGCCCAAGGTGGTGGACCCAGCCGACGCGTTCGAGCGCCTCTTTGGTGACGCCACGCAGGCCGCCGCGGCCAAGCAGCGCCTCAGCCGCCGCCAGAGCATCCTGGACTTTGTGCTGGAGGATTCCCGCACACTGTCAGATCGTCTGGGCAACGCCGACCGGCGGAAGCTCGACCAGTTCCAGACTTCCGTGCGCGAGATTGAGCAGCGCATTGAGCGTGCCCGTGCCGAGAACACGCCCCGCAAAGTACCGGATGTCCCGCCCCCCGCAGGCATCCCCGAGAAGGTCGGCGAGCACATGGACCTCATGTTCGACATGCTGCTGCTCGCGTTCCAGACCGACACCACGCGCATCAGCACGCTCATGCTCGCCGGCGACGGCAGCAACCGCGTCTTCCCCGAGATCGGCGTGAAGGACGGGCACCACCACCTCTCCCACCACCAGAACGACGCGGACATGATCGAGAAGATCCGCCGCATCGACCGCTTCCACGTCGAACGCTTCGCGCGGTTTATCCAGCACCTCGCCGAGACCAAGGAGGGCGAGGGCTCGGTGCTCGACAACTCCCTCATCGTCTTCGGCGGCGGCATCAGCGACGGCAACCGCCACAACCACGAGAACCTGCCGATCCTCCTCGCGGGCCGCGGCGGCGGAACCGTCGAAGCCGGCCGCCTCCTGCGCACGCCCAAAGAAACGCCGCTCTGCAACCTCTACCTCTCGATGCTCGACAAGGCTGGGTGCCCCGCGGACTCGTTCGCCGACAGCACGGAGCGGCTCGCGATCTAGCCCTTGCCCCTTCCTAGCCGTGGCCCTGCACCGCCTGCCACGAGAGCCCGAACCGCGCCAGGTACTTGCGCAGCCGGTCCGCATCGTTCACCGCCGTGCGCTTCGACCGAGACACCGCGAACAACTCGCGCCCAGCCTCCGACAGCGTCGCACACTCACGGCACACCCGGACGACGTCCGCCAACTGCGCGCGGTCGAACCGATCCAGCAGCGCCGACTGCTCCGAGTTCATCACAAGTGCCAGCGGATCGTCTTCGGGCCCGGCACCGGCCGGTTCCGCCCACGCGTGCCTCAGCCGCTCCATCTCCGCGTCCACGGTTTCGATCGCGATGCGGCCCGTGGGCGAGAGCGTCGCCATGCGCGTGATCGACGCGGCAAGATCACGGAAGTTCGCCCGCCACACCGCCTCACGGGACGTCGCAAACGACACGTACCGATCCCTGGCCTCGCGGCTGAACCGCACCAGCCTGTTGCTGCGCGACGCGAACCGCTCCAACTCAAAGTCGATGTTGGGCTCGATGTCCTCGGCCCGCTCCCGCAGCGCGGGCAGTTGGAACGTCCACAGGTTGATGCGTGCCAGCAGGTCCTCCCGGAACTGCCCCTGCGCCACGCGTGCCCGCAGGTCCCGGTTCGTCCCGCCGATGAGTTGGAAGCGGCTCTCCACTTCTGCGTCCGCCCCGAGGGGCAAGAACCGGTGCTCCTCCAGCGCCCGCAGTAGCATCGCCTGCTCGTCGAGCCCCAGTTCCCCGATCTCGTCCAGGAAGAGCACGCCGCCATCCGCCGATCGCAGCAAACCCGGACGGTCGCTCGCCGCGCCCGTGAACGCCCCCTTGCGGTGCCCGAAGAGCGTGGACATCGCCGTGTCGCCCCGCAGCGTCGCGCAGTTCACCTCGACAAACGCACCCTCCACCAGGCGCGTGTGCCGCTTGAGTTCGTACACGCGGCGTGCAAGCTGGCTCTTGCCCGCTCCCGTGGGCCCGGTGAGCAGGATCGGCTCCACAGCGTGCGCGGCCACGTGCTCCAGTTCCTCAATCAGCCGGTTGAACGCCGGGTTGCGCGTGTGAATGCCGGACTTGAGCCCGGCGATCCGGTCCTTCTGCTCCCGCTCAAAGCGGCTGGCGATCTTGTCGTAGCGCGACAGGTCCAGGTCGATGAGCCGCACCTCGCCCGCGGGGTCCGGCGGGCGGAACTTCGGGCCAGACTGGATGAGCTTCGCCGGCAGGTGCCGCGACTCGGTCAGCAGGAACAGGCAGATCTGCGCGACGTGCGTGCCCGTCGTGATGTGAACGAGGTAGTCCTCCGTGTCGGTGTCAAAGACGTACCCCTTCGCAAAGTCGTGCAGCGCCCCGTAGACGCCCTCAAAGTCCCACGGGTCCTTCAGGTCCAGTTCGTGAGCACGGACAGTGGTCTCCGGCGACACGCTCGCGATATCCGCGATGACTTGGTCCCGGAGCCCCGTCGCCTTGGGCGGGTAGAGCAGCTCAAACCGCGCAACGACCATGTCCTCCTGCTGGCACACCCCCACCGTGGGCCGCCACCGCTCCCAGCGCTGCGCCCCTTTGCCGACGTCCAGCGTCGTGCCGAGCATCCCGATGACCACGAGTGGCTTTGACATTATCTAATAGTATCGCTTCTTAGACTACAGTATCTATCGCAGGCCTCCCACAGCCATCCAAAGGCCCCATGGCCTCAGAAACGCCCCACCGTGCTTGGCACGCCCTGTGCATTAGCACCCCCGTCGCCGCACAGAACGCGGCGAATGCGAGGTGAACGATGGCGAACAAGTCAATCTTCAAGTCCTTGGTTGGTCGCATGCTCCCGCAGACCGACACGCGCGCAGAGGCGAGCGGTACGCGCGGTGCTGGATGTCGAAGGCGGAGTAAGGCCGGTCTCCCTTCTGTTTCTCGTTATGACTTTCAGCGCTGATCTGACTTCCGTAAGGAACACCCCGTGAACACCACGACCGACCCCAACGCGCGTGCGCCGATCGACGGCTCCCAGGCCGTCATCCCCACCGGCGAAGCCACCGGCATCATCCCCGTGAAGAACGGCGAGATCGCGCCCATCACCGTCATCGGCACGCACGCCATCCGCGCGACCTTCGACGCCAAGTGCATCCAGCAGGCGATCAACTCCCGCTGCGCCCCGGGCGTGACGGACCTCATCCTGAACCCCGACGCCCACTGCGGCTACGGCGCGCCCGTTGGCTGCGTGCTGGTGTCCCCCACGCACATCTACCCCGGTCCCGTCGGCGTGGACATCAAGTGCTCTATGAGCCTCCTCCAGCTCGACCTGCCCGAGGACGCCATGACCGACAAGGCCACCCGCCGCGCCGTCATCAACGCCATCCTGGAGCGCACGCCCACCGGCACCGGCCGCGGCCAGCGCCAAGCGCGCAAAGGCCGCCCCGTCGACGCCACCCTGGGCCGCAAGGTGGTGACGGAGGGCGCGTCGCCCGAAGTCTGCGCCGAGCTCGGCATCCCGCCCGAGTGGGCCCACCGCTGCGAGGACTCCTTCCACACCGGCCACGATGGCACGGCCGACGCCCTGCGCGACCGCCTGGACCGCACCACCGCCGCACCGGGCCACTTCGACATCTTCGCCGGCAAGATGCGCCAGCTCGGTTCCTACGGCGGCGGCAACCACTTCGGCGAATGCGAGATCGTGCGCATTCAGGACAACGCCAAGGCCCGCGCCACGGCGGAAGTCTTCGGCCTGCGCGACAATCACGTCGCGTTCCTGTCCCACTGCGGCAGCCGCGGCTGGGGCGCGCTCCTGGCCGACCGCCAGTTCAAGTCCATGCGCCAGCACTTCACCACGTGGGGCATCCCGCTCCCCGGCAACGACCGAGAGCTCGTCCACGCGCCCCTCGGCACGCCCGAGGCCGACGCCTACATCAACGACATGTCGCTGGGCGCGAACTTCGCCACCGTCAACCACATGCTCATCAACGCGCTCGTGCTCGATGCTTTCCAGGAAGTGATCCCCGGCACCAAGGGTTCACTCGTGTACTTCATCAGCCACAACATCGCCCGCAAGGAGATCGTGAACAACCGCGAGGCTTGGGTGCACCGCAAGGGTTCCACGCGCGCCTTCCCGGGTGGTCACCACGCCCTGAAGGGCACGCCCTTCGAGGCCACCGGCCACCCCATCCTCCTGCCCGGCAACCCGCAGGACGGCTCTGCTGTCATGGTCGCTGAGCAGGGCGCGGCCCTTTCGTGCTACAGCGTCAACCACGGCGCCGGCCGCCGCATGAGCCGCACCGCCGCGACGAAGACCCTGGACCAGAAGACGGTCGACGAGTCCTTCGACAACGCCGACATCCTCTTCAACGGTCGCAACTACCCCATCGACGAAGCACCGCGCGCGTACAAGGACTTCAACGAGGTGCTGTCGAGCGTTGAGAAGGCGGGCCTGGCGAGCGAAGTTGCCCGCCTGCAGGCACGGTTTGTGATCAAGGATGGAGACAAGGCGGATGATTGACTTCGTCAGGATCGCTGGAAGACCCATGAACCACCCGATCACTCAAGCCCGCGAGCAACTCATCGCCGAGATCCGCACTGCGTTCGACAAGGTGTCAAGAACGAACGCTGTCTCGTGGAGTGAGGCAGTTGTAATTGACGGGTATGGGTCAGACGAGGATCGCGCTGCCGCGCGCGTACTCGATCGGGACACTCATTGGAGTCAACTGATCGACGATCCAAACTGGCACGCGTTCCCCGGTACAGGAGGCTTTGTCTTCCTCGATACTGGCGGTCTGCGGTACTACCTCCCCCCCGCACTCATACGCCACCTCCGTGGCACCATCGAAGAGTGGTACCCAGGGCATCTTCTTGGTGAAATTGAGCGGTGCGCGTTTGGGGGTTCGGATGGCAACCAGCCCGTTCTCTCGAAACCACGGATGACGTGTCTTGCAAAGTTCGTGCATCTACTCGCCCACTCGACGGAAGAAGCTGACTGCGCCTCGGTCTGGCGCACCGCACTGGATAATCGCTGGTATAAGTATCTTGAATGACCTTGCCTCACGAGACTTCACCCATGCTCCACATCGACGGCTCCCAAGGCGAAGGCGGCGGCCAAATCCTCCGCTCCGCCCTCGCCCTCTCCATGGCACTGGCCAAGCCCTTCACCATCTCCAACATCCGCGCAAACCGCCCCAAGCCCGGCCTCATGCGCCAGCACCTGACCGCCGTCGAAGCCGCCGCGGCCATCTGCGACGCGCGATGCACCGGTGCCGCTCCGGCATCGCGAGAACTCACCTTCCACCCCGGCCCAGTCCGGGGCGGCGACTACCGCTTCTCCGTCGGCACCGCCGGCAGCACGACGCTCGTCCTCCAGGCCACCCTCCCCGCGCTCCTGTTCGCTCAGGAACCCTCCGACATCACCATCGAAGGCGGCACCCACGCGCGCTGGGCCCCGCCCTTTGACTTCTTTGACCGCGCCCTGCTCCCGCTCCTCTGCCGGCTGGGCTGCCGCGCGAACGCCTCCATCGAGAAGCACGGCTTCTACCCCGCCGGTGGCGGCCGCATTCGCCTGCGCGTGGAACCCGCGCAGTCCCCCGCCGCATTCTCCCTCGACGCACGCGGCGAGATCACCGCACGCCGCGCTCACGTCCTCATCGCCAAGCTCCACCGCGCAATCGCCGAGCGCGAACTCACGCACGTGCAGGAGCGCCTCGGCTGGGCGTGGACCCCCACGGACATCACCCAGGTGGACAGCGCCCAGAGCCCGGGAAACACCATCACGCTCGAAGTCACCTCGCAGCACGTGACCGAGGTCTTCTGCGCCATCGGCGAGCAGGGCAAGTCCGCCGAACTCGTCGCCGGAGAAGCCGTGGAGCTGGTCCAAAGCTACCTCGCGGCGGATGTCCCCGTCGGCACCCACCTCGCCGACCAGCTCATGGTCCCCCTCGCCCTCGCGGCCGCTCGCGGCGCGGGCGCGTGCTCCTTCCGCACGCTCCCCCTCTCCCGCCACGCCTCCACCAACACCGACATCGTCAACCTCTTCCTGCCCGGCGCAGCCCGCGTCGAGCGCGACGGAAACACCGTCCGCTGGTCCGCGGGCGAACAGGCATGAAAACAAGCGGTGCGGGGGAGATTCGAACTCCCGAGGCCCTTTCGGGCCTGCTCGATTTCAAGTCGAGTACTTTCAACCGCTCAGTCACCGCACCGACGGTTCATGGTACGACGCCCATGCTTCGGGCACGCGCCCACAACTTGCGGTAGCATGCCGCTATGCCCACACCCCTCCTCACCCGCCGTGACCTTATTGCCGCCGCGAGCGCCGCCGCGCTGATCCCTGTCTGCCGTATCGGCGCCGCCCCCATCGTCGCCTCCCAGCCCGATGCAGCGGACCCCGCCCCCACACCCCTCCCCCGCGTCGCCCGCTTCGAGTCCCTGGCCCTGGGCCTCTTCATGCACTACGGCCTCTACTCCCTCTTCGAACGCGGCGAGTGGGCCCTCCACAACCTCAAGATCCCGCACGACACCTACTTCGCCCGCATGAAGGACTTCACCGCGAAGGACTTTGACGCCCGCGTCATCGCCCGCCTCGCGAAGGACGCCGGCATGCGTTACGCCTGCCTCACCGCCCGCCACCACGACGGCTTCAGCCTCTACAACACCCACAGCCTGAGCGACTGGGACATCACCAAGACCAGCGCCGGGCGCGACATCGTCGGAGCGTTCATCGAGGGCTGCCGCGCCGAGGGCATCGAGCCCTTCCTCTACCACACCACCCTCGACTGGACGCACCCGGACTTCAAGGACAACTTCACCGCCTACCTCGACTACCTCCACCAAAGCATCGAACTCCTCTGCACCAACTACGGCCCGCTCGGTGGCCTCTGGTTCGACGGCAACTGGAGCAAGCCCAACGCCGACTGGAAGGAGGACCGGCTCTACGCCCTCATCCGCACGCACCAGCCCGAGGCGATCATCATCAACAACACCGGCATCGACGCCCGCGGCAAGGCCGGCAACCACGAGATCGACGCCCTGACCTTCGAAGTGGGCCGCCCCACCGCCATCGACCAGCGCGGCCGCGACAAGCACCTCGCCGCTGAAATGTGCCAGACGACGTCCATGAGCGCCTGGGGTTACGCGCCGCTGGACTTCAACCACCGCTCGATTCCCCAGATCATCGAGGATGTCTGCACCTGCCGCGCGGCCCGCGCAAACTACCTCCTCAACGTCGGTCCCACACCCACCGGCTCCATCCGCGAGTATGACGCCGCCATGCTCCGCCGCCTGGGCGACTGGGTCCGGCTTTCGGGCGATGCTGTGTACGAGGGCCGACCGGGCACGATCTCACCCAAGGACCAACGCGACGCCGCCCTGCTGGGCACGGGCCGCGCGTGGTTCCTCATCCGGGAACCCGGCCGGTCCGCCACCTTCACCAACGTCCCCGGAAAGCTCGCAGCCGCCCGATGGACCGACACCAAGGAAGAAGTCCGCTTCAGCCAGCACTCCGGCACCGTCGAACTCAAGACAATCCCGTCCCCTTACGGCGTCAACCCCATCGTCCGCGTCGTGGAAGCCACACTCGGGTGACGCCCCGCGTGCCGCCCTACAACTGTCCCGCGCTGCAAACCGTGTCACCGGCCCGCCCACCATTCTGAGCTCTTCCCATGCACATGCTCCTCACCCTCGCTGAAACCGCACCCGCCGCCGGTGCCCAGGCCGGCATGACCGGCGCCATCATCGCCCTCGTCACGCTCACCGCGATGGAGATCGTGCTGGGCATCGACAACATCGTCTTCATCGCCATCCTCTGCGCCCGCCTGCCCGAGAAGGAACGCAACAAGGCCCGCGTCGTTGGCCTCGCGCTCGCCATGATCACCCGCGTCCTGCTCCTGCTGGGCATCACGTGGATCATGAGCCTCTCCAAGACAGCACTCTTCACCCTCCCCGTGCTGAACCACGAGCTGACCGGCAAGGACCTCGTCCTCCTCCTGGGCGGCCTGTTCCTCATTTACAAGGCCACGAAGGAGATCCACGGCAAGGTCGAGGGCTCGCACGAGGACCACAAGACTGGCGGCGTCGCGAAGTTCTGGCCCGTCATCGGACAGATCATCATCATCGACATCGTCTTCAGCCTGGACAGCGTCATCACCGCCGTCGGCATGGCCAACCAGATCTGGGTCATGGTCACCGCCGTCATTGTCGCGGTGCTTGTCATGCTGCTTGTCTCCGGCAGGATCGCCTCGTTCATCGACCGCCACCCCACCGTCAAGATGCTCGCCCTCGCGTTCCTGCTGCTCATCGGCGTCATGCTCGTGGCCGACGGCCTCGGTCAGCACGTCCCCAAGGGCTACATCTACTTCGCGATGGCGTTCTCGCTTGGCGTCGAGGTCCTCAACATGGTCGTCCGCGGCAAGCACACCAAGCCCGCATAACGCCCCGCCCCCTTCCCCCCGCATGCCCGAGCAACCCACGCCCCCCGCCCGCCTCTGGACCGTGCGCCTCCGCCGGTACGCCATCATCCTCGCGTGCCTCTACGTCTTCTGGTGCACGCTGCTCTTCTTCGCCCAGACCTCCATGCTCTTCCCACGGAGCCTGCCCAACTCCCTGGGCTTTGTGAAGCAACCCCCCGCGGGCTTTGAGTCCTGGACGGTCACCACCGCCGACGGTGATCCGGTCGAAGCCTGGTTTCTCCCCGGCGAAGGCCGCAGCGCGCAGCACCCGGGCCCCGCCGTCATGTACTTCCACGGCAACGCCGAACTCATCGACCACTCCCAGGACATCGCCCGCTGGTACGCGGCGCACGGCATTTCCGTGCTCCTCCCCGAGTACCGCGGCTACGGCCGCAGCGCCGGCACGCCGTCCCAGAGCGCAATCGCCCACGACACCGCCGCGTTCTACGACATCCTCGTGCAGCGCCCGGAGGTGGACCCCGCCCGCATCATCGCCCACGGCCGCTCCCTGGGCGGCGGCGTCGCCGCCCAACTCGCGCAGGACCGCGCCACCGCCGCCCTCGTGCTCAACTGCACCTTCACCAGCGTGACCGCCATGTCGTCACGGTACCTCGTGCCCCCGTTCATCGTCCGCCACCCCTTCCGCACCGACGAGGTTGTGCGGTCCTACCAGCACCCCATCCTGATCGCGCACGGCTTGCACGACACCATCATCCCGTTCTCGCACGGCGAGCGTCTCGCCGCCCTCGCACCGACCTCCACCTTCATCCAGACCAACTGTTCTCACAACGACTTCCCGGGCGATGACTTGGAGAAGTACGAAGAGGCGCTGACAACTTTCCTTTCGGCGCACGGCTTCATGGACGCGCAGGAGTACCGGGCCCCCTCACCGTGATTCAGCACTGCACGTACCCTCCGCCATGTCCTTCCGTCAACAACGCGTCGACCACTTCCTCAAAGACCTCGCCGCCAAGCAACCCACGCCCGGCGGTGGCTCTGTCGCGGGCCTCTGCGGCGCGATCACGGCAGCCCTCGCGCAGATGGTGGTGAGCTACTCCCTGGGCAAGAAGAACCTCGCCCCGCACCAGCCGCTCCTAGAGGACGCCGCCCACCGCCTCGAACGCGCCCGCGCCATCTTCCTCGAACTCGCCGACGAGGATGCCGTGGCCTACGCCCTCGTCAACGAACTCTCCCGCCTCCCCGAGACCGATCCGCGCCGCCAACGCGAGTTGCCCGGCGCAATACAGGCCGCGGTGGCCGTGCCCATGTCGGTCGCCGCGGCTTCGGTAGACGCCCTCCGCCTCATGCACACGCTCTGCGGCACATCCAACCCTCACCTGCGCAGCGACCTCGCCATCGCCGCCGTGCTGGCAGAGGCAACAGCACGTGCCGCGAAGTGGAACGTCCTCATCAACCTCGCAACCCCCACCCCCGGGCTCAACAGCGCCGCGCTCCGGTCACAGATCGACACACTCACCGCAGACGCCTTGCGGCTCACCGCTGACATTGAACGCCTGTGCGTCTAAACATCCAGCAATCAACACCCATCAACGTGCGTTAGGCATGCCCATTGCCCATTGCCCATTGCCCATTGCCCATTGCCCATTGCCCATTGCCCATTGCCCATTGCCCATTGCCCATTGCCCATTGCC
>DATAKA010000035.1:0-40355 GCA_036261855.1 Phycisphaerales bacterium | reverse complement strand
GCGCGTAGGCCGAGTGGTTGTGGATGGACTCGAAGTTCTCGCTGTTAATCGAGTACCAGGAGATGCGGTCGTCGGCCTCGAGGAGGAGGGCGAGGTCGCGGACGGTGTCCTCGACGAACTTGGGGTTCTCGTAGGCCTTCTCGGTCACCCACTTCTCGTCGGGGCGCTTGAGCGTGGCGAAGACGGGGCAGGACGCGGCCTTCTCCAGGATGTCCACGAGTTCTTCGATCCAGAGGTCGCCCTTGAAGCGGACCTTGGCCTCGATGCGGCAGCGCTGGTTGTGCGCGCCGTACTCGCTGATTTCCTTGCTGCACGGGCACAGGCTCGCGGCGGGGGCGGAGACCTTCATCACGAAGTCCTCGGTGCCGTTGGCGGTGCACTCGAAGGTGACGCGGTAGTCCATCAGGCCGGGCGTGCCGGTGACGGGGGCGGCCTTCTTGATGAAGTAGGTGAACGTCGCCTCGAAGTGGGCGGTCTCGGCGTCCAAGCGTTCGCAGATGGCGCGGGTAATGGCGGGGATGCGTTTGGGCGTCACGGGCTCGCTGGTCTGCGCGTTGAGCACCTCCAGGAAGCGCGACATGTGCGTGCCCTTCTTGGTGTGGGGCAGGGCGACGTACATGTTGATCGTGGCGACTGTCGTCTGCTCGCCGCCGCCCTTGGTCCGCAGCCGCAGGGGGTAGACCACTTCCTTGACGCCCACACGGTCAATCGCGACGTTGCGCTGGTCCTGCGACGACTGGATGTCGGACATCAGCGCCTTGTCGGTGGGCTTGCCCGCCTTGGCGGCCTTGGTCGTGCGCGTGCGTGTGGTCGTCGGGCGGGCCATCGGGGCTCCTGAAGTAACGTCGGCCCAGCCGGTGCGGAGTACGGCCTCGGGTGTGGGGGAAGAGCGTAGGGACATTGCGGAAACCCCGGTGGATGCGGCCCAGAACGACGCACCCCGCACTTCGCCCCACGCGGCCGCGTGGATGCAGCACTCCCACAGATGCCGGGCGGCCCGGTGTGTTTCAGGGGCGTGGAGTTAGACCATCCGCACATCCATCATCGCGCCGGCCCACCCCAGACCGATGGGGGCACCCAGCACCGCGCCGGCGGCCCAATCAAGGGGCATCACCTTCGCGATGGGCAGCATGCTGTTGGCGAACGTGTGGGCCACCAGGGCTGAATCGCCCTTGGCGATCAATGGCACGACGACGGCGGGCACCACGAGGCCCAGCACCACCGAGACGGGCGTGGCGGACGCGTGCATGGCCTGCGCCACGAACTGCGCGGCCATGCCCGCGACGATCGCGCCGGCGAAGGCCGCGAAGACTGATTGGCCCTTCAGTGGTGACGCGGCGAGGATGTACGCGATGGCCGCGCCGGCGACGGCGCTCAGCAGCATGGACGCGATGGCAACCTTGGGGAGCGTGCGCTCATCCTTGGCGCTCGCGAAGTGGCTCATGAAGGACTGGCGTTCCGCGGCGGCGCCGGGCGCAGCGCCCGGACGGTGCGCTCGGGAGGCGTGCCAGCAGAGCCAGGCGATGGCGGCGGAGCCGAGCAGGGCGATCGCGCCCTCCACGGCGAGCATGGGCAGTTCGCTCCCGCCGTGGGTGCGGCGCACGAGTTGATCGAACGTGCCCGTGCGCCAAGCCCCCCACGCGAGGACGATGCCCGCGCAGGCGAAACCGGTGGAGAGTGCGAAGAAACGGGAGCCCAGCCACCCCACGACGCCAGCACCGACGAAAACAAGGAGCCCGGCGAGGAGCGTGCGGGGAATGTGACCGCCCACCAGCATCGAGACCGCGGGGCCGCCGTCGGCGTCGCGTGCATCGGCGATCATGGCGGAGCAGAGGGGGCCGACGGCGAGCAGGCTGAGCAGGAGGAGGGCCCAGCGGAGAGCGGACGGGATCGTCATGGGTGGATGGTGCGCCGGGTGGAGCCCGAAAGCAAGCGGGCCCGCTACGCTGGTACTCATGATCACCCCGGACGAACCAGGCCGGCACACCGCTCCTTCCACGACTCCCCCACCACCCGCGGCGCGTGCCGGGCGCGTGTGGGAGGACTTGTCGGGCTCGCTGATCTGGCCCGGGCTGCTGCGGGCGGCGGCGCTCGCGCTGCGCCCGGCGCGCATGACGTTCGCCTTTGTGCTGGTGCTGACGCTGGCGGTCTTGGTCGTGGCGGCGGACGCGTGGGTGCTGCGCGGGCAGGGGGATGGGTCGGGGGTACGGGGGTTTGGATCGATCATCAAGGACCAACTGACGGTGGTGGGCGGACGCCTGGACGCCGGGAAGGGCGCGGAGGGGCTGTGGGCGCTCATTGTGCTCCCGGTCCTGCTCTTCCGGGAGCACGCGGGCGTCACGATGCTGCTCGCGCTGCCGGTCGCCGCGGCGGGCGCGGTATTCGGCGGGACGATCGGGCGCACAGCCGCGACGGAGTTCGGGCGTCGCGAACGCACGGCGTGGATGGATGCGCTGGTGCTCTCCATGCGGAAGTGGTGGACGCAGTCGCTGGCGGTGCTGCTGCCGTTGGTGCTGATCGCGGTAGTCGCGGCAGCGCTCGCGCTCCTGGGACGCGTGCTGCTGGGCAGCAGCACGACCGGGTGGGCGGGCGGGCTGCTCTTTGGCGGCGGCATGGTGGTGGGTGTGTTCATCGTGCTCGCGCTGTGCGTGTTGGTGCTGGCGCTGCCGATGCTGGTGCCGGCGGTGCTCATCGAAGGAACAGACTCGATCGATGCGGTGCAGCGTTCCACGGCGTATGTGGTCGCTCACCCGCTGCGGTACGTGCTGTACGCGGCGGTGCTGTTCGTGCAGTTGCTCGTGATGATCGGTGTTCTGGCCGCGATCGTGCAGGGCGCGTGCATGGTGACGGGGACGCTCGCGGCGATGTTCCTCGAGGAGTCGTTCGCGGATGTGGTCCGGCAGGCGGCGGTCTTTGGGACGGTGCCGACGGTAGACGCGGGCGAGTTCCCGGCGTGGCAGCGGCGGGCGGCGGGGATGATCGTCTTCTGGCGCGGGCTGTTCCAGGTGGTGCCCGCGGTGTATGCGGTGAGCTACTTTTACACGGCGGGCTCGGCGCTGTACCTCTCCATGCGGCGGCTGTGCGACGGGCAGGACCCGGGCGAACTGTGGAAACCGTCGGACGATGAGGTCTCTGCTCCCAGAGCAACGGCGGGCACGGAGGAAGACCTATGAGCGGCGCCCGGGGCATGATCGGCGGCGCGACGCCGGCGGAACGCGCCACGCGGCTCGCGGGTACGCTCGCCGAACTGTCGCAAACGCGGCTGGTGCTGCACGTGGGCGGCGCGGAGGTGGAATTGCAGGCCCGCGTGACGAACCTGCCGGGGGTGCTGCTGGACGAAGTCTCGCGTCGCGGCGAGGCCCGAGTGGAGGCGCCGGCGTTGGGTGCCGTTTTCACCCTGACCGCAGCGGGCGGGGCGTGGGAATGCGGCGATGCACAGGTGGCGGAACGGCTGCGGACGAAGTTGCACGGGTGATGGCGAGGAACGAGCAGGCAACAAGGCACGAGGCATCAAGGCATCAAGGCATCGGGCGGGACCGCGAGCAGGTCCGCCTGCGTGAGCTGCTGCGGCAGGGTGCCGAGCGTGCGGGCATGGTCGATCGACCATTGGCCGATGCGCGTGCGGTGGAGCGCAGTGAGCATGCCGCCGGTCTTGAGGAGCGGGCCCAGGTCGCGGGCCATGCTGCGGATGTACGTGCCCTTGCCGCAGCGGATGCGCAGCGTGCAGACGGGGAATGTGTAGTCCAGCAGGTCGATCGCGTGAACAGAGACGGGGCGGGCGGGCAGGTCCACCTCGCCGCCGCCGCGGGCGATGTCGTACGCGCGGCGGCCGCCGGACTTGATGGCGCTGAACGCGGGCGGGCGCTGCTGGATGGTGCCGGTGAGCGTGGCGAGTGCCGCGCGCAGTTGGTCTCGCGTGGGCGGCGCGGCGACAACCGCAGGGTGCGTGGGGCCCTCTTCGTCGTCGGTGTCGCTGGTGCGGGAGAGGTCGACCGTCGCGAGGTATTCCTTCTCACCCGCCATGATCTGGTTGCACAGGGGTGTCGCCTTGCCAACGAGAATGACGAGAAGGCCGGTGGCGAGCGGGTCGAGCGTGCCGCCGTGGCCGACCTTGATGCGTTTGGGCGCGCCCGCGCGGCGGAGGCGCGTGCGGACGATGGCGCAGACGTCCATGGAGGTGTAGCCGGTTTCCTTGTCGATTAGGAGTAGGCCGGTGGGCGTGGGTGCGCCGGGGATCGGAATGGGGGAAGGCTCCATGGTCATGTGCCGTCGGGCCAGGGTCGAAGCGGTATCGAATGGGGTTCATCGATGTTGCCAGCATTTTCCATGCGTTTGTTATCGCGGGCCGCATCGCGGTCGTGAATCAACACAACCTCCCGGCGAGTCCGGGCGTAGTTGAAGCCCGTGAGAGACTCCCGGCTCGCCCATGGCATCTCACCCATGTCCGCACCCTGACGGGTCACGAGCATGCCGTCGGGGTGGGACTTCACCCAGGCCGCGGCGTCCTTGCCCTCGATGCGTTCGATGCGGCCGCGGGTCAGGAACACGAGGCTGTCCTCCTGATATCCCACGGCCGCGCACGCGCGGCCGGCGTTGGAGCCCGAGTTCAGCCGCTGAGCGATGCGGACGCTCAGGAGCATGTCATCGTTCGCGGGGAGCAGCAACTGGAACACCACAAGATATGTGCCGATGAGCGCGAGCCCGGACAGCGTGTACGCACGCAGGGGTCGCAGTTTGAGGGCGTAGCACGACGCGGCGATGGCGAGGATGAGCCCGGCGAACGCAACGCCGTAGCCGGGGAGGAACGTCGCGTTGGGCGTGGACCGGCCGAGCCAGAGCGCTGCACCAGCGGGGACGAAGAACAGGATCACCACCCCCACCACTCCCCACGCGACAAAGCCGCGTTTGGTCCACGCGTTGGACATGGCCTCCACCGCCGCTGCCGATGACGCGAGCGCTGCCCGCGCCGTGAGGAGGGCGAGCGCCGGGTACAGCGGCATCGTGTAGTGCGGGAGTTTGGTCAAGATGAGCTCAAAGATCACCCACGCGGGCAGGACCCACGCGAGGAGGAACAGGTCAGCCGTCTTGCCCGTCCACTTCCACCGCCACCACGCGCCCACCTTCTGCGCCCCCCGCTTCCACGCGTTCATTACTGCGAGGCCCGTGAGCAACGATCCGGGGAAGAAGAGGACCACGAGCAGCAGCAGGTGGTAGCCCGGAGGACCGAAGTGGCCCTCCTTGGCCTGCGTGCTGCGACCGATCGTTTCGTCGTAGATCGTCCGCCAGTACGTGCCCCACCCCACCTTGTGCGACACGCTCAGCACCCAGGGCAGCACGAGGCCCACGACCATGATCACGCCCAGCAGCGGTCGCACGCGGTGCAGGAGCGTCCAGTCACGCCGCAGCGTGCAGAACGCGGCGATGGTCAGCGCCGTCACCATCGGGGTGATGGGGCCCTTTGCAAGCACGCCCAGCGCGACGCAGCCCCACAGGGCCGTCATCCACACGATGCGCATCCACCAGGTGCGGCCCGTGCCGGGGCGCAACCGCAGCACCTTCCACAAGCAGAACTGGGACGCGACCACCGTGGTCAGCAGCAACTGATCCGCCCGGGCCTGGTGCGCATCGAACACGATGAGCGGGCAGACGGCGAGCAACGCCGCGGCGAGCCAGCCCACGCGGGCGTCGAACATCGAGCAGCCCAGCCGCCAGGTGAGCAGCACCGTGAGGATGGTGCAGAAGACGCCCGGGACGCGGTACATCCAGATCGCGTCGTTCTTGACGTTGCCCTGGGTGATGACCTGCACGGCACCGGCCTGGAGCCAGTAGATGAGCGGCGGCTTGTTGAGACGGGGTCGGTCCTGCACGCGGGGGACGACGTAGTCCCCGGACTCGATCATCTGCCGAGAGGCCTGCGCAAAGCGGGACTCGTCACGGTCGATGGGCGGCAGGCTGAAGAGCCCCGGCAGCAGCACGCACGCGCACAGCACCACGAGCGCGGCCCCGCCCGAAAGCCACGAGCCGCACCAACGGGCCGCGAGCGCAAACTTCGGGAACATCGCGGGCTGCGCGTGCGGACGCGGGCGGGACGTACCATCGCCCTCATCCGCGCCCGCCGCTGGTTCCGCACTCCGCATGCACGCCCACTATACCCAAACATCCGGCGATACAGCCTCCCACGCGGGCATGTTCGCGTGGTTTGTGCGGCCGCTGACGCCCGCGCGGGCAGTGACGGCCTTGGGCCTTTCCATCGTGCTCTCGCTCCTGCTCGTGCCGCTGGACCGCACGCTCATGGGCTGGCTCGGGCCGTGGGGTGGGCTGGGGAGCTTCGTCAAGGGCGACGTGCACCGCGAACTCGAGTTCCTCCAGCAGTTCGGCGCGGTGTCCAGCGTCGTCATCATCCTCGCGGTCATGTGGCTGGTAGACCCGCAGCGACGGCACCGGGCGGTCGCGATCATCGCCGCCGTCGCGCTCAACTCGGCGGTCATGTACGTGCTCAAACTCGCCATCGGCCGGCCGCGGCCACGCGTGCTCTTCCACGACCACGTGATGACCGGGCGTGCCGGACCGTGGGAGTTCACGCTGCCCTGGGGGACGTACCCGCTGCCCCGCGTCTCGGAGGACGGGACGGTGACATACCTGGAAGCCCACGCCTGGGAGGTGTGGAAGGGGATCTCCAGCGACCTCTGGAGCGTGCCCAGCAGCCACGCGGGGGCCGCGGCGTGCCTAGCGGCGGCGCTCTCCCGGGTGTACCCGCGCCTGACACCGATGCTGGTAGTGCTGATGGTGATCGTGGGCTGCGCCCGCGTGCTGCTGGGGGCGCACTTCGTGAGCGATGTGGTGGTGGGCTGGGCGGTGGGCTACTGCGTCGGGGCTTTTGTCATGGAGCGCGTGGGGCGGCGCTGAAGAGCGTGGCCCAAACGGGGTGAAACTGTGCCAATGAAAAACCGGGGGACGTGTCCCCCGGTCGGTGTGCCTTGCCTGCCTTTGGACCGGGCGTTACGCCGATTCCTTGCGCTTCGCGCGGAGTTCCTTGAGCGTGTGCTTGTCGTTGACCGCACGCTCATCGACGATGTACTCAACGCCGGCGTTCTGCTGGTCGGGCAGGTCGAACATGAGGGGGAGCATGACCTCCTCCATCACCGCGCGGAGGGCGCGGGCACCGGTCTGACGCTTGAGGGCGCGCTCGGCCATGATCCGCAGCGCACCCTTCGTGAAGGAGAGTGAGGCCCCTTCCATCGCGAACAGGTGCTGGTACTGCTTGGTGATGGCGTTCTTGGGCTCGGTGAGGATGTTCGTCAGCGCATCGACGGAGAGGGGCTCCATCGGGGCGAGCACGGGCAGACGGCCCACGAACTCGGGGATCATGCCGAAGTCGATGAGGTCGTCGGCGGTGGCCTGCTGCAGGACCTGCGCCGCTTCCTTGGCCGGGTCACGCTCCACAGGAGCGAGGTTGAACCCGATCTTGGTCTTGCCCAGCCGGCGGCGGATAATCTCTTCCAGACCCACGAACGTGCCGCCGCAGATGAACAGGATGTTGGTCGTGTCCACCTGGATGTACTGCTGCTCGGGGTGCTTGCGCCCGCCCTGCGGGGGCACGTTGCTGACAGTGCCCTCGAGCATCTTGAGGAGGCTCTGCTGCACACCCTCGCCGCTGACATCGCGAGTGATGCTGACGTTGTTGCTGGTCTTGCCGACCTTGTCGATCTCGTCGATGTAGATGATGCCGCGCTGGGCTGCCTCGAGGTCGAAGTCCGCGCTCTGCAGGAGCTTCAGGATCAGGTTCTCGACGTCCTCGCCGACGTAGCCCGCCTCTGTCAGCGTGGTTGCGTCGCCGATGGCGAAGGGCACTTTGAGCATGCGCGCCAGCGTCTTGGCCAGCAGCGTCTTGCCGCTGCCGGTGGGGCCGATGAGCAGGATGTTGCTCTTGTCAATCTCGACGTTGCCCGCGTGCTCGCTCTCCAGGTGGAGGAGGCGCTTGTAGTGGTTGTGCACCGCGACGACCAGCGCCTTCTTGGCGTAGTCCTGGCCGATGATGTACTGGTCCAGGAAGGTCTTCATGTCGCGGGGCGAGGGGACCTCGCGCAGCCACGACTGGGCGCTGCTGACGCGCCGGCGTTCCTGACGGAAGATGTTCTGGCACAGGTCGGTGCAGTTGGAGCAGATGTAGACCGTGTTGGGGCCCTCGACCATGGGGCCGACGTCGCGGCTGGTCTTGCCGCAGAACGAGCACGTCGTGACCTTGCGGCCGCGGAAGTTGCCCGAATCACCGCCGTTGCCGCCGCCGGGCCCGGAACCCGTGCCGCCGGACGTCCCTCCTGGATGGCTGTGCTGCGACATGGGTTGGTCTCCGCCCTCCTGCTTGCCCTTGGACATGAATATCTCTCTTTGGGTCCCTGCACCGTCCCGGAAAAACAGACCGGAACGTGCCCAGTGTATCGGCGTGGCGTACGGGGTTCTGCACGCGTGGGTGCGTGATTGTGCGCGTTCGTTGCCGAGGCGTTATCCGGGCGTGCAGGGCGTGCGCGTTCACTCCGACTTGGGGGGTTTCCCCGCGTCGATGATCTTCTGCGCGGCGGCCTTGGCCGCTTCTCGCTTCGCGGCGTCCGAGTTCCTGTCCTGGCGGGCCGCAAGGCGCGCCTCAACATCGGCCACGGACTTGCGGGAGAGGGCCCGTCGTGCCTGGTCAAACTCCTCCGGGCTCATCTCACCGCGCTCTTTCATGCGACGCATCGTCGCCATGAGGCCCTCGGTGTCGGCGGATTCCTGCCGGTCGCTGAAGAGCTTCTTGTGGATCAGGTACAGCACGGCGAACGCGACAAGCACGACCACGATGAGCACGATGACCCAGACGACGACCTGCGCCTGGGCGGAACCGCGGGATTGGGCGAGCATCCAGTGCATGGAGCGTGCGGCACGGCGTCGGGCGGGCGGGCCCGTCGCGAAGAACGGTCATGATCTCCCGAAGAGCTTCTCCAGTTCCCGCAGCGTGAGGCGGATGCTCGTGGGCCTGCCGTGGGGGCAGTTGCTCGAACGCTCCACGTCCTCCCTCAGTTGGACCAGGTCCGCGAGTTCCAGGTCGCTCAGCCGGTCTCCGGCCTTGATGGCGGCCTTGCAGGACATCATGTCGAGCACGTCGCGCAGGGCATGCTCGAAGGCCTGATCGCCGGTGCCGCCGCCCAAAGCAATCTCGCCCGCGTCGGCCTTGCGGAGCAGTTCTTCGACAAAGTCCACGATGTCCACGCCGCGCTCGAAGAGGAAACTGGGGAAGGCGCGGACCAGCACACCCGCAGCGCCGGCATCCTCGGCCTCCACGCCGATGCGGGCGAGCAGCGGCTGAAGCACGCCGAGTGCCGCGGCCTGAGACTTGCTGACGCGCACAGGAATCGGCGCGAGCAGGTGCTGGCTCTCCAGGCTGCCGCTGCCCACGCGCTGGAGCAGGTACTCGAACATCGCCCGCTCGTGCAGCGCGTGCTGGTCGATGATCACAACGCCCTGCTCGTCCTGCGTGATGACGTAGGAATTGTGCACCTGGAGCAGGCGTGTGGGCGCCGGGGGCGTCGCTGCCGGGACATCGACAGGCGCAACCGGCGACGGAACCACCGGTGCGCTCGCGACCGCGTGCGTGCGGTCGCCGTCCGCGAGGGAGAGCGGCAACTGCTCCACGTCCGGCCGGAAGCGGCTGAAGAAGCTCGCGAACTTGGCCTCGGTGATGCCCGCGCCCGGGATGATCGTGCCCGGCAGCCCGGCACCCGGAGCGCCCAGATCACCCGCGCCCATGAGGCCGGGCTGCACGGCGTTCACATCGCCCCGGGTCGGGCTCCACGCGATGCCGGGCCGCAGCGCGGTCACGGCGGGTGTCAGGTCCGCCCGCTGGAGCGCCTCGCGCAGGGCCCGCAGCACCACGCTGTGCACCATGCTGCTATCGCGGAAACGAACCTCGGCCTTCTGAGGATGAACATTCACGTCCACGCCCTCGGGGCTCAGCTCCATCATGAGCACGACGGTCGGGTAGCGCCCCGGCTCGATCAGCCCCCGGTAGGCCTCGCTCACGGCGTGCTGCACCGTGCGGTCGCGCACAGGGCGGCCGTTCACGAACAGAAACTGTCCCTTGGTGCTGCCGCGCGCGAGCGCGGGCAGACCGGCAAGTCCCCAGAGGCTCATGCCGCGTGCGTCGTCAAAGCGGTCGGCCTGCACCATCACCAGCTGCGCGTCGAGCTCCTTGCCCAGGATGCCCAGGGCCCGCTCCCGCGGCGACTGGTTCGGGGGAAGGTCCAGCGTGGACTTGCCATCGACGATGAGCGTGAACGCAACGCCCGGGTGGGCGAGCGCGATCTGGTGGAACGCGTCCACGCAGCGTTCCTTCTCCGTCTGCGCGGTGCGGAGGAACTTCCGGCGGGCAGGGGTATTGAAGAAGAGGTTGCGGACGGTGACGCTCGTGCCGACGGGCCCGGCCGCGGGGCGGAGCGGCTGCGTCGTCGCGCCCTCCACGTCCATCTGCCACGCCTGATCGTGCCCGGCGACGCGGGACCGGAGCGTCATGCGGGAGACGCTCGCGATGCTCGCCAACGCCTCACCGCGGAACCCGAGGGTCGCGATGTGGTCCAGGTCCGCGGCGTCCGCAATCTTGCTCGTGGCGTGCGGAGCAACCGCCATGGCAAAGTCATCGGGCAGGATGCCGACGCCGTCGTCGGTCACGCGGATCAGCTCGATGCCACCCAGTTCCAGTTCGAGAGAGACTCGCGAGGCTTTCGCGTCCAGGGAGTTCTCCACCAGTTCCTTGACGACGCTGGATGGTCGCTCCACCACTTCGCCCGCGGCGATCTGGTTGGCCACCAGGGCGGGCAGCGCGAGAATGCGGGGCGGGGTGCGCCCTTCGGCTGCGGGGAGGTTGGAGGGGGCGGCAACGGTCACGGGGGCACGGTAGGGTCCGGAGAGCGATCTGCCATACACGCCGGGCGAACAAGGCACCGGGTTAGATGCCAGAATCCAGCGTCAGCGTGCCGGGGGCGTGCATGGACGCGGCAGCAAGGGACGCCTCGACCAGTTGGGCACAACGGGCCGCGCGGGCCCTGACCTTGGGCTCGGCATCCGACTGTGCAACCTCCGCGATCCGGCCCACCATCTCCGGCCACCGCTCGTGCAGACGCAGCGGGCCGCCCGCGGGCAGGACTTTCCACGCGAGCCACGCTCCGGCAAGCCGGTGCATGGTGCGATCGTCACTCAGCATCGATGCCAACGCATCCACGCCGGACCCAACCGCATCGGCCTTTACCTCGAAGAGGGCCTGCTCCCGCCGGGGTGCATCACCTGAGACTGCGGCCACGAGGGCAGCGCGGACGGCATTGGCACGAACCCGGTGGTGAGCGTCGGTCTTCAGTTCTGCCCATAGGTGCTGGGGAGGCTGGGCGACAGGCTTGGCGCCCAGCGCACTTACTGGCATGAACCGGGCGTGCTTGGCGAGTGCTTCGACCGCGTTGGCCCGCACGCGTGCGTCATCGTGAGCAAGCGTGCTGACGAGGGCGGCGTGGCTGGTGGGTGTTGCCACGTCTCCCAGCACCGTGACCGCCTGCGCGACGTTACGCAGATGGTCCGCGGACCGTTCGACGCTCGTCGCGATTGCCCGCACATGGAGTTCAACATCTTCCGCGACGCCCAGGCGTCGGGCAAGGTGCATCGCCCGTGACCACCCGCCACCCACATTCCGGGGATCGCTCAGGCGTGCCCGCAGGTCGTTCGTGAACGCTGCGCGATCAGTGGCGAGCGCCCGGTACGCCGTGGCGACCCCGGAAACGCTTGCGATAGGGAGCGCGGGGGAGAACGCGTCGCTGTCAAACGCCCGGTCGATCGCCGCCAGTGACCGCACCCGCGGGTGCGGCAGTCGCGAGAAAAGCGCCAGCAGACGCGACCGCTCAGCCCTGCGGGCGGCGGCGTCCTTGTCACTCCCCCACTCTCGGCGGGCGTCCTCATCCGCGGACCACGCGACGTACGCGGTCCGCGAGACTCGCTCGTCCACATCGAGCACCTGATCCATGCGGAGGGTGTAGACGCCGTGCCGCACGCACGCCATGCGCACCAAGGGATCCTCGTCCGCGAGCAACCCTTCCAAGGCCGCATGACGTTCAGGGCCGGTCGCGCCGATGCTGCGTGCCCACAGCGGGGCGAGGCGGCGCGCGTCGCGGGTGAGCGTCGCAATCACCGCGCCCGAGGCCAGCGGCGCCGTGGCGGGCAAAAGCACCCGCGCGGGCGCGGAGGCCCCCTGGGTCGCCACCGTGCGCCCGGTCGCCTTGATACTTGAAAGCGCGGCCAATCGTGCGGGCCGCGCGCACAGGTGCGCCGCGGACAGCACCAGTTCGTGGTCAAATGGGCCGTCCGCACGGGCCAGCCTCGCAACCGCGGCCCTCTTGGCCGCCGGGAAGGGGAGCCACTCCAGGGCGCGGAGACGTCCGGTGGGGAGCGCCCTCGCTCGGAGCAATGACATAACAGGGCCGTGCGCCGGGTGCTCACGGCTCGTCACCACTTCCAGAACGCCGACGGCCCTGTCGCGGAGCATGCCGCGGACGAGCGAGCGGTCGCAGAACAGGAGTGCGCCCAGCAGCACACCCCGACGGCGGTGCTGGTCGAACGTTCGGAGAGCACTAGCGAGAGCCGCGGCGAGCGACGCTTCCTCTCGCAAGCCCCACCGCCCGGCGTCCGCCCGGACCACGCCCGTCCACAAGGGCTCGTCGGCGGCGCGACGCCACGCTTCGTGCTCACCCTCGCTCCACAGGCCGCTGCGAGAGGTCACCACCATCCCGACCAGGGCGAGTTCGCCCCACCGGGCGATCTCGGGGTCCGAGTCCTGCACGATGCTCGCTGCGATGGTGCTCAGTTCCGGGGAGCCAATCTCGGCGATGGCCCGCGCGGCCGCGCGGCGGACCTGCGACCGGCTGTCGGCGAGCGCCGTCCGGCACGCGGCTTCCCAGCGGTTCTTGCCAACGCCCATTGCGGCGGCGCGGACGTCGGGCCCGCACGCGCCCCAGCAGGCGACGACGCCGGCGAGCGCGGCATCGGCGGCTCGCACCCTGCGCTCCGCCCACGCTCGGAGCGGGCTCCAAGCAGGGCCGGACGGCTTGATCGCCGGCAGCGTGGCCAGTTCAAGCAAAGCCCACGCATAGGGGGTCGCCTTCTCGACGTCACCACACATAGGGACTGCAAGCAGGGCTTCGCGCAGAAGCGAGGCCTGCGCGAGCGCGGAAAGCTTGCGTGCCTGTTTCAGGCGCGTCTCGGGGGTCCGGGGTTCGGCGATTGGTGCGTGGGTGTCGGGCACGTCCGTGCGCTCCGTCGGGGCTTTCCGTTCAACCGCCCATCATCAAGCACTTCTGCCGCCTCCGTGGCGATGCGAACAGGTTATCCCGATTTCATTCTTTGCCGTGAAGAATGTCGAACTACCTATTGTGTCGCCGCAATTGCGTGGTATAGATATAGGCGTAGTTATCGGGGGCGGCTTGGGTTGAGGGGAATTGTGCACGTCCGGGGGGACCGGTCCGTGCTGGGTGTTCGTGGGAAGTTCACGAATCCACGCGGTTGGTGCGGGGCTTGCGGCAGGGGTATCCCTGGAGCCCCGGTGCCAGGTGGCCTGAGGATGGCCACCCGTGGTCCGGTATCTATTTCGCACGCCTTGCCGTTGTGCCACGTGTGGGCAGATGGCGCAAGGCCGGGAACCGCGCACGGAATCGCGCGGTACGAAAGAGAACCCGATGAGCGTTTCGGCACGACAGAATCCTCTGCAGACCTACCAACTCATCCTGTATGGGCGGGTGCTGCACCCCACCCACTTCCAGCTCAAGGGCCGGCAGGTGGTGGCCCACAACGGGTACGTTCTGGAAGCGTGGGTCATGCCGGGGCAGCACGCACTGCGGTTTGACTACGGGGACACGCACTGCACCGAGCACGTCACCGACCAGGACAAGGCCATCCCCACGGGAGGGATTGTGACGCAGCACCTGTGCGCGAGCGAGAAGGAGTGCGAGCGGGAGTTCCCCGAACACGTGGTGTATCTCTCGGCGTGCCAGACGGAGACGCTGCCGGAGTCGATCTACGCCGAGACGTACGAGGAGATGCTGGCGCTTGGCCGTGAGAACAACGCGCTCATCCACCCGTGGGAGGATGACGTAGGCCGGTGCCTGTCGATGGTGGACATGCAGCGGTACCAGCACGAGGCCCATGCGCAGTGCTACCACATGATCGCGAGCGCGGGGCTGGTGCTCAAGACGCAGTCGATCTTCGAATTGCGGGGCCTGCGTGCCGGGGGCATCATTGAGGGCAAGCCCGCCAACGGGGCTGCGGCCGCGCGCCGGAACGGCCGATAGCAGGCTTGGACGAACCCACCTAGAGTTGCTTATGCCTCGCCTGTGCTTCTCGATTTCCCGCCGAATTACCCCGCCCCGCTGATGGGCTGAGGTTGTCGCGCGAGGAGAGGTCGCTCTCCACAGAATTGACGACCCAGCCCGCCTCGGGGCTTGACGCCGCTCCGGCCTCGCGCGTGCGCGCTGTGGGGTCGGCCTTCTATCATCACTCCCGAACAGAACCAAACCTACGCGGGGTGGTTGCGACCGCCCACCGCCCCCCGCCCCCGCCTGTGAGCTCACCGCCATGAACCACTCCATGTCCACCTTCCGGTTTGATCGGGGCCCGCTGCTTTCCGCCGACGCCGCGGCGAAGCAGGGCGCCCCCAAGGACAGCGCGCCCAAAGAGAAGAGCCGGTACAAGGACTCGCTGAACCTGCCGAGCACGCCCTTCCCGATGAAGGCGAACCTGGTGCAGAACGAGCCCGCGAGCCTGAAACGCTGGGCGGGCGTTGGCGTGTACAAGAAGTTGCGTGAGGCGCGCACGGGCAAGCCGAAGTTCGTGTTCCACGATGGGCCGCCGTATGCCAACGGGAGCATCCACCTCGGGCACCTCATGAACAAGTGCCTGAAGGACTTTGTCGTGCGCACCAAGAGCATGCAGGGGCTGGACGTGCCGTACACACCGGGGTGGGACTGCCACGGCCTGCCGATCGAGCACAAGGTGATGCTCGAGATGCAGGAGAAGGGGAAGTCAGGCAAGCTGGCAACGCTGTCCGAGGACCAGCGGAAAGTGGTCGTGCGGCGTGAGTGCCATGCGTACGCGGAGAAGTACGTCAAGCTGCACAAGGACCAGATGACGCGTCTGCTCACGTTGGCGGACTACGAGAACCCGTACCTCACGATGCTGCCGGCGTACGAGGGGGCGACGCTGGAGGTGCTGGCGACGTTGCTGGAGCGAGGCCTTGTGTACCGGCAGCTCAAGCCCGTGCACTGGAGCCCGGTCAACGAGACGGCGCTCGCGGAAGCGGAACTGGAGTACGAGGACCGCGAGGACCCCAGCGTGTACGTGGACTTCGAGGCGGCGGACGCGGGGGCGGTGTATGAGGCGTTTGGGCTGAAGGAAGTCGGTGCAGAGGACGCGGAAAGCACAGAGGAAGAAGCGACGGAGCGAGGGAGCGAGGAAGCGAGTGAGGGGAAGAAGTCGAAGGCACCCGCGCCCGGGACGCGGCCCTTGCAGCGGCCGTGCTTCATGATCTGGACGACAACACCGTGGACGCTGTGCGCGAACCTGGCGATCGCGGTCAACCCCGCGTTCGAGTACGCACTGGCCTGGATCGATGGGAATGTCACCGTGCTCGCGGCGGACGCGGTGTCGCGGGTGACGGCGAAGGCCAAGAGCGAGGACGTCGTGGTGCTCGCCCGCACCACGGGCGAGAAGCTGCTGGGCCTGCGGTACAAGCACCCGTTTGTTCTGACGACGCCCGCGTTCCCGAAAGAGGCGGGCGGCGACCCGGCGAACTGCTACAAGATCGTCGGGGCCGACTACGTGACGCTCGAGGACGGCACGGGACTGGTGCACACCGCGCCGGGTCACGGTGCGGAGGACTACCAGACGGGCCGGCGCGAGAAGATCCCGGTGTACTGCCCCGTCACGGCCAACGGCTCGTACGACGCCACCGTGCCGGAGTGGCTGCGCGGCATGAACATCTGGGAGGCCAACAAGGCGGTGGTGAAGCACCTGCAGGGCAGCGGGCACATGTTCTTTGACCACATGTTCACGCACAGCTACCCGCACGACTGGCGGAGCAAGACGCCGGTGATCTTCCGGTGTACGGAGCAGTGGTTTGTGGGGGTGGACAGACCTTTCTCGGTGAACGGCGATGCTCCGCAGACCACCAAGGGGCGAGCACTGTCTGCGACGCAGGGTGGCGGCGTTGCGTTTGTTCCTGAGTGGGGCCGCAACCGCATGCGCGGCATGCTGGAGTCGCGCCCCGACTGGTGCATCTCGCGTCAGCGTGCTTGGGGCCTGCCGATCCCGGCGTTTTTCCTGCCGAGCGGTGAGGTGCTGATGACGCCCGCGAGCGTCAAGGCTGTCTCACGCGTGTTCCGGGAGCAGGGGAGCGACGCGTGGTTCACCAAGGATGCGGCCGAGCTCTTGAAGTACTACGACCCCGCGAAAGACGAAGTCCTCACTCCGGCTCTTCGTCTCTCCGTCTCTTCGTCTCTTCCCACCCTCCGCAAAGGCAACGACATCCTTGACGTCTGGTTCGAGTCAGGCTCATCCTGGTACTCATGCATGAAGGAACGCGGACAGGCCTTCACGAAACCCGACCACTCGGACGCCGTCGATCTGTACCTCGAGGGATCCGACCAGCACCGCGGCTGGTTCCAGTTGTCGCTCCTGCCCGCGCTGGGCGTCATGGGTCGGCCTCCGTTCAAGACGCTGCTCACGCACGGCTTCATGGTGGACCGCGACGGGAAGAAGCTCTCCAAGAGCCGCCCGGATGCGCACCGGTACGAGGTGGACAGCCTGTGCACCGAGTTCGGCATGGACGTGATGCGTTGGTGGGTGAGCAGCCTTGCGTACGAGAACGACGTGAAGGTAGACGTGGAGTTGTTCGGCCTCGCGGGCGAGAGTTACCGCAAGGTGCGGAACACGCTGCGGTTCATGCTGAGCAACCTGGCGGACTTCACGCCCACCTGCGACGGCAAGGCCGGGCACTGCGTGCCGGTCGGCCAGTTTCCGGCGGCATCGCTCGACGCGTGGGTTTTGGGTGAGTTCGATGCGCTGCGCGAAACAGTGGTCAACGCCTACAACGCCTTTGACTACCAGACCGCCCACAAGGCGCTCTTTGACTTCTGCAACACCACCCTTTCCGCCGAGTACCTGGCTGCGGTGAAGGATCGCTTGTACTGCGACAAGGCGGACTCGCCGCGTCGCCGCCGTACGCAGACCACACTCTGGGACCTGACGGACGGCCTGTGCCGCCTGCTCGCGCCCATCATGTGCCACACGGCGGACGAGGCGTATCGGGCCCTGCACAAGTGCCCCGCCGACGACACGCGCACCTGCGTGCACCTGCAGGAGTTCCCTGCACCGACCGGTGCCCGCGCCAGCGACGGCTGGAAACCCCTGTTCGAGGCGGCGAAGGCCGCACAGGTGGAGATGGAGAAGGCCAAGGCCCGCGGCATCGACAACCCGCTGGACGCGGGCGTCGTGCTGCCGCTGGTCGATGCGCTGCGCGAGTTCGACACGCCCGATGGCCGCGTCGAAGTGGCGGACCTGCTGGGCGTGAGCCGTGCGGCATTTGATGCGGCCGCCAAGACGCCGGTTATTCAGGACCTTCGCGCGGAGCCCCGGTGCGAACGGTCGTGGAAGCGGGACGGGACGGTCAAACTGCGCAGCGATGGCGGGATGCTGACGGACCGGGACGCGGCTGCGGTGGGCGCGGCGTAGCAGATTCCGGGTTCCCGGACGCGTGTTGCATGGCGTCAACATCACAGACGGCACAAGCCCACCCCCGTGTGGTGTTCGTGCAACGTGGGTGCGTGCGGGTGCCCGCGTGCGTCGAACATCCGGACATGTCGAAGCTCCCGCACCCACAGCGTCCGCATAACGATGGCGCGTACCGCCTTGCGGACGACTCCCCGAGCGCAACCTACGCGCATGTGGACCGGGTGGGTGACCTGTTCAAACAGCTCCACGGGCTGATCGACCACTCCCTGGCGAGCGTTGACAAGGCCAAGGAGACCATCACCGCCGGCAATGTGCTGAGCGCAGGGGTGGTGGCCACGGCGGAGAAGCACCTGACGAGCGCGGCGACTGACCTTGACAAGATGAGCGAGCTGGTTCACGCGGCGATGCAGAGCCAGTCGCACTCGATCGGCTCGCCGCACCTGGCCAAGGCACGACCCGTCACGCTCGGCGAGGCGATCCACCACGCGGTGGACGTGTGCCGGCCTCTGGCGGAGCGGCACCATGTGACATTGACCTGCGAGGTGAGCCCCGCTCTGGCGGATCACCCGGCCGGAGCGGTATACACAGTTGCGCTCAACGCGGTGCAGAACGCGATCGAGGCTGTGGCGAGGAGGAACGCCGCGAGCCAGACGCCTTCGCCCGGCAGGGTTGAGGTCGAGCTGCGGCACGACGCGGCACCGAAGGACGCGGCATACGGGCGGGACGACCGGGCCTGGTGCACGCTGGAAGTGCGTGACGACGGCGTGGGCCTGCCCCGCGGCGTGGATGCGTCGCGGGTGTTCAACCTGGGTTTCACGACCAAGGCGCACGGCGCGGGCGTGGGTCTCTCCGTGGCGCGGAGCGTGGTGCAGGGCATGGGCGGCACGATTGAACTGCTGCCGCGCGTCGTGATGCGCCGCGTGGAGCACGGAGCGGGCGGCGAGAACACGGCGTGCCCGGGCTGTGTGCTCCGGGTGCGGTTCCCCGCGGTGGGCAGCGTCAAGCGTCTGAGCGCATGAGGTATACGTGAAGTTCCCGACCCCCCCCAACTCCGCAGGCTCGGACGGGGCGCCGGCGGCGCGCGTCCTGATCGTCGAGAGCGACCCTGTTGCGGCCGAGTCGCTCGCGGAGTTCTTCACGCGCGAGGGGCACACCCCCACCACCGCGCTCTCCGCCCACGAGGCGATGGCGCTGGCACGCAACGCGGAGGGGCCCGGCTTTGACGCGGCGCTGATCGACCTGAACCTGCCCGATGCGCGCGATGCCGACCTGCTGCGGGACGTGCAGCGTGCCCGGCGCGACCTGCCGGTCATCGTGATGACGGGCTACGGCAGCGTGGAGTCGGCGGTGGAATGCCTGCGGCTGGGCGCGTGCGACTACCTGACCAAGCCGCTGGTCGACGAGGAACTCCGGCTGGCGCTCGAGCGTGCCCTGCGGCAGCGGACGCTGCTGCGGGAGAACGTGACGCTGCGCGGCCGGCTGGAGCAGAAGTTCGCGATCCCGAACATCATCGGCGGCGACCCGCGGATGGCCAAGGTGTTTGACCTGGTGAAGGCCGTGGCGCCGAGCCGGACGACGGTGCTGATGACCGGCGAGTCGGGCACGGGCAAGAGTCTGATCGCCCACGCCATCCACCACCACTCGCCCCGCAAGGACAAGCCGTTTGTGGAGCTGGCGTGCGGCAGCATCCCTGAGACGCTGCTGGAGAGTGAACTCTTCGGCCACGTCAAGGGTGCGTTCACGGGCGCGCACGTGGACAAGATCGGGCGATTCCTGGCGGCCAACGGGGGCACGATCTTCCTGGACGAGATCAACTCCGCGAGCCCGGCGATGCAGCTCAAGCTGCTTCGCGTGCTGCAGGAGCGGAAGTTCGAGCCCGTCGGCAGCTCGCAGACGGTTGAAGTGGACGTCCGCGTCATCCTCGCGAGCAACCAGCCGCTGGAGGGTCTGGTTGCCCAGGGGCTGTTCCGGCAGGACCTGTACTACCGCATCAACGTGGTGAAGATCGAGCTGGCGCCGCTGCGCGAGCGTGTGAGCGATATCGAGGGGCTCGCCCACTTCTTCCTGGAGAAGTACGCGGCGGACCTGCAGCGGATGCTCGTGGGCTTTACGCAGGACGCGTTGGACGCCCTGCGGCGGTACCACTACCCGGGCAATGTGCGCGAGCTCCAGAACATCATCGAGCGGGCCGCGGTGCTGGCGCGGGGGCAGACGATCGAGCTGTGCGACCTGCCCGAGCACGTGACCGGACCCGCACGCCCCGGGGCCTTGCACGCCGCGGCGGTTCCGGCATCGCACGACGACGGTGGCCCATGGGTGCCCATGTCGCTCGACGAGGCGTTGCGCGAGCCTGAAAAGCGGATCCTCATGAAGGCCCTGAAAGCCAACCACTGGAACCGGCAGAAGACCAGCGAGCAGCTCGGCATCAACCGGACCACACTGTACAAGAAGATGAAGGCCCTGGGCATGCTGGCCCCGCACGATGGGGACGGCGACGCGCGGCTGGCGGGCTGAGCCCTACCGTCCACGATGGACTTTGCCCGCTGCACGTTTGACACACCGCTGGGATCAATGACCGCGTGCGCGACACCCGCCGGGGTGTGCCTGCTGGAGTTCCACGACCGGCGTGCGCTGTCCTCGGAGTTGCGGTTCCTCTGCGAGCACTTCCAGAGTGAGTTTCCGGAAGGGGAGTCGCGGCACCTTTCAGTGCTGCGTGCGCAAATGAACGCGTACTACGCGGGCGAGCGGGGCACGTTTGATGTGCCGCTGGATGCACCCGCCACGGCGTTCCAGAAGCGTGTATGGGACGCGTTGATTGCCCTGCCGTGCGGCGTGACGACGTCGTATCTGGCCATCGCTCGAACCCTGGGCCAACCGACGGCCACTCGCGCGGTCGCCCGGGCAAACGGGCAGAACCGCATCGCTGTCGTCATCCCGTGCCACCGGGTGATCGGGAGCGATGGGTCGCTGACCGGTTACGGCGGCAAGCTGTGGCGCAAGCGGTGGCTGATCGATCACGAGGCCAAAATGGCCGGCGCGACTCTCGCGTTTGTGTAGGCCGTGCTCTTAGCCCTGGGGCACCGGCGCGGGTTCAGGTGCCGGCCCTGTGGCTGGTGCAGGTTCAGCCGACGGCGCGGCAGCGCGGGGCGCAAAGCCATCCGGCGCGGGCTCCGGCCATCCGCCGCCGAGGGACTTGTAGAGCGCGACCATCGACGTGAGCAGTGCACCCTGGCTCTGGGCCGCGGCGTCCTCGGCGTCGTAGAGCTGGCGCTGGCTTTCCAGCACGTTGAGGAACTCGCTGACGCCGGAGCGGTAGCGTTCCTGGGAAAGCCCCACGGCTTCCTGGTTGGCCTGGATGCTGCGGGTGAGCGCGTCCCACCGGTCCTGCTGCTGCGCGATGTTGACGAGGGCGTTTTCCACTTCTTCGAACGAGGTGAGCACGGTCTGTTCGTACGCGAGGAATGCTTGACGCTCGCGCGCGTTCGCGGCCTCGATGTTCTGGCGGATGCGGCCGTTGTCGAAGAGGTTCCAGCGGACGCTGGGGCCGATGTCCCAGAACCGCGACCGCATCTCCGGGAAGGTGTTCAGCTCCTCGCTGCGGAAACCGAACGAGCCGGTGAGGCTGAAGCGTGGGAACAGATCGGCCGTGGCGACGCCGATGCGGGCGGAGGCGGCGGCAATGCGGCGTTCGGCCGCGCGGATGTCCGGGCGGCGGCGCAGCAATTCGGAGGGGAGGCCGAGGGCGACCACACCTTCGAACGTCGGCAGGTTTGCCGGTGCGTTCAGTTCGCTCTGGAGTTCTCCCGGGTACTGACCGAGCAGCACGGCGAGACGGTTGGTGGCGGCCCGTTCTGCGATGATGAGCAGGGGCTTCTGGCTCTCGCGCGATGCGAGCTGCGCCTGGGCCTGGGCGAGCTCCAGCTGGGTGCCCAGCCCGGCGTTGAGGCGCGTGCGCACGAGGTCCACCGTGTCGCGCTGCGTCGCGACGCCGCGCTCCACGATCGCCTGACGCATCTGGGCCATGCGCAGTTCCACGTAGTTGCGGGCGACCTCGGCGGTGACGGTGACCATGACGGCGTTGCGGCTGTCTTCCGCGGCGGAAAGGTCGGCATCGGCCGCCTGCACGCCGCGACGGACCGCGCCCCACACGTCGATCTCCCAGGATGCGTCGAGGCCCGCCTCGAAGTGGTTCTGGTCGCCCACCGCACCGGGCATGCCGAGTGTGTCGCTGTTGCGGGAGCGGGAGACGGAGCCCTGGGTGTCCACCGTGGGCAGTTCGGCGGATGATGCAACGCCGCGGAGCGCACGGGCCTCGCGGACACGCTCCAAGGCGGCGCGGAGGTCATGGTTCTTGGTGATCGCCCGCTGCATGAGGCCGTCGAGCACGGGGTCGCCCATGCGGCTCCACCAGGTGGCGAGTTCACCGGGCGAGAGCGGCTGGACCGCGACGCTGGCGGTGTCTCCCGCGCCCGTGAATGCGTCGGGTGTTTGCGTGGCGGGCGGGGTGTAGTTTGGACCGACGGACGTGCAGGCGGAGAGGAAGGCGGCACCCGCGCAGGCGGCGAGGATGGCGGCGGAGCGAGCGTTGAACTGCAACGGAGTCGAAGGCGGCATGCGTAATTCCTGAAGGTCAGAGAGTTTCTGATGGATGGGAGTTCAGGGAGAGGTGCCTGTGGAGGCGGGCGTGGACGAGCGCTGCGTCGTGCGGTCGGCCTCGATGTACACGTCCATCTGCTGGCCCACGAACACGGGCATGGTTGCGGGGTCAAAGGCGAAGATCACCTGGAGCACGCGGGTGTCCACGCGTTCGGTGCTTGCGCCGGTGAGGGAGCGCTTGGGCACGACGTAGGGCTCAAACCGGACAAACGTGAGGCTGGTCGTGATGTCCTTGTTGCCGCGGGCGAAGGCCGTGGCATGGGAACCGGGCCGCACGCGCCAGGCCTCGTTCTCGTCGATGTCCACGCGGATGTGGAGAGGATTCACGCTTCCGACGAGCATGAGGGGCTGCGAGAGGGCTCCTGCGGACGCAAACTCACCCTGGCGGATGCTGCTCTGGAGCACCACGCCGTCGATGGGGGTGCGGACGCTGCGACGGTCGATCTCGATGCTGATGGCGTCTACAGAGGCCTTCGCCTGCTCCACCTGGCTCTGCGCGACACGGATGTCGGCGTCCCATGTGCCCGCCTCAAGGAGCGCGAGCTGGGCACGGGCTTCGGCGTCCGTCGCGCGGGCCTGTGCAAGATGAGCCTGCGCGGTGGTGACGGCGAAACCGCGGCGGGTAACCTCTTCCTCGCTCATCGCGCGGGCGTCCGCCATCTGGCGGGCGCGGGTGAGTTGTGCCTGGACATCGTCCAACTGGCTCTGGGCGGCGACGATTTCGCTCGCCGTCTGCTCGACACGGGCGCGGGCCGGAGGAATCTGCTCGGGGCGGGTGCCGGCCTGGAGCTTGGCGAGTTGCTCTTGAGCGACCTTCAGCTGAGCCTGACGGACGAGCAGTTCCGCCTGCAGTTCGCGCGCGTCTAGCTCAAAGAGAACGTCACCTTTCTTGATGGTGTCGTTCACTTTCGCGTGAACACGGGCGACGATCGCACCCACCGGGGCACCGATGGCGATGTTCTCCGAACTCGCTTCCACCAGCCCGGACCCGGCGACGAACGACTCGTAGGGAGCCCGGGCCGGCTCGATAACCGGCGGCGACGCCGGCGGAGGCACGCTGCCGCGAACGACTGTCACGACGGCGAAGATAATGCCTGCGATGGCGAGGAGCGGGATGACAAAGGCGCGGACCATGGCGAGATTCCTTGAGATGCGTTGAGCGTGTGTTCGTCACCTGAAATTGTGCGATCCTACTTTCCCTCCTGCATCGCGTGGGACGCTTGCCGGTGGCCCTCGCCCGCCGTCACACGGACAATGTGGCCGTCGTCCATTTCCGCGATCCGGTCCGCGAACTCGAAGATGCGCTGGTCGTGGGTCACCACCACCAGCGACAGGTCGCCGTCCGCGGCGATGGAGCGGAGGAGCTCCATGACTTTCTGGCCGGTCGCGTGGTCCAGCGCGCTGGTGGGCTCATCGCAGACGATGAGCTTGGGGTTGTGCACCAGGGCGCGGCTGATGGCCACGCGCTGCTGCTGACCTCCCGAGAGCTTGCGGGGCTCGTCGTTCGTGCGTTCGCCCAGCCCCACCTTCGCGAGCACTTCACGGGCACGCCGGATGGCTTCCCCGCGGGGCACCCCGTTGATGAGGAGAGGTACCGCCACGTTCTCCGCGATCGAGAGCGTGGGGATGAGGTTGAAGGCCTGGAAGACGAACCCGACATTGACCGCGCGGAAGCGGGCCTTCTCCGCACCATTCATCTTTGCAAAGTCGGCCCCCAGCACCTCGCACTCACCCTCGTCGCGGTCCAGCACGCCCGCGATGACGCTGATGAGCGTGGTCTTGCCGCAGCCGCTGGGCCCGACCAGCATGAGCATTTCACCCCGCCGCACCTCAAGGTCGATGCCCCGAAGTGCCCGGACGGCCGACTGCCCCGTGCCGTAGGTCTTTTTGACCGTGCGGCACCGCACAATTGTGCCGTTGGAGGATGTGTTGGTCGTTGTCATCGATTCAGCACTTTCAAGTTGACCGATCGCGCACACTACCCCTTGAACACGACGCCGGGTTCCAACCTCAGCACTCGGAGCGAACTCAGGCACGCTGTTGCCAGGCAGATGCCCATCACGGCCGCGAACGAACCCACCAGCAACTGCCACGGCAGGTGGAACGACAGCCCCACCTTGCCCAGCAGGGTTCCTGAGAGCGAAGCAAGCCCCACCCCCAGGCCGTACCCCAAGACCCCCACCGCCAGCACCTGCACGCACACCATGCGCAGCACACCGGCGTTCGAGAGCCCCAGCGCCTTCAGCGCGGCGAACAGACGTGCGTTGTCCACAACGTAGTTGAAGAAGGTTTGCCCGCAGACCAGAAGCCCGATGAGCACCCCCAGCGCGATGGTGATGCCGAAGTTGATCAGGATGCCGGTTTTGACAAGCGTGTATTCTGCCGTGAGGCGTGCGAACCCGGACTTCGTGTACGCCTTGAGGCCCGTCCGTGCGGCGATGTCCTCGCTCACGAGGCCGGCCTCCGCCCCGGGTGCGAGGCCGACCAGCACATACGTCATCAACTTCCGTTGCCCCGGTGCAAACGCGAGGGCACGCGAATAGGTCGTGTAGATGACCGGCGTCCAGTAGAACGGCGTCGTGTTGCGGCAGATGCCCACGACCCGTGCCGCGTGATCGTTGATCGAGAGCGTGTCACCCACTCGGAGGGGACGGGTGCCGCCCGCGCCGTCGCTGACCCGGAGCTCGTTGTTCGCGGCGGTCTCGTCCACGATGACGCCGTCGCTCTGGCGCAGGTCTTCGGTGCGCCCGTCGACCATGGTGCGTGGAGCGCCCATGAGCGTCGCGTCGTCAACACCCACCACGGTGCAGAGTTCCTGCGTGCCGTCATCCGTCTGAACGAGCAGCCCGCTGCGGTACATCGGGGTCGCCCACGCGACGCCCGGCGTACCCCTGACGCGGTAGAGCGATGCGTCGGTCACCGGCTTGGGGTCCTCGGTGAACCGCACCTGCGGGTCCATCACCCACAGGTCCGGGTGCGGCGTGTCGTCGATGAAGGCCCACGTCCGCGTCGTGTAGCCCAGAAAGATCGCCGCCTGCTGGGTGATGAGCATGGCCGCGAACGTGAGCCCGATGAGCAACCCCAGGAACTTCATACGGTCGCCCATGATCATGCGGAGCGCAACGAGCATCATGGCGTGGCCCCCTTCCTCCTGGGCGCATGCACGCCCGAGGTCATCGCGTCCGTCAGCGCGTCGAGCATCGCGTCCGCGGCCGCCACAGGCTCGGGCCACGGGATCCACGGGTCGTCGCCGTGCGCGATGTAGAGAGATACCACGCTGTGAGCGCCCGCCCAGCAGAGCATCGTGGTCTGATCGAGGTCCTGGAATCTCGGGCCAAACCGGCCCTGGGATATGCAGTCCGCCACCGTCGCGCGGAGGAACGCGTAGCCGTGCTCTTCAGGGTTGTCGATATTCTTGCTGCACGCCCCAGGCTCTGGGCTGGGCAGCGGGTTCATGAACATGAGGCGGTAGTGGTGCGGGTGCTCCAACGCGAACCGCACGTACGCGCGGCCGATGCCCCGCAGCCGCTCCACCGGGTCGGCAACCCTGCCCACCTCGAACAGGGCGCGATCGAACATCGCGAAGTCGCCCTGCATGAGCGTGCGGACCAGCTCGTCCTTGTCCTTGAAGTGCACGTAGATCGCCGCGGGGGTGTAGCGGATCGCCTTCGCGATCTTCCGCATCGATACCGCCTCCACGCCTTCCTTCAGGAACAGCTTGCGGGCAGCCGCGAGGATTTTCGCCTGCGTCTGCTGCTTTTCCTGGGCGCGCCGGCCCTGGGAGCGGGCGGTCATGGCCTGCTGGGCCGACGGGGATGGATGGGCAGCCTTGGGGCTCATGGTGACCAATGTACGCTTACTAAACAGTGTTCATTGACTATACCCTGTTCGTCCATATGTGTCCACCGGATGCATCTTCATCACAGTCTTCACATTCACCCACCCAATCGTGGTGGGGGCGTGTTGTGGCATACTCCGTCACCGCACTACCCCTTGAACACCACCGCCGGCTCCAGCCGCACCACCTTGATCAGGCTGAGCATCGCCGACACAGTGCAAATGATGAGCACCGCCGCCCCGGCCATGAACAGCAACTGCCAGATCATGCGGAACGCCAGCGTGCCGCCGCGTGCGGCCCCCGCACCCATCAGGCACGAGAGCCCGACACCGAGCCCGAACCCGATGAACGCCACCACCAATGCCTGGACGAGCACCATGCCCATGAGGCGGGCATCGCTCGTCCCCATCGCCTTGAGGGTGCCGAAGTACCTGAGGTTGTCGAGCGTGAACGAGTAGAACATGAAGCCGGTGATGATCGTGCCGATCAGGAACCCCAGCGCCACCGCGATGCCGAAGTTGATGGGGATGCCCGTGTTCTTCACGAAGTACATCACCGTCTTCCACTTGAAGTCCTTGGCCTGGTACGCCGCGAGCCCGGTCTTCTCGCGGATGCGGTCGGTCAGGCGTCCAAGGTCCTCGCCCGGCTTGGCTTTCACGAGCACGAAGGACAGCATCTTGCGTTCGCGCGGCGCGAACTGCACCGCTCGGGAGTACGTCGTGTAGATCGTCGGCTGGCTCTGGAAACTGCGCGTGTTCTGAGAGATGCCCACCACCACTGCCCGCCGGTCGTTGAGTTCGAGCGTGTCGCCCACCTTCACCGGCACCTTCTCGCCGCCGGGCCCGATCTTCGCCAGGCGCGTCGAGGCCCCCACGCTGTCCACGATCACCGCGTCAGCCCGCAGCAGGTCCTCGATCTTGCCGTCCAGCATGCGGGGCGGCCCGCCCGCCAGGGTCGCGTCGTCGATGCCGAACACGTTGCAGTTCTGGATGCTTCCATCGGCCATGCGCGCCCGCAGGTTGCCCTTGTAGAAAGGCATCGCCCACGCCACGCCCTCGATGCCGCGCACCCGGAAGAGCGCCGTGTCCTGCATCGGCTTGGTGTCATCGATGAACGCGACCTTCTCTTCCATGACCCACACCTCTGGGTCGCCCACGTCCGTGATCACGGCGAACGTGCGGGTCATGAGACCGACGAAGATGGACCCCTGCCATGTAATCACCATCGACGCCAGCGTGACGCCCATCACGATGCCGACGAACTTGGGTGTGTCGCGGAACAGCATCCGCAGCGCGACGATCAGCACGTGCCACCCCCCTTCTCACGCAGGCTCGCGAGCGCGGCGATCGAAAAGTCGGCGATGTGGTCCGCCCGCTCGTGCGCCGTATCGCCCTGCACCGCCGTGCCCTCGAACAAACGTCTGGCGATGTGGGCGCAGTGGCGGTACCACACGCACTGCGCGATCATGCTCGCCGTGCTCCGCAGGACCAGCGCGTCCGTCGCCGGACGTCCCAGGTACTCCGCCACGAGCCCGGCCGCACCCGTGAACGTCGGGCGGATCATGCTCTGCACGACCTCGTCGAGCGCTTCGGTCGGTTCGATCATCTCCCGCATCATGAGCGTGGGCGCCCACGCGGGTTGGTTGTTGCCCGTCACCCGCTCCATGAACAGCCTCAGGAACAGGCGGATGCGATCCTCCACTGGTCCCTCCGCGGGTATGACGAGCTTGCCGCCGTCCTTGAAACGGGCGATCGCCGTCCGGAAGACCTCGCGGTAGAGCCCCGCCTTGTCGCCGAAGTGGTAGTTGATCGCCGCGATGTTCGCCCCCGCGCGGCGGCAGATATCTCGCACCGTCGCATCGTGGAACCCGCGCCGAGCGAACTCCTCGCCAGCGACTTCCAGTAGACGCGCACGCGTTGCGACCCCCTGGTCGGTCGCATCTGAGCGGAGTTGTTTGGCGACCTCGGACATTCATCCCCTGAAAGTGCGATTTTCAAACATTCGATTGAAACGTATGTTTCGTTGTCGGTCACTGGAAGTCAAGTCCCGGCTTCAAAGTCCTGACGCGGCCGCCGCCTCTAGCATCCCGCATGCCCCGAGCGTCCCAGAGCGATGGCCCCGTTTCGCTCCAGTGGCCCGGCAAGTCCCGGGGCGACGCCTCTGTCTCCACCATCGCGCTGCGACCCTGGGAGCGGTTCGGGCCGCAACCGGTCAACCGCCTCTACCACGCCGACAACGCCGATGTGCTCCGCGCTTTGAGGGCCGACCGCACGCGGCCCATGCTGATTTTTATCGATCCCCCATACGCCATGCAGGCCGTTCACGGCGTGCGGGTGGAGGGCGGTATCGACGCCGTGGCGTACGCGGATGCGTGGAGCGAAGTGGGCTACTGCCAGTTCATGTATGAGCGGCTTGCCCTGATGCACGACGTACTGGACGAGGCGGGCTTCTTGTTCGTGCACTGCGATTGGCGTGCCTCAGCCTGGCTGCGCGTTATGCTCGATGAACTGTTCGGACGCGGGTGTTTCCGGAACGAGATCGTCTGGCGGCGCGCTCCCAACCTGGGTCGGCAGGCACGCGGCAATCAGTTGGGCCGCTGCGTGGACTCGATCCTGGTCTTTTCCAAGTCCCCCGGGTCGCCGTTCAGGGGCGAGGCCCCGATGAAAAGCACGCCGGTCCCGCTGACGCGCACAGGCACTCCGCGTGGAGCGAGGTGGGACGAAGCGAGGCAAGCATGGTTCACACTCGCCCCCCGCGGCGACTACACCGATGCGAGCATGCGTGAACTGGAGCGCCAGGGCCGCGCGCACACCAGCCCATCAGGCACGCGGTACGTCAAGTACTTCCTCCGCACCGCCCCGGACGGGGAGATCTACAAGGATGCCCCGCTCGACACGCTATGGGACGACGATGGCGTGCTCCCCTTGCGCCATGCGAGCAAACGCGAACTTGCGATCCGTTACGTCACGCAGAAGCCCGAGTCGCTCCTCGACCGCATCATCCGCTGGGCAACTCGCCCCGGGGACCTCGTTGCTGACTTCTTCACTGGTTCTGGCACAACGCTCGCGGTCGCTGAGAAACTCGGCCGCCCGTGGCTCGGCGCGGACCGGGGAGACCTTGCGATCCACACGATCCGCAAACGGCTCCTGGCACTCGACGCGTCCTTTGAGGTGCTCACCGACGGTACAACCTCGCACGGCGTCGCCGCGGCATGCCGAGTCAGTGAACAGGTACGTCTTGACAGCGTCTCCTGGCCCGCTCCGATCAGACCCGCCACCGCCCTTCGCGTCACCCGCGGCAAGCGCACCGAAGCGGGACAACCTCGCGGCACGCCCCCTACTGCAGTAACACCGCGGCCGGACCTGATCGTCGCCCAGCCTGCCTCACCATGCGATGCCCCCTCCGTTGTGCTCAACGCCGAGGACGCGCCTCTGGACCCGTCGCTCCCGTGGACGCTCCACGTCTACGACGCCGCCGGCCGGTGCGCGCTGGCGCACGTCTCCACCCAGGAGCCAACCTCCGGCCGCGTGAAACGCAACGCCGCATCCCCCCAAAGAGCGTCCAGCGGACGCTTGTGAACATCGGCCGCTATCGTTCCTGAACACCCGCATGCGGACGGGTCACACCTGGGGAGTCACCTATGAACCGTTCTGCCGTTCCGGCGTACGTTGCTGCCGCGGGCCTTGTGGTTGGCCTTGCCGCGATGCCCCTCTCCGCCGCCCCCGCCCCGCAGGCGGGCTGGGGCGACGCCGCGAAGTTCACCACGACGCGCGAGAGCGACGTGGACCATGTCGCCGACAAGCCCCTCAACGTCACGACCGACAACGGTGCGATTAAGATCGTGAAGGGCTCGGGCGACAAGGTGCACATCGTCGCGAAGATCCGCGCCACCACGCAGGAGCGGCTGGATCAGACCAAGGTCGCCACGACCCGCGAGTCAGATGGCACGCTGAAGGTCGTGGTCCAGTGGCCCAGCGCACGCAAGGCGAGCGAGGGGTGCGACATCGAAGTGCGTACCCCCGGCACCGACGGAGTCACCGCCTCCACATCCAACGGCTCCATCAGCGCGGCGGGCCTCTCCGGTGCCGCGGTGCTCGGTTCCTCGAACGGCTCGATCACCGTGGATTCGTGGGAGGGCGACCTGAAGGCAACCACCAGCAACGGGTCGATCGAGGCCACGGCTGTGGCGGGTAAGGTGCACGCGGAATCGAGCAACGGCCGCGTCCGCGCCGTGAACGTCGCGGGCCCGGTCACCATCGAGACCAGCAACGCGAGCGTGGACGTCGCGCTCAAGGCCAAGAGCGCCGGACCGGTGACGATTGAGACCGACAACGGCGCGGTGCATCTGAAGGTTGGCCCTGCCTTTGTGGGCAAACTCCACGCCCAGACCAGCAACGGCAAGGTCACGGTGTCCGGTGCGAACGCCAAGCCCGTGGGCAAGCCCAGCCGCGATGAGGGCACGTGGCAATTCGGCGAGGGCGGCAAGGAGAGCGAGATCGAGACCGACAACGGCTCGATCACGGTCGAGGTCGTCGAGTCCGGCGACTGAGCACGCCAACAGCACGCATCACACGCTGCACGCAGGCGGACGCCCTTGGCGTCCGCCTGCGTGTTTCGTCGGATTCCGTTCAGCCGGGTACGCTCGGGCATGAACCGCGCACTCGCCTCCATCGGCCTGCTCGTCCTTTCCAACGTCTTCATGACCACCGCCTGGTACTGGCACCTCAAGCACAAAGCATGGCCCATGCTGATGGCGATCGGCATCTCGTGGCTCATCGCGCTGCCGGAATACTGCCTGCAGGTGCCCGCCAATCGGCTGGGGCACATCACCATGAAGGACGGCGTCAACGTGGGCGGACCGTTCACTGCGCCGCAGCTCAAGGTGATCCAGGAGGCCATCACCCTCATCGTCTTCACGGTCTTTACGGTCATGATCCTGAAGGAGAAGCCCCGGTGGAACGACATGGTTGCCTTCGGGCTCGTCATGGCCGCCGTGGCGGTGAGCGTGCTGGGCAACGGCAAGGCGTCGTAGCCTTGCGGCATGATCGCCGCACTCGCCACCGTTCTTGCCGGTCTCCAGCACGCCGCGTCAGTTCTTCCGGGAGACTCCGACGTTCCGATCGTCCATGTCACGCGCGACAACACGGTGATTGACAGGACCTGCTCCTTGGTCATCGACCCGGCGGCGGTCATCGAAGACTCCGACGGCAACGGCGTCATCCACATCGCGGCGGACAACATCACGGTGTCGTTCGCGGATGGATCGCGCCTCGTCGCGGGAGAGTTCGATGGCCGATGGAATGCTCTGTCGGGCTCGGGCGTCCGAATTGATGGACGCAAGAACGTCACGCTCAAGGGTGCCCGTGTCAGCGGCTGCAAGGTCGGCATCTGGGCCACCAACGCCGACGGGCTGACGATCGACGGCGCCGAACTGTCTGACAACTTCCGCCAGCACCTGGGGAGCAAGCCCTGGGCCGAGGACTCGGCGGACTGGCTCTGGCCTCACGAGAACGACAAACGCGAATGGGCGACCAACTACGGTGCCGCGCTGCTGGTGGAACGGTCGGACAATGTCACCCTCCATGATGTCACTGTGCGTCGCGGCCAGAACGGCATCATGCTCGACCGCGTCAACGACTCCAAGGTCTACGACAACGACTGCTCGTTCCTCTCCGGCTGGGGCCTCTCGATGTGGCGGAGCAATCGCAACACGATCTCACGCAACGCGTTCGACTTCTGCGTCCGCGGCCACAGCGAGGGCGTCTACAACCGGGGGCAGGACTCAGCGGGCATCCTGTGCTTTGAGCAGTGCAGCAACAACACATTCATCTGGAATTCTGCGACACACGGCGGCGACGGGTTCTTTGGCTTCGCGGGCAAGGAGGCTATCGGCGAACGCGAGCCGGTGGACGGTCCAATCGACCTTGCCAACGCGGGCTGCAACGACAACACGTTCCTGTTCAATGACTTTTCGTACGCACCCGCCCATGGCTGGGAAATGACATTCAGCCTGCGCAACCTGCTGTTCGTCAACACATTCATCGAGAACGGTGTGTGCGGCATCTGGGGCGGCTACTCCAACGACACCATCATCTGCAGCAACCACTTTGAACGTAACGGCGGCCTTGCGTACGGCATGGAGCGCGGAGCCATCAATATCGAGCACGGGTCCGGCAACCTGATCCTCAAGAACTCGATCCACGACAACCGCGTGGGCATCCACATCTGGCTCGACGCCGACACGCAGCTCCGCGAACTACCCGGTGTCAAGGCTCGCTACCGAGGGGTCACCGACAACCGACTCGTCTGGAATGAAGTGACGATCAGCGCACAGCAACCATTTGGCGAGCTTGGTGCTGATCGCCCGCTCATTGGCGTGCAGGTAAGGCGGGTGGATGGGGCACCGGGCCCATTGGAGCGCAACAGCTATGTGGGTAACTACATCTCCGACTTTGACGCCGCGCAGACAAAGGAGTTGGACCTCACCGCAGGCGTGCAGCTTGCCCGGGAGAATGCAAGCCCAATGCAGTTCAGCGACAGGGTGAAGTACATGAAGCCCGGTCAGATCATCAATGAACCAGGAACGACTCAACCGGTGAACGCACGTCAAAATCTCGCCGGCCGCGCAAGCATCATCATGGACGAATGGGGCCCCTGGGACCACGCCTCGCCGATGGTGCGCCTCGGCCAGCGCAGCGCTCGAGGCGTCGTCTACGAAGTCCGCGGCACATCCGCCAACCTCTATGCCGAGAACCTCCTTACCGGAGAGAAGGAATACTGGCCGGCCACCCCCACTGCCCTCGAACCGCTGAAGCTCACCATCGCCGGCGACGGCGGATACACCGAGTACGCGTACCGGCTGGTCGACGGGGACTGGTCCAAAGAACTCCGAGGCAGCATCGTCCAAGCCCAGTGGACGACCACGTTCTTCAAGAACGCGACAGATCCACGGACCGACGAACCGGGCTGGCGAGCGGCGGCCACGGGGCCAGACGCCGTCACCGTCACGCTCCCTGCGATCGACCTCCCGTTTGGCTACAACGGCCCAGCCCGCACGGTGCGGCTGCTCGATCCTGAGGCGTCGAAACCACTCGCAGACGCCAAGTTCAAGGCCAACCAGTTCGGCCTGGTTGCATCCACCACGATCCACCTCCCCGCGGGGCAATGGAAGTTGGTGGTCGAGAGCGACGACGGCGTGCGCCTGAGAGCCGACGGGAGAACAGTCATTGAGAACTGGACGCTCCACGGCCCGGCACGGGATGAGGCGGTCCTGACGCTGACCGAGGCCCGCGAAACTCCGCTGGAACTGACCTACTTCCAACTGGAAGGCTTTGCGGTGCTTCGACTTGGGATCGAACGCGCCGCCGCTACCACAGAATGAGCAAATCCGGCCCACGCTGTAGTTTTTTTGACAGCCCGAGCATTTATCCCTCGCATGGTGCGTACGGCTGTGGTATTGTCCCGCGAGTCCGGCGTTGCTAAACTCTGAGTCACGCTTGCCGAGGTAGCTCAGCTGGTTTAGAGCGCTGGATTCATAACCCGGAGGTCGGCGGTTCGAGTCCGCCCCTCGGCACTTCCCAGAGTTCGCGTCTTCCGCGTCCCCAAGTCCCCGGGGGCGGTTCCACGGAATGGTGCGACGACTTCAAGAACCGTGAGCCCAGGAAGGGCCGCGTGAAGCTGGGAGAACCTGTTCCCCGATTGTGTGGGTTTACAGCGCCCGGCGAGGCGCGGTGATCCCCGGTTGGCGTGTCGCCAGCCTCGTCCCACCCATTGCGGCCCCGCGTGCGCGCACGCAGGCCGGGATCTTGTCAGCACGGAGGTTTGCATGCAGATGGACCGCTCGCGTGATGCGGGGGCATTCACACAACAGGTGGGGAAAGCGTCGATTCGATCTTTCGCACGAACGTGCTATGTCGCGCTCGCCGTACTCGGCGGGCTCCCCATGCTCGCCGCCGCGGCGGGCTCCACCGGCCCCACCGCGGGCAGTGCCGATGAGAGCAGGCAGATTTACGTCTCCAACTCGTCGGGCCTGGACACCAACTCGGGCCTCACGCCCAATGCCCCGAAGCGCACGCTTGGAGCTGCCTACCTCGAGCTCCGCAACAACTCCGGGGACAAGATGCTCCTCAAGCGCGGGGACACCTGGACCAACGAAACGCTCTACCCGTCCGACCGCCTCTGGGGCAAGTCGGGGTACTCGGCCGACCAGCCCATCACGGTGGGTGCGTACGGCTCTGGCAACCGCCCCATTGTCCGCAATTCCATCACGCCGCTGCGTGTGCAGACCAGCGACGGTGTCAGCCACTTCCTGGTCGAGGACATCAACTTCCAGGCGATCCGCGACGCCACCAACGGCCCGCAGGGCATCGTCTGGTGGGCCACCGGCGGCGACTTTGAGATGCGGGATTGCCGTGTCCAGAACTTCTGCCTCAACCTCAATATTGACGCGCCGGCGCCGATGACCGCCAGCAACCTGCGCTTCACGCGCTGCGAGATCCTCGACGCCTTCCCCGGCCCCTCGGGCCCCAGCCAGGGCGCGTACGTCGCCAACGTCCACGACGTCGTCTTCGACGAATGCGTCTTTGACAAGAACGGGTACCGCTACCCCGACCGCATGGCGACCATGCTGAACCACAACTGCTACTTCTCCCAGAGCGCCACAGGCATCGTCATCAAGAACAGCATCGTGGCCCGCGGCTCGGCCACCGGCATCCAGCTCCGCGGCCAGCGGATGGACGCCATCAACAACCTGGTCCTGGGCAACCCGCTGGGCATCACGATGGGCCACTCAGCACAGACGGCCGAGCAGATCTCACGGGGCGTCATTTACGGCAACCTGGTCCTGGACGGCGCGGACATCGGCTGGGGCACCAACCGCCTGCCCCGCGGCTTCGGCATTTCCTGGGGGCGCGTCTCCCAGGCCGTGATCGAGGACAACATCGTCGCCCACGGCTGGACCCAGGTGGGGTTCGAGCCCGCGTACACCGTCGGTGACTTCGCGTACAACACCGTCGTTCGCAACAACGTCGGTGTGGACTGGAATGGCCCGATCCTCTCCGTCCGCACGCTCCTCACCGACAGCGCCTTCATCGGTGAGAACACTTTTGTCAACATGCCCGGTCGCACCGTCGCTTCCATCGACATGGCCTCGGGCGTGCCCGCGGACGTGGGCGGCAACTGGGGCGGCAACCGCTACTGGGGCTCGGGCACCAGCGCGTTCCGACCCGGCCAGGGCAACGTCAGCGGCTACGCCGTCTGGGAAGACCGCACCGACGACGTCATCGAGCTCAACGACGCCGGACTCACCAGCGCGAATATCTCGATGCCGTACTACCTCATCACGCAGGCCACCCACCTGCCCACACCCTCCGACGGCGCGGGCGCACTGGACGTCTTCATGGAAGAAGTTCGATCCCGCCCCATCAAGGACCAGAACGAGAAGTTCACAGCGCTTGGATACATCAGCTGGGCTCGCCAACGCCTGGGCCTGCCCGACCTGCACGGCGCACCCCAGCTCCCCTGATCCGACCCATAACACCACTTCCAGCGGGTCTTTTCCGGCGCGTGCGTACCATCGCAGCACCGGAAAGGACCCGCTGTGTTTCTCATCCGCCAGTCCAAACCCGAGGATGTCTCCACGCTGCTCAAGTTGGCGCGGACGGTGTACTTCATCAACCTGCCCCCCGATGAACGCATCATCGCGGGCAAGGTCGAGCATTCCCGCCGCTGTTTCCGCAAGCTCGTGGGCAAGGACGAGGGCAGCCGCTCCCGCAAGGGCAAGCCCATGCCGATGGACGGCCTGGCCGCGACCGAGCGGGACAGCGACTCGTTCATGTTCACGATCCTGGACCAGGAGGGTGGCCCGATCGGCACGTCCCAGGTCCGGGCCCACATGGGCGGCCCAGGGAACCCCAACTGGCGGTTCGCCATCACCGAGAAGCGGTTCTACAGCGAGGCACTCCGCTTCGGCACGACTCACACGGTCGGGCGGCTGGACGGCGACGAGACGGGCCCCACCGAGGTGGGTGGACTGATCCTGGACCCCGGTTTCCGAGGGCATTCCCAGCGGCCGGGCAAACTGCTGTCGTTCGTCCGCTTCCACTTCATCGGGCTCTACCGGCAGGTCTTCGCGGACACCGTCCTCGCGGAAATGCTCGGGCACGTGACCAGTGACGGCGACAGCCCCTTCTGGGACGCCTTTGGCCGCAAGTTCATCCCGTACAAGTACGCCGACGCCGACCGCTTCTGCCAGTACGACCGCTCGTTCATCTCCGACCTCCTCCCCAAGGAAGAGGTCTATCTCACGCTCATGCCCATGGAGATCGTCAAGCTGGTGGGCCAGGTCTCCGGCGATACCGCGCCCGCGCGGCGCATTCTGGAGCACCTGGGCTTCAAGTACCGCGGCTACGTGGACCCCTTCGACGGCGGCCCGCACCTGGACGCCTCGACCGATGCCATCCCGCTCGTGAAGTCCACGCGCAGGGGTGAGGTCGGCAAGCCCGGGACACCGGACAAGTGCAAGGCCCGCGCGATTGTCAGCACCATGAACAACGAGGGCGACTTCCGCGCGACCGAAGCGCCCATCGACGCTGGGGCCACCGGACAGGTGCGGCTGCTGCCGGAAACCATGGAGCTCTTGGGCGTCAGCACGGGCGACGAGGTCGGCATCACGTTGCTCAAACAGTTTGCTGGTTCGAGCAAGCCCGCAGCCAAGCCGCCCACAGAAGCGGCCGCAGCACCGGCGAAGCCCAAGCGGGCCGCGCGACCGGCCAAGTCCGCACGCTGATGCTCGACCGTGGACATCACACGCCGCGATGTTGCTTGAACCACTCGGAAGTTCGCCCGCGATATGACACCCCCACTCCGTCATCCGCCATCCAACCTCATCGACGGGCAGTGGCACGCACTCACCGGATCAGTTCTCGAGTCCCGCAACCCCGCGCGCCCGGAGCAAGTGGTTTGGCGCGGGACTTCACCGATGGATCACGTGGCGCTGGCCGTGACGTCGGCGCGGAGGGCGCTGCCAGCGTGGGTCCGCATGGGGCTTGAGGGCCGGTCTCGGGTGCTGCGGCGATTCCAGCAGCTCGCCGGGCAACGCACCGACGACCTCGCCGGGCTCATCTGCAATGAAGTCGGGAAGGTTCTTTGGGACGCGAAGGCCGAGGCCGCGCTGCTCGGTAGCAAGGTGGACATCACCTTGGAGACCGGTCCCCATGCCGCGATGGGACGCGTGACTGACTTTTCGCTGGGGCTCTCCGCCACGCGCACGGGCCGGTGTACGTTCCGCCCGCACGGCGTCGCGGCGGTGCTTGGCCCGTTCAACTTCCCGATGCACCTGCCCAACGGGCACATTGTCCCCGCGCTCGCGATGGGCAACACGATTGTGTTCAAGCCCAGCGACAAGGCCCCCGCGTGCGGGCAAGCGCTCGCCGAGTTGTTCGACGAAGCGCTCCGGTCGGCAGGAGCCCCGCCCGGCGTCTTCAACCTCGTGCAGGGCGGGGCGGACGTTGCGCAGGCACTTGTCTCCCCCACCTCTGACATCGACGCCGTCTACTTCACCGGGTCATGGCCCGTCGGGCGAGCGATCATGCAGGCAAACCTCGACCGGCCTGGGCGGCTGCTGGCGCTGGAGATGGGCGGCAATAACGCGGCGATCATCATGCAGGACGCGGACCTGCGGCAGGCAGTCCTGGAGAGCGTGCGGAGCGCGTTTGTCGGCACGGGGCAGCGATGCACCTGCACACGTCGGATCATCGTGCATGAGGCTGTCGCGGCTCGGGTAGTCCCGGCGATCTGCAAGGCGGCGAGCGCACTCGTGCTGGGCGACCCTCGCGCTGCACACCCGGTCTTCTTGGGCCCGGTCGTTTCGCAGGCCGCGCGGGAGCACATCTTGTCACAGTTCGCCGCGTTCGTGAGCTCGGGGGCGCGCGTGCTGGTGCAGCCGGCCAAGGTCGATTCGCCCACGGCGAGTTCGGGCTGGTTCCTCTCCCCCGGCATCCTGCGCGTGGACCGCTTCACCGGCACGCCAGCAGACGACATCGAGGTCTTTGGGCCCGTGCTGCGGATCTCGACCTGCACGGACATCGGCGATGCCATCACGCAGGCCAACGCCACGAAGTTTGGCCTCGCGGCCTCGATCTTCACGCGTGATGCCGTCGCGACCGACCGATTCCTGCACGAGGCCCGCGCGGGCTGTCTCAACGTCAACACCGGCACCGCCGGCGCAAGCAGCAAGCTGCCCTTCGGCGGCTTGGGCCTCTCCGGGAATCACCGCCCGGCGGGTTCGTTCAGTCTCGACTACTGCGCCTTTCCCGTCGCCAGCATGGTCGAGTCGTCACATGCGGCCCCGCTCCCTATCGGCATGACCTTTGACGACGCGTGGCTCTGACTGCGCGTCTTGGCACTTCGTCCGTATCCTCACGCATGCCCACGACCCTGCCCAACCCGCGCACGACACCGCGGTTCGCCGGCATCACGACGTTCTGCCGCTACCCGCGCATCGAGGACGTCCCCGCGGGCCATCCCATCGACTGGGCCCTCTACGGTGTGCCGTTCGACAGCGGCGTGACCTACCGGCCGGGTGCACGGTTCGCGCCGCGTGCCATCCGCGAGGCGTCGCAGTATGTCAAGCAGTTCCACCTCGAGCACGGCGTGGACGTGTGCGACAAGCTCAGCCTGTGCGACGCTGGGGACGCGCCCATCTCCCCCTACCACCTGAAGGAGACGCTTGATGGTGTGGCGGCGTGGGCCGCGGCCCTTGGCGTGCACGGCGCGAATGCTCGCCTCGGAGAGGCGAGCCACCCCAAGCTCCTCGCGGTCGGCGGTGACCACTCCATCGCGTACGCGAACATCAAGGCCACCTGGGAGCGACGCGGCAAGCCCAAGGGCGGCCTCGCGCTCATCCACTTCGACAGCCACCTCGACACCGTGGACACCGTCTGGAACGAGAAGTGGGGCCACGCGTCGCCCTTCATCCGCTGCATCGAGGAAGGGCTGATCGACCCGAAAGCGATGATCAGCGTCGGCATCAAGGGGCCCCTCAACACCGCCGACGACCTCGCGTTCGCGCAGAAGCACGGCGTCCGCATTGTGACCCGCGACGCCGCGGCCAAAGACCCGACTTGGAAGTTCCTGACAGACTTCGTAAAGGGCCTGGGCACCCGCGAGGCCTACCTCACCTTCGATATTGACGTCGTGGACCCCGCCTTCGCTCCGGGCACGGGCACGCCCAGCGCGGGCGGCTTCACAAGCCACGAGGCCCTTTCCATGCTGCGTGCTCTTCGGGGTGTGCGGCTTGCCGGGGCGGACGTGGTGGAAGTCCTCCCGGACCGGGACCCCGCGGGTATCACCGCGTTCCTCGCGGCCCACTTCATGTTCGAGGTGCTGGCGTTGGATGCCTGTGTGCGGTAAAGTGCCCGCATGAAGAAGCCCGGCGCCTTGCCGCTGCATGTCTGGATCCTCATCGCGCTGGTCGCCGGCCTTGCCGTCGGGCTTGTGGTCAACCAGTGGTGGACCGCCCAGACCTGGGAGTCCATGGGCGTGGGCGATGCCAAGGCGTTCCTGTCGCACGCCACCAGCGACTCGAACACGGGCGCGGCTTTTACAGCCAAAGCCGCACGGTTTCTGGCGGAGGCGGCCAAGTTCCTTGGCGACTTTTTCCTCCGCCTGCTGAAACTCGTAGCGGTGCCCGTCGTGCTGTTCAGCCTCATCGCCGCCGTCGCGGGCGTGGGCGACCCCAAGGAACTGGGCAGGATGGGCGCCCGGACGCTGGGCGTCTTTGGCCTCACGGCCGTTCTGGCGGTGTGCATCGCGATCGGGATCACCACCGCTGTCCACCCCGGCACGCACATCGACGACGCGACACGGACGCAACTGCTCGCCGAGCAGGCCACACTTGCCAAGCAGCGTGTAGACTCGTTCAACGACTTTGAGAGCAAGAACACCCTCTGGTCTCAGGTGCTCGACGCGTTCGCCACCAACCCCTTCAAGGCGCTGGCCGATGGCAACATGCTGCAGGTTGTGACGCTCAGCCTGCTGCTGGGCATCGGGCTGTTGATGGTGGAGCGGCACAAGC